>CAZUAL010000416.1:0-2778 GCA_964618305.1 uncultured Dongia sp. | reverse complement strand
CTTCGGATAGGGCCTCAGCTTGGCCCCGCCAGCCACCAGCTTCTTTAACGCCGTCGGGTTGAGGAAGTCGTACTTGGCCTGGGTATCCGCCGTTGTCGCCTGGGCGGCGGCGCGGATGATCGACTGGTAGCTCTTCGGCAGAGCGTTCCACTTCTCCAGATTCACCATGATGTGGAGATAGGCACCGCCTTCCCACCAGCCCGGATAGTAATAGAATGGCGCCACCTTGTAGAAGCCGAGCTTCTCGTCGTCATAGGGGCCGACCCATTCGGCAGCATCGATCGTGCCCTTTTCCAGCGCCGGATAGATTTCGCCGCCGGCGATCTGCTGCGGCACGACCCCGACGCCCGACATCACCTTTCCGGCGAAGCCGGCGATGCGCATCTTGACGCCCTTGAGGTCCGCGACCGACTTGATCTCCTTGCGGAACCAGCCGCCCATCTGCGCGCCGGTGTTGCCGCAAGGCAGGCCGAACAGATTGTGGCCGGCATAGAACTCGTTCATGAGGTCGATGCCGCCGCCATGATACATCCAGGCATTCTGCATGCGGCTGTTGAGCCCGAACGGCACGGCGGTGCCGAAGGCGAAGGTCGGATCCTTGCCCCAGTAATAATAGCTGCAGGTATGGCAGATCTCGACCGAGCCCTTGCCGACCTCATTGGCGGCTTCCAGGCCCGGCGCCAGTTCGCCAGCCGGGAACACCTGGATCTTGAACTTGCCGTCGGTCGCTTCCGAAACGTAGTTCGAGAAAGTTTCCGCCGCGCCGAAGATTGTGTCGAGGCTCTTGGGGAAGCTCGACGTCAGGCGCCAGTTGAGTTCCGGCGTGCTCTGCGCGATGGCCGGCGCTGCGACGGCGCTCGCGGCGACGCCGATACCGGCGCCTTTAAGGAAGTTGCGACGAAGCATCAGATTACCTCCCAATGACTATTCAGTGATTGTTGTAGTTCGACCGATTTCCCCAACGGATTTGTGGGGTTCGGCCGAGAAGCCGACCGGCGCGTTCCGGGGCAGCAGCAGGCACAAACGCCTATGCTGCGGCCGCAAAGCGTACCGCCCAGCACACAATGTGACGATTCCAAAATGCTGTGCAAGTCCTCCTAAAGGAGGGGCTGCATCCGAGGAAAGGCTTGATCGCGTCCGGACAAAGGCTATGAATCGACCCGGAACAAGCAAATGGGGATGCGTGAATGGCTACGGTCACAGTAGCGACTACTCAATTCGCCTGCTCGCCTGATCCGGCCGAAAATGTCGACCGCGCGGAAGCTTTGGTGCGGCAGGCCGCCAGGCGCGGCGCGCAGATCATCCAGCTGCAGGAGCTATTCGAGACGCCCTATTTCTGCAAGGACCAGTTGGCCGAGCTATTCGACCTGGCGCAGCCGATGGAAGATCACCCGACCATCACCCGCATGCAGGAACTTGCCCGCGAGCTTGAAGTCGTTCTGCCGGTTTCCTTCTTCGAGGCCGCCAACAACGCCTATTACAATTCGCTGGCGATCATCGACGCCGACGGCGAGGTGTTGGGACTTTATCGCAAATCTCACATCCCGGATGGTGTCGGATACCAGGAGAAGTTCTACTTCAACCCCGGGGATACCGGCTTCAAGGTGTGGGACACCGCTTATGCCAGGATCGGCTGCGGCATCTGCTGGGACCAGTGGTTCCCCGAATGCGCCCGAGCCATGGCCCTGATGGGGGCGGAACTGCTCTTCTACCCGACCGCGATCGGGAACGAGCCGAACGACCCCGGCTACAGCAGCGCCGACCATTGGCAGCGCGCCATGCAGGGGCATGCCGCTGCCAACATGGTGCCCGTCATCGCCTCGAACCGGATCGGCCGCGAGGATGGCGTCACCTGCTCGATCAATTTCTATGGCCGCTCGTTCATCGCCGGGCCAAGGGGCGAGATCATCGCCGCCGCCAACGATGAGGAAGCTGTGCTCACCGCTGATTTCGATCTCGATGCGCTGCGCCGGCAAAGGGCCGGCTGGGGGCTCTTCCGTGACCGCCGGCCGGACCTCTACACGGTCCTGATGACGCTTGACGGTCAGAATTGGAGCGAATAGTCCGGCCGTTCAGTTTTCGGCCTTGGTTGACAAAACCACCCACCGGCATGTGACAATGTGTTTGAGTCTTGCCGCAGGGCAAAAATTAACTTTTTCAGAAGCCAGCCTATTCCAGCGGGGCGCCAGTCCCCATTCAAAACCAACTCGTTAACGACATCAGGAGGCCATGGTGCAAAAGTCGAGATTGATCGGGATCGCATTCATTTCCGCGCTGCTGCTTGCAGGTTGCGGCGAGGAGAAGAAGGAAGCCGAAACCCAATCTTCCACGAACACCACCGAAGCCGCGCCGGCGTCCAACACGGCTGAGACCGCTGCCGCCACGAACGCCACGGAAACCGCGCCGGCGGCCACCGAGGCTGCGGCGGGGAGCGGCGGCAAGCTGAACATCTACAACTGGTCGGACTACATCGCCGAGGAAACGGTCCCGGATTTCGAGAAAGCGACCGGGATCAAGGTGCAGTACGACGTCTACGACTCGAACGAGATGCTTGAAGCCAAGCTGATGGCTGGCGGCACCGGCTACGACCTCGTTCATCCGTCGGGCGCCTTCCTCGGCCGGCAGATCGTTGCCGGCATCTACCAGGAGATCGACCCGGCGAAGATCCCGAACTACAAGAATCTCGACCCGAAGATTCTGGAACTGCTTGCCGCGTTCGATCCGGGCAACAAGCACGCAGTGCCATGGTTCTGGGGCACCACCGGCATCGGCTACAAC
>CAZUAL010000415.1:0-3015 GCA_964618305.1 uncultured Dongia sp. | reverse complement strand
TGCACTTGTAGCGCTGCTTGGCGCGGGCGGCGCGGTCCTTGATCGCCTGGGAGGCGTCAGGGAACTGCTTGTCGAGCTGGCGGAAGGCCGTGCAGGCATCGTTGTTGCGGCCCGTCTGGCCGAGCGACATGCCGAGTTTCAGCAGATTGTCGGCCGCCTTGCTGCTCTTCGGATATTTCTGATAGCCCTCGGCGAAAGCGACGGAGGCGTTCTTGAAGTCGCTGCGGACATAATAGGTCTCGCCCAGCCAATATTGCGCATTGCCGGCCAGCGGATCCTTCGGATGTTCGGCGATGAAGGATTTCAGGGCAATCTCCGCCTCGGCATAGGCGCCGCGCTGGACGAGGCCTGTCGCATAATCATACTGCTCCTGCGGCGAATTGCCGGGAAGCACCACCGACCCCGCAGCGGCCGAAGCCGCCTGGTCGGCGGCACCGGCCGGCGCCTGCGGCAGGCTCTGCATCTGGTCGTTGCTGAGTGTTCCCATGACGCCGGGCTGGGTCGGCTGCGGCGGCGCGCCGGGATCGACCGCCTGCTGGGCAGCGCCGGCTGCCGCGGCCTGGCCGGCCGGGGCCGCCATCGTGTCGGCGCCGGCAACCGGGGCCATGCCACCCGCGCCGCCACCTGCCTTTTCAAGCTCGCTCAGACGGAACTCCATGTCCTTCTGCATGCGGTCCATCTTGTCAGCGAGATCATTGATCTTCAGTTCCAGCTGCTCGATCTGCCCGGTGAGCTGGCTCATCTGCTGATCGTATTGCTGGAAGCGGACCTCGTTCTGCGCCGCGACCGTGCCGCCGCCGGCTGCCGTGGTACCACCTTTGGGCATCTGGTTTTCGAGATAGAGAACCTGCTGCTTCAGCTGCTGCAAATCGGCGCGCAAATCGTCCACTTCGTCGGCATTCGCAGCGGCCATCGGCGCCAACGCCAGCAGGCCGGCCAGCACGCTCATTTTCATCCGATCAGCAAAAGTCACGCGTGTCATCCTCATCGCTCGTCATCCCGGTTCTGCCGGGCATGCTCGGCCCCGAAACGGGCGGAATTAAGGCGTGGCCGGACCAAGCCCGGTCACAAAATTGCGAGCTGACAATGCCAAAGGGACTCGGTGAAAAGCAAGCCTGGGCCGGGTTTTGCCAAGACTGGGCGGGCAGCCGGCGATGGAACAAACGGAGCATCGCCGGCCGGGTTCCGATTACTGGTTGATCGACGTGCCCCCACGTCGGTTCTGTGCCCAGCATTCCTCGGTTGCCTCGGTGCAGAGGGGCCGTTCCTTGCCATACGAGATAATCGAGATCCTGGACTTGTCGATTCCCAGTGCAACAAAGTAAGCGGCGATCGCGTTTGCCCGGCGTTCACCGAGGCCCAAATTGTATTCACGTGTGCCGCGCTCATCGGCGTGGCCCTCGATGGTGAACGTCCGCACCGGATATGCCTTCATCCATTCGGCCTGCTTCTGCAGCGTTATCTGCGCTTCACCGGTCAGAGCATAGCTGTCAGTCTCAAAGGAGACCGTGTTGCTGATATTCCCGCCTTCATCAACAGGCATGGGTACGGCTTCACCTGCTATGTTGGTGCCGCTCGAACCGTCGCCGGCACCAGCGACTTGAGCCGTGTCGTCGCTACTGCAGGCAGCGAGCCCCAGCAGCATCAATCCGGCCAGCAAACCACGGCTGGTACCCGCCCCAAAAGTCAGCATTCGAATGTCCCCTCTTAAGGTTGAAAAACATCAACGGGGATAAACTCGACGCCAAAGTGGGCGGGAATGCGGCGGAAATCGCGCGAAGACGGGGAATTTCCGCCAGCCATGCGGCGAGACGCGCAAACAAAAACGCCGGCCCGGATTTCTCCGGACCGGCGTTAATGACGCCAGTTATCTGCTCAGACGAGCGAGATTACTGGTTGATGGCGCTGACGCCACGACGGTTCTGCGACCAGCAGGACTCATCGCTCTCAGTGCAGAGCGGACGCTCCTTGCCGTAAGAGATGGTGCTGAGGCGAGCCTTGTCGACGCCAAGGGCGACCAGGTAGTTGGCAACCGAGTTCGCACGACGCTCGCCGAGGGCGAGGTTGTACTCACGGGTGCCGCGCTCGTCGCAGTGACCTTCGACGGTCAGCGTGCGCTGCGGGTACTGCTGGAGCCAGGCGGCCTGACGCTGCAGCTGAGCCTGGGCATCCGAGCTCAAGGAGTAGCTGTCGAGGTCGAAGTAGACGGTGTTGCCGACGTTCTGGTTGAAGTCCTCGGGCGAACCCGGAACGGCCGCACCGGCAATGCCGGAATCAGCCGACGAGGCGCTCTGGGTACCAGCACCGGCACCGCCGGCATCGTTCACCGGCACATCCGACGAACAGGCTGCCAGAAGAGCGGCCGCAGCCAGGGCCGACAGGATCGAAAGACGCATTTTTTGTTTCCTCTTATGTCCATTCTCGGCTCAAGCAAATCCCCCGACCACCCCCCGATTGTGGATCGCCGACTCGCCTGCGCCTCAAATTCCGCGCTGAATCAAGGTATTCCAAGGTTATTTTTACCTCAGAATCGCGGCCGAACATAGATCATTATTGGTTTCCAAGCAAGGGCGACCATGCCGGATCCGATCCGTCCAGTGGTGTTTTCATGACACGCTCATTGTGGCCAGTAAGGTCGATCGAATGGAGCTGGGTCCGGCCATTCGGCTCCTGCTTGTAGAAGGCCAGGACCCGGCCATTGGGAGCCCAGGTCGGCCCCTCGATCAGCCAGCCTTGAGAGAGCATCCGCTCGCCCGAACCGTCGGGGCGCATCACGCCCACGTAAAAGCTGCCCTGGTACATGCGGGTAAACGCAATAAGATCACCGCGCGGCGACCAGACCGGGGTGCCGTAACGCCCCTGCCCCTTGCTGATGCGGCGCGCACCGCCGCCATCGGCGCTCATCACATAGATCTGCTGGCTGCCGCCGCGATCGCTTTCGAAAGTGATCTGGCTGCCATCCGGCGCATAGCTCGGCGCGGTGTCGATGCCCGGCGTGTTGGTGATGCGCTGGGT
>CAZUAL010000414.1:0-3023 GCA_964618305.1 uncultured Dongia sp. | reverse complement strand
GATGATTCCAGGAAAGCCGTTCTTACCGACATAATCCTTGAGCCCCAGTGCCATCGCCCGGTAGATCGATTCGAGTGGCTTCAAGGGCGGTGCAACATCCGCCGGCAGGCACGTCCAGCCTTCATTGCCGCGCTGCCACTCGGTCAGCGCCACCTTCTCCTCGAAGGACGGTAGGCGCGCCTTGATGGCCTTGCCCCGGTCGAGCACAAAGGAATCACCGTCGAAAACCAGCTCATCCTGCCCGCCGACCTGATTGACGTAGATGATCGGCAGTCCGGCCTCGCCCAGCCGTGCCTCGGCAATCTCCACTCGCTGCTCGGGCTTGGCGTGATCGTAGGGGCTGCCGTTCGGAACGACCAGCAACTCGGCCCCTTTGGCTTTCAGGTGAGCGCTCGTCGTCGCAAACCACAGATCCTCGCAAATGAGGAGGCCGAGCTTCATCCCGTTGAAATCAATCGGCTCAGGCAGCGGCCCCGGCTGGAACACGCGCTTCTCGTCGAAGACACCGTAATTGGGCAGATCGTACTTGAAGCGCTTGGCGAGGATCTTCCCCTGTCCCAGGACGAAGGCGCCGTTGTGGAGCTTGTCTCCTTCGGCCCAGGGCGCACCGACGACAATGGCCGGCCCGCCGTCACCCGTCGCCCGGGCGATTGCCTCGACACCCTCGCGGCAGGCCTGCTGGAAGGCCGGCTTCAGGACCAGGTCTTCCGGCGGATAGCCGGAAATGACCAGTTCCGGCGCCACGACGAGGTCAGCACCGCCCGCCGCCGCCTCGGCCCGGGCCTTGAGGACACGTTCGACATTCCCGGCCACATCCCCGACTTTCGGGTTGATCTGCGCCAGCGCGATTTTGATTTTCTCTGTCATGCTGGGAACTTAACCGGGGCAAGGGTGATGTCAATTGCGCAGCGCACAAGGCCGACATGCGGGGCGCTCTTTGGGATGGTCGCGGCCCTGTGCTAGGGTTTCGCCACTGGGGACAGGAAGGACGCGATGATGCTCAAACCCTTGATGCTCTTGACCCTGCCGCGCTTGGCCTTGATGGCGACGGCAACGCTGCTCCCCGGTATGGCGTTCGCCCAAAGCGCCGATGAACTGACGCCGACGCCGGTCATAGAGCAGGCCGGGCAGCGCTACATCCTGATGGTTCTCGACCAGCCACAGCGCGACCTGACCCACGGGCGCAGCAAGATCAACATGCTGCTTGATACCAAGACCGGCAAGACCTGGGTTCTGGAGTTCGGTGTGAAGAAGAACAGCAACGACGACGGCTATGTCTGGTCCGAGGTGCCATTCAACACAGCGCCGAAATAGCTACTTCCGGAACAGGAACTCGCGGCCGATCTTCACGCGCTTGACGCCGTTATATTCGATAATGTCCGCAGTGGCGTAGGTCTCGGTCCAGCGCTGAGGCAGGAAAGAGCCTGTCCCCACCACGTCGATCGGCGCCTGGGCTTCCGCCATGACCTTGCACTTGGCCGGATCGAAGCCGGACGAAGCCACGATCTTCACCTTGTTGAAGCCTTCGCGGTTGAGCGCGTCGCGCAGATGCCAGATCGCCGATGCCGAGACGCCGGCGCCAACAAGGTGCCTCAGTTCGCTTTCGGAACGGTAGCCGCGAATGACGTTCGGCACATGGCGGTCGAGCACGGCATAGGAGGCCGGCGGGTCGAGCCCCTCGATAAAGCGGCTGCCCGGCGTATCGATGCGGACCGAGAGCTTCCCTTCCGATGCCATCGCCGGGAACCGGCGCGCGACGGTCAGGGCATCCGTCACTTCGCGGCCGAAATAATCGACCAGCACGGTCATCGGCTCGTCGGGGAATGTCTCGTGGAACATTTCCGCCGCGCGGAGGGTCGAGCCAGCATAGCCGATCAGGGCGTGGGGCATGGTGCCCAGCGCCTTCTCACGGCCGAAATAATGGGCCGTCGCCTGGGTCGCATTGCCGATGAAGCCCGTGGCCTTCACCTTGCGAAGAGCGCGCGCCGACCCGACCGAGGCGGCATAGGCCATCATCTCCGCCATCTCGAGCCCGGCGCAGTGGCGGGCATCCATGGCCAGGAATGCCACGTTGGGGAGGTCCGAACACATGGTGAAGGCATTGAAGGCCGCAACACAGGCGGGGCCAAGCTTCATCAGCAGCAGGGTTTCGAGATCGGCGAGATGCACGAAGGAGCCGCTCACATACATGATCGGTTCACCGGCGCCGACCCACCTGCCCTCGTCATACTGCAGATCGATATCGAACGCGGTGCCGCGCTCGGCGGCCATGCGCTTCAGCCAGTCCACCGCCAGTCGCGGCGCGGAAATGACCGGTCGGCGCATGAAGATGGCATAGGTGACCTTGACGTCGCCGAAACGGGCGACCGTCGCCTTGGTCTTCAGGAAATACTGATCCGACCAGGCCGCAACCTCGTCGGAGGCCGGGCCGTCCGCCGGCCCGGCGCCACCGTTACGAGGCTTCGGCGATGCGTTGTCCACCGGCGCGCTCCGCTTTCAGTTGCTCGGCGATGAGGAAAGCAAGTTCCAACGCCTGCGTGGCGTTGAGGCGCGGATCGCAATGGGTGTGGTAGCGGTCGGCCAGCGCCTCTTCCGTCACCGCCTTGGCGCCACCGATGCACTCGGTCACGTCCTGGCCGGTCATCTCGAAATGGACGCCGCCGGCATGGGTGCCTTCCGCACGGTGCACGGCGAAGAAGCCGCGCACTTCGGCCAGGATGCGGTCGAACGGGCGCGTCTTGTAGCCGCTGTCCGACTTGATGACGTTGCCGTGCATCGGATCGCACGACCACACCACCGGATGGCCTTCGCGCTGCACCGCGCGCACCAGCCTGGGCAGGCCGTCTTCCACCTTGTCGTGGCCGAAGCGGCTGATCAGCGTCATGCGACCGGCCTCGCGCGCCGGGTTCAGCGTGTCGAGCATGCGCAGCAGCGCGTCCGGTTCCAGGCTGGGGCCGCACTTCATGCCGATCGGGTTCTTCACGCCGCGCAGGAATTCGACATGCGCCGAACCTTCGAAGCGG
>CAZUAL010000413.1:0-3028 GCA_964618305.1 uncultured Dongia sp. | reverse complement strand
AGGCCAACATCGACCAGGGCGAATTCGCCATCGATGGCGACGACGGTGCCGGAGAGCACCGAGCCTTCGAGGCCCTGGGCGGAGCCCAATGATTCATCGAGAAGTGCCGCGAAGCTTTCCTTGGCGGCGGGGATGTCGTGGGCGGCGACGCGCGCCGCAGCAGATTTAGCCATTAGAGTAGAGTTCCTTTCATCATCATTTTTCCGGCCAGCCGGTTGGCTCCGGCGGTCTTGGACGTCACGCATTGAAAATACGAAACCCGAGGATCAGCGCTTAAGGCGCTCCTCCACGATCGCTTTGGCTTTCGCGAAGACCTGATCGATATCGAGATCCGAGGTGTCGAGGTGGACGGCGTCTGCGGCCGGCTTCATCGGGGCATCGGCGCGCGCTGCATCGCGCTCGTCGCGGGCCCTGATATCCTCTAAAACCCGGGCGTATATAGCTTCTTCGCCCCGGGCTTGCAACTCTTTGAGGCGCCGGTTGGCCCGCGCTTCGGCGCTCGCTGTGACGAAGATTTTGACCTCCGCCTCCGGACAGATGATCGTGCCGATATCCCGGCCATCAAGAACAGAACCGGAACAAGGCCGTCCATCCACATCAGCTTGTGGTTCGGCTGCGAATCGACGCTGCCAGTCGAAGAGGGCAGCCCGGACCCCCGGGATCGCCGCCACCTTGGAGGACGCATCGCCCGCCTTGGCCGAGCGCAATTCGGGATCGGTGAGCAGACCGGCCGGGAGCGTCTTGGCGGCCTCGGTTGCGGCGACCGGGTCGGTCGGATCCTTGCCGGCGCGCAGGACGGCGAGTCCCACGGCACGGTAGAGCGAGCCGGTATCGAGATAGGCGAGGTTGTAGTACTGGGCGAGTCGCTTGGCGAGCGTGCCCTTGCCGGCCGCGGCCGGACCGTCGAGCGCGATCACGAAGGGCTTGGTCATGCCGTCACCGCGTGAATCTGCGCACCCATGCCGTTCATCAGCTCGACGAAGCCGGGAAAGGATGTGTCGATGGGCGAGCCGTCATCGATGCCGACCGGCTTCTCGGCGGCAAGGCCTAAGATGAGGAACGACATCGCCGGGCGATGATCGAGATTGACGGCGATGTGCGCGCCGCCCTTGGGGCGCTTGCCATTGCCTTTGACGAGGAGCCAATCCGCGCCTTCCTCGACGGCGACGCCGCAAGCAGCAAGGCCACGCGCCATGGCGCCCAGCCGATCGCTTTCCTTCACGCGGAGTTCTCCCAAGCCAAGCATCTTCGTCTCGCCTTCGGCGAAGGCGGCGGCGACGGAGAGGATTGGATATTCGTCGATCATCGACGGTGCGCGTTCGGCCGGAACCGTGACGCCTTTCAAGTGCGAATGCTTCACGTGCAGGTCGCCGACTTTCTCGCCTGCTTCGATGCGCGCGTGTCTCACGTCGATCGAAGCGCCCATTTCGATGAGCGTATCAATAAGGCCGATACGGTGCGGGTTGAGGCCGACATTCTCGATGAGGATATCGGAACCTGGCAGGATCAGCGCAGCGACGATCGGAAAGGCAGCGGAACTGGGATCGCCCGGCACGATCACCTTGCGGCCCTTGAGCTCGCCATGGCCTTTCACCGAAGAGGCCCGCCCTTCCGGTGTTTCCTCGACCGTCACATCGATGCCGAAACCGCGCAGCATCAGCTCCGTATGATCGCGCGTCGCTTCCGGCTCGATCACAGTGGTGATGCCGGGCGTGTTGAGGCCGGCCAGCAGAATGGCCGATTTCACCTGCGCGCTCGCCACAGGGAGCTTGTAGGTGATGGGGCGCGGATTGGCCGTGCCGATGACGGCGAGCGGTGGACGGCCCTTGCTGCGCGTGACGAAGTTCGCGCCCATCTGGCTCAAGGGTTCGGTCACGCGCGCCATCGGGCGCGAGCGCAACGAGGCGTCGCCGGTGAAGAAGGTCGTCATCGGATAGGGCGCTACGAGGCCCATCAGCAGGCGCGTGCCGGTGCCCGCGTTGCCGAGATCCAGAATGTCGCTGGCCTCGGCCAGCCCACCGTTCCCACGGCCACGCGCGCGCCAGATGCCGTCGGCGCCCTTTTCGGTGTCGCCACCCAGAAGCCGCATGGCGGCGGCGGTGCGCAGGACGTCCTCGCCCTCAAGGAGACCATGGATTTCCGTTTCGCCCAGGGCGAGCGCCCCCAGCATCAGCGCGCGGTGGGAGACGGATTTGTCGCCGGGCACCCGGATGGTGCCCTTCAACCCGCCGCCGGTCCCGGAGTTCAAGGGACGTGGTGCCGTCTGATGCCTGCTCATGCCGCTTTCCGGTCTGCTCCAAGGAAACGCGCCGCCGGGCGGCGCGGCGTTTCTCTAGCACAGGGCGGGCGGCCAACGGAAACCCCGATTTTTCGGCCTTCCCCCGATCTCGCGGCCTTTTCATGGGCCGGGTTTGGCATCCATTTGAAGGCGTTGACAGGCCGCCGCCCCCTATGGCAATTGCACCCCACCCGAGAACTCGAGCGGAGACATCAGGTGAGCAAGCCGGAATGGGGCACCAAGCGCGTCTGCCCAAGCTGCGGCGCCCATTTTTACGACATGCGCAAGGCGACGATCGCCTGCCCGAAGTGCAAGACGGTTTATGATCCTGATGCCGTCATGAAGAGCCGTCGCCGAGTCACCGAGAAGATGACGCCGGTGAAATCGGCCGTGGCCCCGGACGCCGAGGACGTCGTGGTCGATGTCGATACGGATGTCGAGGATGAGGATATCGGCGATGAGGAGGATGTGGTCCTGGAGGACGCGTCCGAGCTCGGCGAGGATGACGAGGATATCTCCGACGCCATCGAGAAGGGCGACGACGAAGGCTGATCCGAGTACCGGTCGGAGTCTCGGCCAGCCCAGACGTTGAAAATATTGCCCTTTTTTCCACTTGAATTCCGGACGGGCTGCTCTTAGGTTCCAGCCCGTCCAGCCGCCCCCCAGGCACGTCTCTTACCAGAGCCGCCGGCGGTTGCACCCCGAGTTTCGGGCCCATAGCTCAGCTGGGAGAGCGCCACAATGGCATTG
>CAZUAL010000412.1:0-3041 GCA_964618305.1 uncultured Dongia sp. | reverse complement strand
CGATGCCGCTCACCAATTCCTTTTCCATGATCTCTTCCTCATCCACCACCAGCGTGCCCGGCTTGTCCTCGAAGCTGGAGAGAACCTGCACGCGCACGCCATGCTTCATCGCCATTTCCACCGAGCGGGTCTGCAGGACCTTGGCGCCAAGCGACGCCATTTCCAGCATTTCCTCATAGGTGATCTTATCCAATTTCCGCGCCTTCGCGACGATCCTGGGATCGGTCGTATAGACGCCGTCGACATCGGTGAAGATGTCGCAGCGGTCGGCCTTGATCGCCGCGGCGATCGCCACCGCCGACGTATCCGACCCACCACGGCCCAACGTCGTCACCCGGTTGTCCGGACCCACGCCCTGGAAGCCCGCGAAGACCGCGACCTGCCCCTGGGCGAAACGCTTTTCGAGCTCCTCACCGGCGATCGAGACGATGCGCGCCTTGCCGTGCGCGTCGTCGGTGACGATCGGCGCCTGCCAGCCGAGCCACGAGCGCGCATTGACGCCAAGCTCCTGCAGCGCGATCGCCGTCAAGCCGCAGGTCACCTGCTCGCCGGATGCCACGACCGTGTCATATTCCCGCGCATCGTGGATCGGCGCGATCTCCTTGCACCAATCGACCAGCTGGTTGGTGACGCCCGACATGGCGGAAACGACTACGGCGACTTCATGGCCCGCATCGACCTCGCGTTTCACGCGCTGGGCGACTGATTTGATGCGCTCGATATTGGCAACGGAGGTGCCCCCGAACTTCATCACGATGCGGTTCTTCTTCGACCCGCCCTTCCGATCACTGACACTCATCGGGAAATGCCCCTAAACCCTTCAAATAGCCGGGAAAATTGACCTCGCCCGCATATCTTCGGCGGCGCGAAACAATGGCGGGGGAAATCTTGTTTTGCCGGGCGGGCGTATCCATACTGAACCAACGCCGCCGACGCAAGCTTTCCCGCCCGTCCGGCAGCGGCATTTTCATTGGATTGAAGGGATTTAGTCATGGCTTCGGGACCGGCCGGCGGCGCTGCACAAGAACGCGGCCCGATCGGCGATCAGGCTGGCGAAAATTTGGGCAAAGGCGCCCGCGCCACGCCCAATTCGACCATCGACCGGGCCGAGGTCGAGAAGTTCGCCGCCATGGCCGAAAGCTGGTGGGACCCGGTGGGGAAATTCCGCCCGCTCCACCGCCTCAACCCGGTCCGCATCCAGTTCATCCGCGACCGCGCCGCCGCCCATTTCGGCCGCGACGCTTCGGGGTCTGAGCCCCTCGCGGGCCTGAGCCTCCTCGATATCGGGTCGGGCGGCGGGCTCCTGACCGAGCCGATGGCGCGCCTCGGGGCCAATGCGACGGGCGTCGACGCGACCCCGCGCAATGTCGAGGTGGCGCGGCTCCATGCCGAGCAGACGGGGACCAGGATCACCTACCTCAATTGCGCGGCCGAGGATCTGGTGGCGCAAGGGGCCTGCTTCGACATCGTACTCGCCATGGAGATCATCGAGCATGTGGCCGATGTCGATTCATTTCTGGGCTCCTGCGCGCGCCTGCTGAAGCCGGGCGGCATCCTCTTCCTCGCCACCATGTCGCGAACGGTGAAAAGCTATGCCATGGCCATCGTCGGCGCCGAATATGTGCTGCGCTGGCTGCCCAAGGGCACCCACGATTGGAACCGCTTCATCCGCCCCTCGGAAATGGCGCGGGGCCTCCGCCATCACGGCCTCAAAGTGAGCGAACTCACCGGAGTGAGCTACAACCCCTTCAAAGACACATTCCACCTGAGCCGCGACCTCGACGTCAATTACATGGTCGTGGCGAAGGGCGATTAGGCAAGCAGCACCCGTTACTTCGCCCCCCCCCCTCCCGGCCTCCCCCCTGAAGGTGGGAGGTGTCCCTGTCGCGACCAACGCGCTCCAAAAGCCCTCCCACCTTCAGGGGGAGGGTTGGGTGGGGGGCCGCCATTGATGACTCTCCCCATGCCGCTTCTCAAACCTGCGTGAGCGCGATTGCAGCGCGAGTCTCCCGGGTTTATCTGTGATTCCGAGCCGTTCCCGAGTCGCGAACCTGTTAATACTTGTGGCGAACAGTCGGGAACCACGAAGGGTGCCGCGCGTTTCAATCGGCCCCGTACCGATAAGGAGACATGAGGCATGAGCTTTCTGCGCAAACTGACGGTTCTCGCCACCGTGACGCTGGGGATTTCCTTCGGCGCGCTGGCGCCCGCCACGGCCCTGACGCCGCAGCAGGAACTGGTCGACAAATCCCGCATCACTTTCGAAAAGCTGATCGGCTCATTGGAATTCGGCGAACTGCCCGGCTACCTCAAGCGCGCCAAGGCCGTGATGATCTTCCCGGACATCTTCAAGGCCGGCTTCGTCATCGGCGGCGAAGGCGGCAATGGCATCCTGATGGTGCGCGATCCCAACAAGGGCTGGAGCGAGCCCGCCTTCTACACGCTGGCCGCGGGTTCGGTCGGCCTGCAGATCGGCGGCCAATCTTCCGAGACCGTCTTCACCATCATGAGCGACAAGGCGCTCCAAGCCGTGCTCAACGACCAGATGAAGTTCGGCGGTGACATGTCGATCGCCGCCGGCCCGATCGGCAAGGGCATCGGCGCCAACACGACGACCAACCTCGACGCCGACGTCTACACCTTCGCCAAGACCGCGGGCCTCTTCGGCGGCGTCAGCTTCAACGGCGCCGGCATCTTGCGCAAGAACGATTGGAACGCCGTCTATTACGGCGCCGGCACCCTGCCCCAGCACATCGTCATCGACCGCAAGGTCAGCAATCCCAACACCAAGGATCTGGTGAACGCTCTCTCGCCGTATTGAGTGCGTTGCGGGGTGACCTGAAGGGCAAGACCCGTCACTGATACCCACTCGCTGGCGCGCACCCCACTCGGCTTTCGCCGACACCCCCACCCCGTCGGCGCATGCCGACATTTGTCGGCGGGGCCCTCCCCCTGAAGGGAGAGGGAATCTCACCGAGTTCGCGGAAGCAGCGGCACAAGACCGGCTGCAGTCCCCTCTCCCTTCAGGGGGAGGGTTAGGG
>CAZUAL010000411.1:0-3051 GCA_964618305.1 uncultured Dongia sp. | reverse complement strand
GCCACAAGGTGACGGTGCATTACGGCCAGAAGCAGGCTCTGTTCGAGGTCGATCTCGATGTGCCTGCGCGCGTGGTGACGGCGCTGATCGGCCCGTCCGGCTGCGGCACGTCGACCTTCCTGCGCTGCCTCACCCGCATGAACGACGTGATCGAAGGCTGCCGTGTGGGTGGCGAGATCACGCTCGACGGGCAGGACATCTACGACCCCACGCTCGACGTCGTCATGCTCAGGGCGCGCATCGGCATGGTGTTCCAGAAGCCGAACCCGTTTCCGAAATCGATCTATGACAACGTGGCCTATGGTCCGCGCATCCACGGTATGGGCTCGACCAAGGGTGAAATGGACGAAATCGTCCGCTCAAGCCTTGAAAAGGCCGGCTTGTGGAACGAAGTAAAGGATCGCCTCGATCAGCCCGGTACGGGCCTTTCCGGTGGCCAGCAGCAGCGCCTTTGCATCGCGCGCGCCATTGCCGTGAGCCCGGAAGTCATCCTGATGGACGAGCCTTGTTCGGCTCTTGATCCTATCGCCACGGCCAAGATCGAAGAATTGATTGACGAACTCCGGGAAAACTTCACCATCGTGATCGTCACCCATTCGATGCAACAGGCTGCCCGCGTCAGCCAGAAGACGGCCTTCTTCCATCTCGGTCAGCTGATCGAGTGGGGCGACACCGAGCAGATCTTCACCAGCCCCAAGGACGAACGCACCCAGGGCTATATTACCGGCCGGTTCGGCTGAGGAGCAGGAACACCATGCCGCAAAAAGCCACCGACCATATCGTCAAGAGCTTCGACGAAGAGCTTCGCCGCCTGCGCGAACAGATCCTCGCCATGGGTGGCCGCGCCGAGGCGCAGCTGGCCGATGCGATCTCGGCCCTTGCCCGGCGCGATTCCGACAAGGCGATGCGTGTCATCGAAAGCGACAAGGGCATCGACGCGCTTGAGATGACGGTTGCCCAGGACTCGCTCAAGATTCTGGCGCTGCGCCAGCCGATGGCCAAGGATCTGCGCGAAGTCATCGCCGCCATCAAGATCTCGGCCGATATCGAGCGCATCGGCGACTATGCCAAGAACATCGCCAAGCGCGCCCTGCAGCTCAACCAGCAGGCACCCTTGAAGCCGACCGGCTCCATCCCGCGCATGGGCGATCTGGCGATCAAGCTCATCAGCGCCGTTCTTTCGGCCTATGCCAACGACGATGCGGAAGGTCTCATCGCCGCCTGGCGCTCGGATGAAAGCATCGACGAGATGTACAATTCGCTGTTTCGCGAGTTGCTGACCTACATGATGGAAGACCCGCGTAACATCGGCGCCTCGACCCATCTTCTCTTCATTGCCAAGAACATTGAGCGTATCGGCGATCACGCGACCAACATCGCCGAGACGGTCCATTTCCTCGTCCATGGCAAGCCCATCGACGAGACTCGCCCGAAGGGAGATACGACGAATGTTGCGATCAATGGCTGAACGTTCGCGCCGCGCCGACATGCCGCGAAGTGACACGGCAAGCGACGGTCGCGCCAAGCCGGTGGTGCTGGTGGTGGAAGACGAGCCGGCATTGTTGACGCTGCTGAAGTACAATCTCGAAGCGGAAGGCTACCGCGTCGTCGAGGCGATGAACGGCGAGGAAGCGCTGGTCAAGGCGCGCGAGGAAACGCCGGATCTCATCCTTCTCGACTGGATGCTGCCGCTCGTCTCAGGCATCGAGGTCTGCCGCCAGATCCGGCGCACGCCGGATTTGAAGTCGGCGGCGATCATTATGCTGACCGCCAAGGGCGAGGAAGCGGACAAGATTCGCGGCCTCGAGACCGGGGCCGACGATTACGTGACCAAGCCCTTCAGCCCCTCGGAGCTGATGGCGCGCGCCAAGGCGGCGCTGCGCCGCGCCCGCCCGCAATCGAGCGACGAGAACCTCACCTATGCCGATCTCGAAATGGATCTGGCGACACACCGTGTCCGTCGCGCCAATCGCGATCTGCATCTGGGGCCGACCGAGTTCCGCCTGCTGAAGTTCCTGATGGAAAACAAGGGCCGCGTCTTCTCGCGCGTGCAGCTCCTCGACCATGTCTGGGGCCGCGACTTCTATGTCGAGCCGCGCACGGTGGACGTGCACATCCGACGCCTGCGCAAGGCGATCAACATCGACGGCCTGCCGGATCTCATCCGCACGGTGCGCTCGGCGGGTTACGCTCTCGATATCGAGGATTAAAAAAACATCCGTCATGGTCGGCCGTCGCCGACCATGACGATCTGAAAATCACCCGCCCTTGGTCATCGCTACATAGACGCCGTCCCAATCGGCGGGCGGCGGGTTGGTGCTGTATTCGGCGATGCGCGCTTCGTACATGTCGTAGAATTTGGCGAGCGCTTCCGGTGCCGATTCACGCGCGCGCGCCAGGGCTTCCCGGGCCGCGGCCCATGCCTGGCTCCGATAGGCGCCGAGCATCGCGTCGTGATGGCTCTTCAGCGTCACGAAGCTGTTGCTGGCGCCCACCTTCTCATCGCCGAGCCCCGTGAAGATGCGCACCGGCAGGTTCTTGCCCTTGACGCGCACCTGGTCCAGTTCGAGGAGGGCAAAGTCGGCAACACCTTCCGCCGTTTCCTCACCCAGGACCAGATCGACGAAGTAGGCCGGTGACAGGCTTTCCAGGCGCGACGCGGTGTTGACCGTATCGCCCAGGGCCGAATAGCCGAAGCGCTGCTTCGAGCCCATGTTGCCGACGCAGGCGATGCCGGTATTGAGGCCGATGCCGATCTTGATCTCGATCTTCTTCGAACCCGTACGCACCGCTTCTGCCGCGAATTCCTCGTTGAGCCTGACGAGCTCCGCGCGCATGGCGAAGGCGGCGATCACGGCCTTGCGCTCATGTTGCGGGATATCGAGCGGCGCGTTCCAGAAGGCCATGATGCAGTCGCCGATATATTTGTCGATCGTGCCGCCGTGACTGAGGACGGCATCCGTCATGGGCGTCAGGAAGCGGTTGAGTAGCAGCGTCAAGGCCTCCGGCTCGGTTCGCTCCGAGATGCTGGTGAAATCGCGGATGTCGCAG
>CAZUAL010000410.1:0-3066 GCA_964618305.1 uncultured Dongia sp. | reverse complement strand
CAGAAGACCTTCTCGTCCCTGGAGATCCACCAGCTTTTCAAGACGTCGATCACGATCGCGCTCTGCGTCACCCTGGTTGCCGTGGTGATCGCCCTCTTCGGCGCGCTCGCTTTTGCCCGCTATGACTGGAAGGGGCGCTCGATCTATCAAAAGATAGTGCTGCTGCCGATCTTCTTTCCGCAATCGGTGCTGGGGCTTGCCCTCCTCCTCTGGTTCAACGCGCTGGGCTTCACCATGTCGTGGCAGACAGCGGTCTTCGCCCATCTCGTCTGGATCATCCCGGTCTGCACCCTGGTCATCTCGATCCAAGTCTATTCCTTCGATCCGGCGCTCGAGGAGGCGGCTTTCGACCTCGGCGCCACACGCTGGCAGGTTTTCAAGGAAGTGACGCTGCCTGTGCTCTTTCCCGGTATCTTTTCGGGCGCACTCTTTGCCTTCCTGCTTTCCTGGGGCAATTTTCCGCTATCGCTCTACACGACCGGCGCTGACACGACGATCCCGGAATTTCTCTACGCCAAGATGGTCGCCGGCTATACGCCCGGCGTGCCCGTGCTCGGTACCGTTTCGACCCTCGGCGCCGCCACGTTGCTGCTGGTCGGCTATGCCTTGATCCTCGTCCTGCGCCGGCGCCGCGCCATGGGCGCGGCCGACGAAAACTGAAGACAGACCTTGGAGGAACGCACCATGCTCGCTCAATCGATCAAGGGGAAATCGGTCATCGTCACCGGCGCCAGCAAGGGCATCGGCAAGGGGATCGCCCGCGTCTTCGCGCGCCACGGGGCCAAGGTGCTGATCGTCGGCCGCGACTTGAAAGGGGCCGAGGCGACCGCGAAGGAGTTCGAGCAAGCGGGCTGGATTGCAAGCGGTTTCTCCGCCGACGTCACCAAGCTTGCTGACATGGAGAAGATGGCGAAGGCGGCGGCCGACCGCTATGGCGGCGTCGATGTGTTGTGCGCCAATGCCGGTGTCTTCCCGCAGGTGAAGATGGAGGACATGTCACCCGAGACCTGGGATGAGGTGATGGCGACGAACCTCAAAGGCACGTTCCTGTCGGTCAAGGCCTGCATTCCCTATCTCAAGAAATCAGGCGAGGGTCGCATCGTCATCACCTCCTCGATCACCGGGCCGGTTACGGGCTTTCCGGGCTGGACGCATTACGGCGCCACCAAGGCGGGACAGCTGGGCTTCATGCGCACGGCCTGCATGGAATTGGCGAAATACGGGATCACGGTCAATGCCGTGCTGCCCGGCAATATCAAGACCGAAGGTCTCATCGATCTCGGCGAGACCTACATGAAAGGCATGGCGGCGGCGGTGCCGCTCGGCAAGCTTGGCGAGGTTGAGGATATCGGCCACGCCGCCCTCTTCTTCGCGTCACGCGAAGCGGGCTACATCACCGGGCAGACGATCATCGTTGATGGCGGTCAGATCCTGCCGGAAAGCCAGGACGCGCTTTCACAGATGTGAGGCGCTTCCAGGACCGGATCAGTGCCCCAGCTTGCGATAGGCGCGGGGACTTGCCCCCGTCCAGCGGGTGAAGGCCCGCGTGAAGGCTGAAAGCTCGGAATAGCCGAGCAGCAGCGCGATCTCGGTCAACGGCAATTGTTTCTGGTCGAGATACATGCGCGCCAAGCTTTGCCGCGTGTGTTCGACCGCATCCTTGTAGGTGAGGCCAGCGGCGGAGAGTTCACGCTGGATCGCTGCCGGCGACATGCGCAGTGATCCGGCGATCTGCTCAAGGCTCGGATAGCCGCCCGGCAGGCTGACGCGGATCGCCGTCCTGATCCGGTCGACCATGCCGTCTTCCCCCTGGCGATGGGAGCCTAGGGATTCAAGGCAGGTCTGCATCATGGTCAAGAGCTGCAGGTCGCGCCCCGGCATCGTCTTATCGAGCAGTTCCGGGCGAAACAGCAGGGCATTCGTGGGCTGGCTGAAATAGACCGGCGCGTCGAACGCAGCCTCGTGTTCCTTCCAGAATTCCGGGCGCGGATGCTCGAAATGCACTTCGACCGGTGCCCATTTCGGCCCGCAGCAATCGCGGATGACGTTGGCGAACATGCCGAGCGACAATTCGGCATCCTGCCGCCGTTCGACGATCTCCGACGAATAGATCTGGTATTCAAGGCGCATCAGCCCGTCGGCACCCTTGACCAGCTGCATGCCCGACGATTCCTGGTGGAAATGGAAAAGCCGCACCAGATTGCCGAGGGCCGCCCCAAGGGTTGGGGATGAGATCGCCGCATACCCCCACATGCCGAGGTCGCGCGGCTGGAATTGCTGGCCGAACTGGAGACCAAAATTGCCTGGACTGACCTTTCTGCCGCTAATCTGGCGCGCCGCCTGCTCGAACAGCCGGCAATAGGAGGCGAGTTTAAGCTTCAGCGTGGGCGCACCCGCCATGTCCGGGGCGATTCCGGAATTGCCGAAGATGGAATCGACATCGCCACCCTGTTGTTCAATGAAGTCAACGACGCCCGTCGCCGCAGCCGCCAGCACGATGGGTGCGGCGCCGTCGCGCGTTTCAGGCAATTGATCCGACAGGGCGGTTGCCATGGTCTTCCCCGAATTAAGGTGACGAACCAGACGGCCGATAAGAAAGGATGATGGCACGCCCCGGCCAAAACCTTCAAGGGTTCAAAGCTGATCAGGTGTCAAGATCGCCCAGTCACCGGTCAAGCCCCGCTCCCCGACCCTCTCCTAGTCTGGCAGCGGATGGAAACGCGCCCGCCGTCGCAAATACCAAAGACGGCGCGGCCGGCTGACGTTAACGATGCCGGCCGTTAGAGCCTGATCACCATCCGGGAGCTGGGAAACACATGAGCGGAATGCTCACGACCGAACAATTGTTGCGCGCGATCGACGAACTGGCTGCGGCTTCCCTGCCGCGCTGGGGGCTTGAGGGCGCCGATTTGAAACTGATCAACCATTCCGAAAACTGGACCTATCGCGTCACGCCGAAGGGTGCGGCGCGGCCGGTCATCCTGCGCGTCCACCGCGAAGGCTATCACACGCTCAACGGCATCCGCAGCGAGCTCGCCTGGATGCGGGCGCTGCAATCCGAGGCCG
>CAZUAL010000409.1:0-3073 GCA_964618305.1 uncultured Dongia sp. | reverse complement strand
GGGTAGGGCCTTCCATCGCGTCAGGCAGCCAGGTGTGCAGGAAGAGCTGCGCGGACTTGCCCATGGCGCCCACGAAGAGCAGCAGACAGAGGGTGGTCAGCGTATCAAGCTCGTAGCCTAAGAAATTGAACGTGGGCGGTGTCTGGCCGGCGATGACGGCCTCGAAGATCGGCTTGAACTCAACGGTGTGAAACACCAGGAAGCAGCCCATGATGCCAAGCGCGAAGCCGAAATCGCCGACACGGTTGACGAGGAACGCCTTGATGGCGGCGGCATTCGCGGTGGGCCGGTCGAACCAGAAGCCGATGAGGAGATAGGAGCTGAGGCCCACACCTTCCCACCCGAAGAACATCTGGATGAAATTGTCCGCCGTGATCAGCATCAGCATGCAGAAGGTGAACAACGACAGATAGGCCATAAACCGCGGGACGGATTTGTCGTGGTGCATGTAGCCGATCGAATAGACGTGAACCATCGCCGAAACGGTATTCACGACGATGAGCATGACGGCGGAGAGCTGGTCGATACGGAGGGCCCAGGCGGCGCGGAAGTCGCCGGTCTCGAACCAGGTGAAGAGCTCCGTGGTCCGGATATTGCCGTTTCCGGTTACGTCGAAGAAGGTGATCCACGAGATCACCATGACGACGAGCATCAGGCCGGCCGTGATGTATTGCGCGGCGTGATCGCCAATACGGCGGTTGCCAAGACCGGCAATGAGTGCGCCCAGCAGCGGAAGGGCAACGATGGCGACGTCGAGATTCATGTCAGCCCTTCATCACGTTAACGTCCTCGACGGCGATCGAGCCGCGAGTACGGAAGAAGACCACAAGGATGGCAAGACCGATCGCAGCCTCGGCGGCGGCGACGGTCAAGATCAGCATGGCGAAGACCTGGCCCACCATGTCGTTGAGATAGTGGGAGAAGGCCACCATGTTGACGTTGACCGAGAGCAGCATCAGCTCGACCGACATCAGGATGATGATGACGTTCTTGCGGTTGAGGAAGATGCCGAAGATGCCGATCGTGAAGAGGATCGCCGACAGCGTCAGGTAATGCTCGATACCGATGTTCATCATTTGACACCCCCAGTGGCGCCGTCACCTGTCTTGACCTTGGCAAGCTGCACCGAATTGCGGCTGCGCTCGACCTGGGCAGCGATGCGCTGGCGCTTCACACCTGCGCGCTCGCGGTGCGTCAGCACGATGGCGCCCATCATGGCGACGAGGAGCACGAGGCCGGCGACCTGGAAGAGGTAGAAGTACTGCGTGTACATGATGTTGCCGAGCGCCTCGGTATTGCTGACCTGATCGATCGGCGGCGTCGGCGCGGAGGGTGCCGCCGTGCCGAGCCCGTTGGTGGCAACGACGAAGACCAATTCAGCCGCCAGGATCGCGCCGACCAATGCGCCGATCGGCAGATAGCGCACGAAGCCCTGCCGCAATTCGACGAAGTTGATGTCGAGCATCATCACGACGAAAAGGAAGAGCACGGCAACGGCGCCGACATAGACGACGACCAGCATCATTGCCAGGAACTCGGCACCGATGAGGACAAAGAGTGCCGCCACATTGAAGAAGGTCAGGATCAGGAACAGCACCGAATAGACCGGGTTGCGGTTCCCCACGACCAGCAGGGCCGACAATACGGCCACGGCGGCAAAGACGTAAAAGGCGATGGTCTGGACGATCATCTAGGCTTTCTCCCCCACCCTCTCCGGGCTCAGCGATAGGGCGCGTCGGCGGCGATATTGCCGGCGATCTCGGCTTCCCAGCGCTCGCCGTTCCGCAGGAGCTTCTCCTTGTTGTAGAGGAGTTCTTCGTGCGTTTCGGTGGCAAACTCGAAATTTGGTCCTTCGACGATGGCATCGACCGGGCAGGCTTCCTGGCAGAAGCCGCAATAGATGCACTTCGTCATGTCGATATCGTAGCGCGTGGTGCGCCTACTGCCGTCATCGCGCGGCTCGGCTTCGATCGTGATGGCCTGAGCTGGGCAGATCGCTTCGCAAAGCTTGCAGGCGATGCAGCGTTCCTCGCCATTGGCATAGCGGCGCAACGCGTGCTCGCCGCGGAAGCGGGGCGAAAGCGGGCCTTTCTCGTAGGGATAGTTGATCGTCACCTTTTCCTTGAAGAGGTAGGAAAAGGTGAGCGCCATGCCGGAGACCAGCTCCCAGAGCAGAAACGACTTCGCTGTGCGCATGATGGACATTGAAGTGGCTCCTTAATTGCTGACCGGCGCGGTCTCTTCGACCACGGGGGCTGGCATCACATTGCCCTTCTTCGGCAGGCTGTCCGTCGCCACCAGCACGCCGGCGGTCAGGATCACCATCACCAGCGAGAGCGGCAGGAACACCTTCCAGCCCAGGCGCATCAGCTGGTCATAGCGATAGCGAGGGAAGGTCGCGCGCACCCAGACGAAGCTCGCGGCGACAAGGCTGGCCTTGAGGGCGAACCAGACGAAACCAGGGATCCAGGTGAACGGCACGATGTCGAACGGCGCCTGCCAGCCACCCAGGAAGAGGACGGAGGTCATGGCGCTCATCATCCAGATGTTGGCGTATTCGCCGAGGAAGAAGAGCGCGAAGGTGAAAGCGGAATATTCCGAGAAATAGCCGGCGACGAGTTCCGATTCCGCTTCCGGCAAATCGAAGGGCGGTCGGTTCGTTTCGGCAAGGCCCGAGATATAGAAGACGATGAACATCGGGAAGAGCGGGATGCAGAACCAGATATTGGCTTGCGCCTTCACGATGTCGTTGAGGTTGAGCGAGCCAACGCAGAGCAGCACGGTCACCAGCACGAAGCCGATCGAAACTTCGTAGGAGACCATCTGCGCCGCCGAACGGAGCGCACCCAGGAACGGGTATTTCGAGTTCGAGGCCCAACCGGCCAACACGATGCCGTATACGCCGAGCGACGAGATGGCGAAGAGATAGAGAATGCCGACATTGAGGTCAGCCAGCGCCACGCCGTCATCGAACGGAATGACCGCCCAGGAGATGAGCGAGAGGATGAAGGTGATCATCGGCGCCACGACGAAGGCGACGCGGTTAGCCCCCGACGGGATAATCGTTTCCTTG
>CAZUAL010000408.1:0-3075 GCA_964618305.1 uncultured Dongia sp. | reverse complement strand
CGACAATGGCGTGGTTCTCGCCATCGACCAGGAAGTGCAGGGACGCAATGCGCACCGCGCGCGCCTGGCCGCCGCGTTGAGGAAGCGCCTTGAACCGGTCGGGCCGATGCGGCGCGAGATTCTCGCGGCTGCTGCCGGGATTTCGGTGAAGATCCTGGAAAGCTGGCTTGATGGCCGCGCGGAGCCGACCTCGTGGCAGATGGGCCGGCTCATCGTCGCGACCGATGCACAATTGTGGATGGAGGTCTATGGCCCCATTCATGACGAGGCCCAGCGCCTATTTGAGGCAAGGCTGGCGAGCGCCCAGGAGCAGGCGATGCGGGAGCGCGCGGCCCTGGCGACATTGGCAAGCAAGCCCCAATAATCTCCATGCCGCACAAACTCGACCGGCTGCTGAGGCCGAAGACGGTCGCCCTCGTCGGCGCCAGCCCGAAGGAAGGCAGCGTCGGGCGTGGCATGATCATTTCGACAGGCATGGCGGGCACGCCGTCGAAGATCTATTTGGTCAATCCGGGTTATGACGAGATCGACGGGCAGCGCTGCTACAAATCGCTCGCCGAGATTCCGGAAAAGATCGACATGGCGGTGCTCGGCATCGCCAATGCGCGGCTCGAAGCGGCGCTCGATGAGGCGATCGCAGCGGGTGTGGGCGGTGTCACCATCTTCGCCAGCGGGTATCTGGAGAAGGATGCCGAGCCGAAGCTCACCGAGCGGATCGCGCGGAAAGCGCGCGCGGCCGGCATCGCCATCTGCGGCGGCAATTGCATGGGCTTCTATCATCTCGATTACGGCCTGCGCGTCTGTGGCTTCCCGCCGCCCGATTGGATCCGCAAAGGCAATGTCGCCTTCATCACGCATTCAGGCTCGGCCTTCTCGGCGCTCTGCCACACCGACCGACGCTTCGGTTTCTCTCTGGCCGTCTCGGCGGGGCAGGAGCTTGCGACCAACGTCGCCGACTATCTCGACTTCGCGCTCGACATACCAGCGACCAAGGTCGTGGGGCTGTTCCTGGAGACCGTGCGCGATCCGCAAGGCTTCAAGGCGGCGCTCGCCAAGGCGCAGGCGATGAACGTGCCGGTCGTGGCGCTGAAAGTCGGGCGCACGGCGGAAAGTGCGGCCCTCGCTGTCTCGCATTCCGGCGCGGTTGCCGGCAACCATGCCGCTTACCAGGCGCTTTTCGACCGCTATGGCGTCATTGAAGTCGCCAACATGGATGAGTTGGTCAACGCGCTGCATCTTTTTTCAAGCGAGCGGCATTTGGTCCCGGGCGGACTTGCCACGATGCACGATTCCGGCGGCTTTCGCGAGCTGGTGCTGGATCTCGGCATCGAGGCGGGCGTGCCGTTCGCCAAGATCAACGAGGCGACGCGCGCTAAACTTGCCGCTCGGCTTGAGTTCGGGTTGGAACCGATCAACCCGCTCGATGCCTGGGGCACCGGCAATGATTGGGCCGGCATCTTCGAGGATTGCCTGCAGGCGCTCGTCGACGATCCGGATACGGCGCTGGCTTCCCTCTGCGTCGAGGCGCGGGACGGCTATTATCTTTCCGCCGGCTATGCCGACATCCTGCGCAAGGTCGCGGCCCGGACGCGCAAGCCGGTCTTCTACACCACCAATGTCGGCAGCAATGCCAATCTCGACGTGGTGACGAAGCTCGCCCATGACGGTGTCCCGGTGCTCTCCGGCGTCGCGCCGATGCTGAGCGTCGTCAAGAAGGCCATGGTGGCGCGCGACCGGCGTGCGTCGGATAGCGAGGCCGTTGCCAAGGCGCCATCCGGATTGCGGGCGAAATGGGCATCCCGTCTGGCCCAAGGTAACCTGTCGGAAGCGGAGGCGCTCGATCTCCTCGCGGATTACGGCTTGCCGGTCATCAAGCATCTCCATGCAGAAACAATGGCTGAGGCATTGAGCGCAGCTTCAGCCATCGGCTATCCGATCGTGCTCAAGACGGCGGCGCCCGGCATTCTGCACAAGTCCGATGTCGGCGGCGTGAAGCTGGGGCTTAAGAACGAGGCCGAACTGGAAGCGGCCTACCGCGATCTGGCTGATCGCCTTGGTCCACGCGTGCTGCTGATGCCGATGGCGGGGAAGGGCGTTGAAGTCTCGTTCGGCATGACGCAGGACCCGCAATTCGGCCCGGTCGTCATGATCGGCGCCGGTGGTGTGCTTATCGAGATGATGCAGGACCGCCGCTTTGCCCTGACACCTTTCGGCCCTACGGAAGCGCGCCGGCACATCGATGCGCTCAGCCTGCGGCCGCTGCTCGACGGCAAGCGCGGCGCAAAACCCGCCGACGTTGCAAAGCTCGCCAGCGCTTTCGCGGCCTTCTCGGTGATGGTCGGTGATCTCGATGGGTTGATTGCCGAGATCGACGTCAACCCGCTCATTGTCAATGAGAGCGGGGCCGTCGCCGTCGATGCGCTGATCGTGGCGACGGCCCGCTGAAGCTCAAGCCGCTTCCCGATTGAGCGGCTGGCACATGCAATGGACGCCGCCGCCAGCCCAGGTGAACATGGTCATGTCCGGGTCGTAGACGGTGAAGCCGTTGGCGCGGAGCTTGGCATTGAGGTCCTTGGCCCCGAGCGTGGAAAGGATGCGGTCCTTGCCCAGCGCCACGACATTGCAGCCGAGCGCCATGGTTTCCTTGAAGGTCGCCGGAATGATCTGGATTTTCTTGGCTTTGAGGAAATCGATGATGTCATCCTCGGTCGTCTCGAGGCACACGGCGGCCACATGTTCGTTAAGCATGCAGACCATCAGGTCGATATGGACGTAGAACTGGTCGATCGGCGCGAATTTGATCTCCCAGCCCTCGTCGCGCATCCATTCTGAAATCTGGCGGGCTGAGACTTCTTCCGAACGATGGTCGGTATAGCCGATGAGGGCGGTTTTGTCGGCGATGATGTTGAAATCGCCGCCTTCAAAGTTGCCCGAACTCACCATGTCGTAGACCGGGATATCGTTTTCCAGATAGAAGCGCAGGCAGGACGCATACTCGCCACGGCGGCGCGGATTGGCCATCTGGCAGATGACGGCGCCGTAGGGAGTCATGAAGGAGGAGTCGCGGGCATAGAC
>CAZUAL010000407.1:0-3124 GCA_964618305.1 uncultured Dongia sp. | reverse complement strand
GATTACGAAGAAAAGGCGGTTGTGCCGCAGGACCCGATCATGGGTGAAGGTGTCGGTGCTGCCGTCCGCAAGGATGATCAGGACACGCTCGACAAGCTCAACGCGGCGATCAAGGAAGTCGTCACCAACGGCACCTATGACGCCATCACCAAGAAGTATCCGGAACTGGAAGGCATGCTGGTAAAGCCGACCTTCTAGTCCGCAAGACCGGAAGATGAAGGACCGCCCGGCCGCCTTGGCCGGGCGGTTTTTCTTTCACCCTGCCGCACCTTCGCCCTGCTGCACTTTCGCCCTGCTGCACGTTCGCCGGGACCAGCTTCTCCGGGACCAGCAATGCGTTGTTGCTGGGGAAAGGCGTGGGGGGTACCATCGCACGGCACCAAGAGCCGGATAAAAACTGGCCGGGTGAACAGGGTTATGGGGAATAGGTTTTACATGGGGGCCAGCTTTGGCGGCTGAACAATCCTTGTGGGTGACGCTCGCCTGGGGCGATTCCGGCTATGGCGACGAGTTCTTCGAGGGCGTCTACACCACGCTCTTCATTTCGTTCACCGGCTATGCGATCGGCCTTGCCATCGGCATGCTTGGCGCCTGGGCGAAGCTCTGCCATGTCAAGGCGCTGAACCGCGCCGGCGAGGTTTATACGACCGTCGTCAGATCGCTCCCCGAACTGCTGCTCATCTTCCTCATCTTCTATGCCGGTACCTCGGCCCTCACCAGCCTGCTCGTCGCGCTGCATCTGGCCGATGCCGGATTGCAGATCAATCCATTCGGTGCCGTCATCACCGCGCTGGGCCTCATCTATGGCGCCTATCTCACCGACGTGCTCCGCGGCGGCATCCAGGCGGTGCCGAAGGGCCAGATCGAAGCCGCTAAGGCCTTCGGCATGCACGGTCCGCAACGCTTCGTGCGCATCATCTTTCCGCAGATGATCCGCTATGCGATACCGGGCCTCGGCAATCAGTGGCTCAACATCACCAAGGACAGCGCGCTCGTCAGCGTCGTCGCGCAGGTCAACGACATCCTCTCGGTCGGGCGCAGCGCCGCCAATTCGACCAAGCATTTCATTTTCTATTTCGGCGCGACGGCGATTGTTTTCATGATCGTGTCGGCGACGTCGCTCTATTTCATCGCGTATCTGGAAAAGCGCGCCAATCGCGGCGTGCGGCGTGCATAAGGGCGGAGAGCGAAGGCCATGAAATTCGATCCCGTCTATATGATCACCGTGGTCATGCCGCAGCTGCTGATGGCGGTGCCGCTGACACTTTTCCTCACCATCGTCTCCTCGGCCATCGGCAATATCCTGGCCGTGCCGGTCGCGGTGGCGCGGCTTTCGCCCAATCCGCTGCTGTGGATTCCGGCGCGCGCGTTCATCTTCACGATGCGCGGCACGCCGCTCCTCATTCAGCTCTATTTCATCTATTACGGCCTCGGCCAGCTCATCCCCGGCTGGATGATGCGCGGCTATCCGTTCCTGCGCGACGGGCTGTGGTATGCGGTCTTTGCCTTTTCCATCAACACGGCGGGCTATACGGGTGAGATCCTGCGCGGCGCCATCTTGGCCGTGCCGCATGGCGAGATCGAAGCCGCGCGCGCCTTCGGCATGAGCCGCTTCCAGGTCTTTCGCCGCATCACCCTGCCGCGCGCCATCCGCATCTGCCTGCCCACCATGAGTTCGGAAACGATCCTGCTCCTCAAAGCGACGTCGCTGGCCTCGCTGGTCACGGTCTATGAGGTGATGGGCACGGCGACGACGATCCGCGTCGATACGTTCCGCGTCTATGACACGCTGATCGGTGCCGGCATCGTCTATTTCGTAATGGTCTATGGCCTGACGCGCGGCCTCAACTGGATGGAGCGCAGGCTCAACAAGGACCGCCTGGCGATGCCGGGTGCCGTCAAGGCGGCCGCCAAGGCGTGAAGCTGCCGATGTTCATTGCCCTGGCGCTCGTCCTCATCCTCGGCGCCTATGTCGGCTATTGGTTCATCGTGGCAGGGCGGCTGCAGGCAGGCATCAACGATTGGGTGGTGGCCCAGCAGGCGGCAGGCGTCGAGGTGACCATCGCGGACGGAAAGGTTGGCGGCTTTCCCTTGCGCTTCCGCCGCGATTTCGGCGCGGCCACTCTGTCGGTCACGGGCGCGGCGCCGCTCAAGCTTGCCGCACAATCGCTGGTGGCCGAGATGCGGCCCTGGGATCTCAACACCATCATCTTCACCGGGCGCGACGGATCTGTCGACAGCGCCGCCGGCCGCTATCAGGCGGGCGCGGTGGAGGGCAGCATCGTCGTGCCCAAGGCGCCGCCCGCCGATTATCACCAGCCGTTCCTCGGCTTCGATCTGAGGCTTCTCGACATCCGCATGCCTCAAGGCACACGGGCGGTGACCACAGAGCCCATCGACTGGCTCTCCGCGCGCGGTGCGATCATGGGGCCGGTGCCGCAGACGGGCGATCTCGCCACCTCGCTTGCCGGCTGGGCGCAGGCGGGCGGAATTGTCGAACTCAAGGATTTCGCCTTTGTGCAGCCGCCGCTCGATCTCCACGGCAACGGCACGCTGGCGCTCGACGAGGCGATGCGCCCGCTGGGTGCCTTGAGCGTGACCGCGACGGGGCTTCCCGAAACGATCGCGCTCTTCGAGCAGGACGGCATGATCGACGCGGGCGCTGCGAAGACGGCGACGCTGATGGCGGAAGGCCTCGCCAAGACCGATGAAGCCGGGCGCAAGCACGTCACGGTGAGCCTCAGCCTGCAGGAAGGCTATCTCTGGCTCGGGCCCGCGAAGCTCGCGCGGCTGCCGAGCCTGGGTTGGTGAAAAGAAAAAGGCCCGCGCCGATGACGCGGGCCTTCTCGCTTCTTACTTTGTTGTCATTCCCCGCCTGAAGCCGGGGATGACAAACGAGATCGCCCTTACCGCCGGACGCGGAAGTTCTCGAACTGCCAGGGATCGGTCGGATCCAGATTGGGTTCGGGGAACAGCACGTTGCGGTCCTTCAAGGGCGTCCAGTCGCTGTAGCAGCCGACCACGGGCCCGAGATAGGGCTTGCACACATCGAGGATGTATTCGTGGTCGATTTCTTCCGGCTCGACGACGCCGCGGTTGGGATTCTCGATGAGCCACATGGCCC
>CAZUAL010000406.1:0-3176 GCA_964618305.1 uncultured Dongia sp. | reverse complement strand
GATCAGCCAGCCGTAATTCACGTCGCGCATGATGCGCTCGACCGAATTGAAGGCATGGTCGACATGCGGCGTGTACTGCATGGCGAGGAAAATGCCCGAAGCCATCATGACGACGAGCATGAAGCCGGCGAGGCTGCCGAAGTTCCACCAGTAGCTGAGGTTCTTCGGAGTCGGATATTCGTTGGCTTCATGATGCAGATAGCTGAAGACCGGCAGGCGATGGTCAATCCAGCGGATGATCGGGTTCTTGAAATTGGCGCTCATGGCTTGTCCCCGTTTCCTCAGCCGATCTTCACGACGGTGTCGCCGACATACTGGTAGGGCGGAACCTCCAGATTGAGCGGCGCCGGACCTTTGCGGATACGGCCCGAGGTATCGTATTGCGAACCGTGGCAGGGGCAGTACCAGCCACCGAATTCACCCTTCGGCTCGGAATCCTTCTGACCCAGCGGCACGCAGCCGAGATGGGTGCAGACGCCAACCAGGACGAGGAATTCCGGCTTCACCGCGCGCTTTTCATCGGCCTGCGGATCGCGCATCTCGGCGCCATCGTCCTTCTTGGCCTGGTCGATCTCGGCCGCCGTGCGGTGGCGGATGAAGACCGGCTTGCCGCGCCACTTCACCGTGATCGCCTGGCCCTCGGCCACCTGGCCGATATCGACCTCGATCGATGACAGAGCGAGCACGTCCTTCGAGGGATTCATGCTGCTGACGAACGGCCACACCGCCGAAGCCGCGCCGAACGCGGTCACCGATGCTGCTGTCAGAAAGAGAAAATCGCGCCGAGTGCCGTCTGCACCGCTGGGCGAATGGGCGTGGTCCGCCATATGTCTTGTCCCTCCGGCAAGGAAGACGCGCCCGCGCCTATCACCACCCTCAATCGGCGGCTCTGGGAACGCAGGCGAGTCCGAATACTCAAAAAATCCGGGGGTTTATACCATGTCAGCCAAATCGGGCCGCAAACCGGAGGCGCGACAGAACGCCGCACCAAGGACCGCAACTCGTCCCCATCCCGGCCGCGACCATCCTCGGGTCCCGGCATTCCCCCTCAACCGGTGCAACGGTATAAACAATTCCAAGTGATTTGCAAGGTGAGGGCGCACCCCGAGAGGGGCCGCCGCCGATGAAAGCATAACCGAATCATGCGCTTGGTCCTATTCGAGCCAGATATTCCTCAGAACACCGGGACCCTCCTGCGCCTGGCCGCCTGCTGGGACCTCAAGGTCGACCTCATCTTTCCCTGCGGTTTCATCTTCGATGACGCGCGGATGCGCCGCGCGAGCATGGACTATATCGATTCGGTCGAGATCACCCGCCATACCTCCTGGAATGCATACCTAGGCTGGCGCGCCGGGAATCCGGCGCTGGCCGGCCGGCTCCTGCTCCTCTCCACCAAGGCGGCAGAGCCCTACCACACCTTCCAGTACCGCGCCGACGACAGCATCATGGTCGGGCGCGAATCGAGCGGCGTGCCGGATGCGGTGCATGAACTGGCCGATGCGCGCCTCCTCATTCCATTGCGCCCCGGGATGAGATCGCTCAATGTCGCCATCGCCGCGTCGGTCGTTGCCGCCGAGGCGCTTCGACAAACCGGATTCCCGAGCCCCTAGATGATTCCCTACAGCAGCACGGCCCCCTTCCCCGACGATTACCAGGAGCAGGCGCGCCGCTGGTTCCAGACCCTGCGCGACGAGATTTGCGCAAGCTTCGAGGCGCTGGAAGATTCCTTCTCGAACCATCCCAATCTCGATCCCGCCAAGCAGCCGGGGCGATTCGAGCGCACGATCTGGGAACGCGAAGGTGGTGCCGCGGGTTCGGGAGGTGGCGGCACCATGTCGGTGATGAAGGGGCGCCTTTTCGAGAAAGTGGGGGTCAACATCTCCACTGTCTTCGGCACCTTCTCGCCGGAATTCCGCCAGCAGATTCCAGGTGCGGCCGGCGACGGGCAATTCTGGGCAAGCGGCATCAGCCTCGTTGCCCACATGTGCTCGCCCCATGTGCCGGCGGTGCACATGAACACGCGCCTCATCGTGACATCCAAGGCATGGTTCGGCGGCGGCGCGGATTTGACGCCGATGTTCCCCGAAGCGCATGCGAATGACGCCACCCTTTTTCACGCCGCCCTCAAGAATGCCTGCGACCGGCAGGACGCCACCTACTATCCGCGTTTCAAGAAATGGTGCGATGAATATTTCTTCCTGCCGCACCGGAACGAACCCAGGGGCCTTGGCGGCATCTTCTATGACCAGCTCAATAGCGGCGACTGGTCGCGCGACTTTGCCTTCACCCGCGATGTCGGCAGCGCTTTCCGCGATATCTATCCCGAGATCGTCAAGCGCAACATGGGCAAGAGCTGGACGCCGGAGGAACGGCACCGCCAGCTGATCCGCCGCGGCCGCTATGTCGAGTTCAACCTGCTCTACGACCGCGGCACGACCTTCGGCCTGAAGACCGGCGGCAACACGGAAGCGATCCTGATGTCGATGCCGCCTGAAGTGCTGTGGCCGTAAGGTGAGCCGTCAATCGAGCCGGTAGATTTCGGTTTCTTCCGACCGTCCCGGTAGCACTTCCTGGCCCAGGGGGCGCACCTTGATTTCCGGCGGCAGCAGCCGCACCGCATCGGCGCTGATGCTGATGATCGCCGATGCCATGCCGTCATCAACCTGCTTGCCGAACTGCTCCAGGCGCTGGGCGATATTCACGGCATCGCCGACCAGCGTGTAGTTGATGCGGCCGGGCGCCCCGATATTGCCGGCGATCGCCCGCCCGCTGTGAATACCGATGCGGATGCGCACGGGCCGCAATCCCTTGCGGGCGCGTCGTGCATTGTCGGCTTCGAGATGCTGCGCGATGCTCCGCGCCGCCCTTACAGCGCGCTCGGCGTGATCGGCCTGCGCTTCCGGCGCACCCCAGAAAGCCATGATGGAATCGCCGATATACTTGTCGATACTGCCGCCTTCATCCTCGATATGCTCGCCGAGCAGCGTGAAGTGGCGATTGAGAAAGGCCGCCAGCCGGTCCGGGCTCAGCCGCTCGGCAATGCCGGAAAAACCGACGATGTCCGTGAAGAGAACGCTCACTTCCACCTCGCGCGAGGCGAGGACCTCGCTGCTCGAGGGGCGCATCAGATGCGGCACCAGGGATTTCGGCACATAGGTCGAGAACCAGCCGAGGCC
>CAZUAL010000405.1:0-3179 GCA_964618305.1 uncultured Dongia sp. | reverse complement strand
CGCCGGTCGGCGGTGTAGCGGTTGACCATGGAATCCATGTTGCCGCCGGTGATGCCGAAATAGAGATTGGGCTTGCCCAGGACCTTGAACGGTTCGGCCGATTGCCAGTCCGGCTGCGCGATGATGCCGACGCGGAAGCCTTGCGCTTCCAAAAGGCGGCCGATGACCGCCATGCCGAAACTCGGATGATCGATATAGGCATCGCCCGTCACCAGAATGACGTCGCAGGAATCCCAGCCCAGCTCGTCCATCTCGGCACGCGACATGGGCAAGAAGGGCGCCGTTCCGAATCGGTGCGCCCAGTACTTGCGATGGGAAAAAAGGGACTTCGCTGCTTCCATTTTGGGTCCGTTATCGCCGGCGCTTCCGGCCGATCTGCCTATCAGCAATTTGCTTCGGATACTTCCGGCGCATTGGCGCGTGCCCAACGGGCGGCGCTCCTTCCGGACAGCATCGCTGGTCGCTGCGCGTCCGCGGTTCCGGTCTTCCGCGCGGTCACTAACATTCAACACCCTGAAAAGTCAATGTTCCGAACACAATCTGTGTTTGATCGCCTGCACAAGTGGCCTGCCGAGACTGCGGCTATCGCGAGCACCATGTGATTATTCCATGCGGATACTGCAGATATGCCGCGCTCAACACGCAACACGAGAGGCTCGGCTGCATAACCTGGATTTATTTCTTGGTAATATTCAAGCACCTACAATTTTCCTAGATTGCTGAGTTCGTCAGGACTGCGGGCATGGGCAACTGACAGAAAGCAGAGCATTCCAGGGGGAAGAATTGACCGACGGTCTGGAGGACATTCTTGCGTTCATGCCGGAAGCTGTGGTCGCCGTTGGGGACGATCAGCATATCGTCTACATCAACGCCAGCGCCGAACGCTGCTTCGGATACAATGCCAACGATCTGATCGGGCAGCGGCTCGACATCCTCATTCCGCGCGCCGCGCGCGCCCAGCATCGCGACAGGGTCGCCAATTTCGAACATAACGGGCCGCGCGCCGCCTTCATGCACGGCCAGCGCGAGGTCGCGGCCCAGCGTGCCGACGGCACGGTCTTCCCCGCCGAAGCCACCATCGTGCGCGGCAAGTGGCAGGGCAGAACCGCGACCTTCGCAATCCTGCGTGACGTTACCGAGCAGCATATGCGCCAGAGCGCCCTGGCCGCGTCGGAAAAGAAGTACCGCGCGATTCTGGAAGGCTCGCCGGAAGCCATTCTCATCGCCGATCCGGAAACCGGGCGCCTGACCGAGGCCAATGCGGCGGCGGCGCGTCTGTTTGCCTGCGATGTGAAGGACCTCATTGGCCTGCATCAGACCGAGCTGCATCCGGAAGAGATGCGGGAGAAATTCCGCCAGACCTTCCGCGAGCATATCGATGAAGGCCGCATTACCGTGCCGGATGGCGTCATCAAGAAGGCCAACGGCGACATCGCGCTGGTGGAGATATCCGCCTCGCCCGTCTCGTACGGCAACGAGCAGCGGCTGGTCGGCTTCTTCCGCGACGTGACCGAGCGCGAACGGCAGCGGCGTGAATTGCAGCACGCCCTTTCCACCGCGACGGCGGCGATCGAAGCCAAGCGCATGTTCCTGGCCAATATGAGCCACGAATTGCGCACGCCACTCAACGCCATCATCGGCTTTGCCGATCTCATCCGGCATGAGATTCACGGCAAGCATTCGCACGTTGAGTATCGCGAGTATGGCGAGGTGATCCATAAGAGCGGCCACCATCTGCTCGACATCGTCAACGACATCCTCGATCTCTCCCGCATCGAGGCCGGCAAGTACCGGCTGGAGCGCGAAGAGGTGAACCTCGCTGAACTGGTCGACGAGGTGCTCCTCATGCTCTCGACCCTCATCGTCGAGGCGCGGCTCGTGGTGGAGAAGGAAATCAGCGCCAACGTGACCGTCAACGCCGACCGGCGCGCGCTGAAGCAGATGCTGATCAATCTGCTCTCGAACGCGATCAAGTTCTCCGACCGCTACGGCCATATCGAGATTTCGGCGACAATGGCTGAATCCGGCGCCGTCATCATTTCCGTCCGCGACAGCGGGGTCGGCATCCCAGAGGAAAGGCTGGCGCTCATCGTCGAGCCGTTCGCCAGCGACAATATTTATTCAAAGGAAAAGGGCGGGGCCGGTATCGGCCTATCCATCACCAAGCGCCTGGTCGATCTCCACGGCGGCGACCTCAAGGTGGTCAGCAAGCCGGGCCGGGGCTCAACCTTCTCGCTCGTCTTCCCGGCCATCAGCCGGAACGCGGCCTGAGCGGGCAAGGCTACGCCGATTCGTCATTTCGAAGAGGTCGCTAAGTGCCTGAAAGAATGGCGCACCCGAAGAGATTCGAACTCCTAACCTTCTGATCCGTAGTCAGATGCTCTATCCAATTGAGCTACGGGTGCGTGTCCGTGGCGGCTCGGCGCCTGATTGCGGCGCCGGTTCGGCCAGAAGCGTTCGCTTCGGCCCCCGAACGGTGGCGGAAACTAGCCAAAGGCGTGGGGCATTGCAAGATATTTGGCGGAACCGCTCCATTCTTTTCCCATTTCCAGATAACATATTGAATAGAAATATGAATTCTGAGGATTTGCGGTCTGGCGCGCCAAGCAATTGCTATGGCCGGCCAGCGTCCGCCCCTCGGGGCTGTGGCGGGCCGGTCACGGGTCCCGGCCCGGATCGGCCGGGCATCACACAGCCTTCTGACTTGTCTTATTGATTCTTGTCCTGAAAGCTGCGAAGAACTGTTTTCGGGTAATAGGTTGAGCAGAGCGAAGGGGGTTTGGGACTTTGCTTTTGTTCGCTGTCTTTCGGGGTTCGGCAAGCATGACGAAACATGTCTGGCTCGCGGCCGTGGCCGCCGCGCCGCTTATCTTGGGCGGCTGCGAATTCTTCAACAACGCCTTGGCGCCGTCGGTCTCCGGCGCGCCCATCGGCGCCAGCGTCTCGAGCGCCACGCGCGTTCCGCCGGGACAGGCCACGGGCACGCTGGTCGGTACGCGGGTTATTGAAATCCGCAGCGATCTCAACCGCCTGCAGCAGGCCGTGCAGCAGCAGACCCTGAAGCATCAGGAATTGCGCGCCAGCGCCGAGCGCAACGCGGCCGGCTACCAGACGACGGTCGGCGCCATCAACGGCAAGCTGCAGATGGGCACCACCCCGGGCAATCCGATGGTGACCAC
>CAZUAL010000404.1:0-3180 GCA_964618305.1 uncultured Dongia sp. | reverse complement strand
GCGCTCCTCACCGCCCTCGAGGCGTTGGGGCGGGGCGAGGCGCCGGAGCCGATGGAACTCCCCGAGATCGCCGGCCATTCCCTGGTCGCGCATCTGACGCCGATCGACCGGGCGGGCACTGCCCTCGGCCGCACGCTCATCCTCTTCCACGACGTCTCGAACCTGCGGCGCGCCGCATCGCTGCGCCGCGATTTCGTCGCCAATGTCAGCCATGAACTGAAGACGCCGCTGGCGACCCTTATCGGCTTTCTCGAAACCTTGAAGGGGCCGGCGCGCAACGATGAAAAGGCCCGCGCCCGCTTCCTCGACATCATGCTGACCGAAGCGCAGCGCATGAGCCGCATCGTCGCCGATCTGCTCTCGCTCTCCCGCATAGAGCTCAACGAACACCAGCCGCCGGAAGGCGAGGCGAACCTCGCCCGTGTCGTCATGAGCGTGCTCGACGGGTTGACGCTGAAGGCCGAACAACGCGGCATCGTCATCAACCGGCCCGATCCAGCGCAGCTGCCGCTGGTGCCGGGCGATGCCGACGAGCTGACGCAGGTCGTGCAAAATCTCGTCGACAATGCCCTCAAATACAGCCGGGACCAGGCGCTGGTGACGGTGAAGGCCGAGATCATCACCGATCCGGCCCTGCTGCGCCTCCATCTGCCGCATCCCAAGGGGGTACCGGCGGCGGTGGCTTTAAGCGTCAACGATCAGGGGCCCGGCATCGCGCGCGAGCACATCCCGCGCCTCACCGAACGCTTCTACCGCGTCGACACCGCGCGGAGCCGCGAAATGGGCGGCACGGGCCTGGGCCTTGCCATCGTCAAGCACATCGTCAACCGGCACCGGGGCAAGCTCGAAATCCAGTCGGTCCTTGGCCAGGGCAGCACCTTCACCATCTATTTGCCGATGGATGCCGCGCCCGCGAAGGCGGCCTAAGGGCATCGCGCACTCAGCGCCCGGCTTCGCCTACCATCCAATCAGCGATCTTGCGCAGTAGCTTGTCCTGCGCGTGATTCTTGCGCCAGGTGATGAAATAGCCGTGCTGCTCGCGCTTCAAACCGGGCAGCAATTGGACGAGCGTGCCGGCGGCCAGCAGATTGTCGACGAGACCGCGCCAGCCAAGCCCGATCCCTTCGCTGGAGAGGATCGCCTGCAGCACCAGGGGATAGGTGCTGTAGAGCATCACCGGCTTCGGCGTGGCGGAATCGACCTGATGCCAGCGGAACCAGTCGTTCCAATCCAGCCAATCGGCGTTGGAACTGTCGAGATGCAGCAGGTGCGCCTGTAACAGATCCGCGGGCGCCAGCCGATGCTTCAGTTCGGGATGCGCCTCGAGATAGGCCGGCGTGCAGATGGGGAAGACTTCTTCCGCGAACAGATCGACCACATGCCAGCCCGGCCAGTCGCCGGTGCCGAAGCGGATGGCGATATCGCATTCAGCCATGTCGAGGGCGGCATCGTCGTCGCTGGTCATCAGGCGGAAGGAGAGCTGCGGGTGCGCCGCGCGCAGGCGCGCGAAACGCGGCATCAGCCATTGCTGGGCAAAGCCGAAATTGGCGGCGAGGCGCACGCTGTGCTCGGCACCTTGCGCGCGGATCGACGCGGTCGCCGCCGCAATATGGTCAAGGCCCAGCGCCACGGCATGGCGGTAGAGGTTCCCGGCACTGGTGAGGGTGAGGCCGCGCCGGTTGCGGTGGAAGAGTGCCGCCCCCAGGTCGGCCTCGAGTATCTGGAGCTGGCGGCTGATGGCCGGCTGGCTCACGCCCAATTCGCGGGCGGCCGCCGACATGCTGCCCAGCCTTGCGGCAGCTTCGAAGGGAATGAGGCACCCGATCGGTGGAAAACGTCGCTCAGCCATAATCACTGTTTATATCATATCAAAGTTTATTTCAGCTATTCAGTATCTTACCGCGTCTGCAAAATTGCACTTATCTGATGGCAAATCACGGACAGACCATGCTCCCGGCCGAAATTCTCGTGCGCGAACAACCCCATCCCGGGCTCCGCCTCCGCCATGTGGATGGCTCCCATATCGATCTCCATCCGCTGTGGCTGCGCGAGCGCTGCCGGGGCGAGGCCAGCGTCGACCAGCGCACCGGGCAGCGCTTCTACAATCCCTCCGACCTCGACCCCGCCTTGGCCGTGACCGCCGTCGAACGCCTCGCCGGCGACCTTTTCGCCATCACCTTCAGCGACGGCGTGGTCAGTCATTTCTCGGCCGCCGGCCTCATCGCCGAAGCCGATCTCACACCCGGTGCCGACGGCCTGCCGTCGCTCGTGGCCTGGGATTCGAGCCTCTCCCCATTTCCCGAAGCGATCTGGCAGAAGCAGCCGGATGCGGTGCTGAAGCGCGACATCGTGGAAAAATTCCTGCGCTACGGCTTCGTCATCCTGCACCAGGTGCCCAGCACCGATCAGGCGATTTTCAGCGTCGCCGAGACATTCGGTTTCGTGCGCGACACCAATTTCGGCCGGCACTTCAACGTGCGCTCGATCCCCAATGCCAATGACCTTGCCTATTCGTCCCTGGCGCTCGATCCGCACACGGACAATCCCTACCGCGAACCGGCGCCGGGCATTCAGCTCCTGCATTGCCTGACCAACCAGACATCGGGCGGTCTTTCGACCCTGGTCGATGGCTATGCCTGTGTCGAGGCGCTGCGCCGCGATGATCCCGCGGCCTATGACATCCTCACCAAGGTGCAGTCGCGCTTCGTCTTCCGTGACATCGATGCCGAACATGTCGCTTGGGCTCCGCATGTGAAGCTCGACGAGAACGGCGTCTTCCAGGCGGTGCATTTCAGTCCGCGCCTCGATTTCTCGCCGCTGCTCCCGGTCGAGAAGCTGCAGGCCTTCTATGATGCGCGGCGCAAGCTCGACCGGCTGCTGAAGGCGGCGGAATTCGAGATCCGCTTCCGCCTCGACGATGGCGACCTCGTCATGTTCGACAATCGCCGCCTGCTGCATGGCCGCACTTCCTTCGATCCGGCCGAAGGAATCCGCCATCTGCAGGGCTGCTACATCGACAGCGACGGGCCGCGCAGCCTGTACCGCGTGCTGACGCGGACCGACAGCGGCCGCATCCTGGCGGCGGAATAAGAAAAAAGGGGAGAGTGCACAGAATGTCGAAGATCGTCAGTTTCCTGCAGATGAAGGATGGCACGCGCGAGGATTACCTGCTGCTCGACC
>CAZUAL010000403.1:0-3193 GCA_964618305.1 uncultured Dongia sp. | reverse complement strand
GTGAAGCTCACATCCTTCACGGCATGGAACTCGCCCTTCGGCGTGTCGAAGCGGACGTTGAGGTTGCGGACCTCGAGAACGGGTGTGTCGGTCATCGCATCACCTCACTTGCCACGCGGGTCGAGGACGTCGCGCAGGCCGTCGCCGATCAGGTTGAAGCCGAGGCTGACGATGCAGATGGCGATGCCGGGATAGGTGCAGACCCACCATTGTTCCAGGATCTGCGAACGGCCTTCCGACACCATCGAGCCCCATTCCGGCTGCGGCGGAGCGACGCCGAGCCCCAAGAAGCCGAGGCCTGCGGCGATGAGGATGATGCCGGCCATGTCGAGCGAGACGCGCACGATGAGCGAGGGGATGCACATCGGCATGATATGGCCGAAGAGAATGCGCCAGGATCCGGCGCCGGTCATGCGCGCTGCCGCCAGATAATCGCTGCTGCGCACGGTGAGCGTCTCGGCGCGGGCAATGCGCGCATATGGCGGCCAAGCGGTGAGCGCAATCGCTAGAACGGCATTCTCGAGCCCGGCACCCAGGGCTGAGGCGAAGGCCAAGGCCAGGATGAGCTTCGGGAAGGCGAGGAAGGCATCGGTGAGGCGCATCAGGGCGGTCTCGACCCAGCCGCCGACATAGCCGGCGGTCGTGCCGATGAGAAGGCCGATCGGTGCCGCCGTCACGGCGACAAGGCCGATGATATAGAGCGAGGTGCGCGCGCCATAGACGATGCGGCTGAAGATGTCGCGGCCGTTCTCGTCGGTGCCGAGGATGAATTTGGAACTGGGCGGCAGCAGCCGGTCCTCGAGATTGCCGGACAGAGGGTCGTGCGGCGAGATCCAGGGCGCGAACACGGCCATCACGACCAGCAACACCAGGATGATAAGGCCCAGCATGGCGAGCGGATTGCGGGCGAAGGTGAGCCAGCCCAGATAGAAGCGCCCGGCCCGCGCCTGGAAACGCGAATCCGGCGTGTCGGAGAGGAGCCAGGAGCGGAGGGATGCGGAGATCATCGGACCCCTCCCTTATTTCGCGCGCGGATCGAGCAGCCGGTAGGCCACATCGGTCAGCATGTTGATGATGATGAAGATGGCGCCCACCACGATCGTGCCGCCCATCACGGCCGGCATGTCCTGGCCGAAGATGGAATCGGTGATGTAGAGGCCAAGGCCGCGCCAGGCAAAGACCGTTTCAGTGAGCACCGAGCCTTCCAGCAGATTGCCGTAGGAGAGGGCGATCACCGTGATGAGCGGCACCAGGATGTTGCCCATCGCGTGCTTCCAGATGATGCGCGTTTCGGAAACGCCTTTGACGCGCGCCGTCAGGATGTATTCCTGGCTGAGCTGGCTCAGCATCAGCGAGCGCGTCATGCGGCTGATATAGGCAAGGCTGAAATAGCCGAGGAGGCTCGCCGGCAGAATGAGGTGCCCCAGCGCATTCTTGAAGAGGTCCATGTCGCCGGCAATGAGGGTGTCGACGGTCATCAGGCCGGTGACGGGCGTGATCATATCCTCGTAGCCGAAATCGAGGCGTCCAGGTCCGGGCAGCCAGTCGAGCTTGGCATAGAAGACGAGAAGACCCATGAGGCCTAACCAGAAGATTGGCACCGAATAACCGACCAAGCCTAAGAAACGGACGACATGGTCGATGAGCGTGTCCTTCTTCACCGCGGCGAGAACACCGAGTGGAATGCCCAGGATGATGCCGATGAGCGTGCCGAGGGTGGCGAGTTCCAGGGTTGCCGGGAAGACATGCATGAGTTCCTGGGCGATGGGCTGGCTGGTGCGGATCGACTGGCCGAGATCACCTTGCAGGACGTGCGAAAGGTAGATCCAGAACTGGACGAGAATGGGCTTGTTGAGGCCGAGTTCCTCACGCACGCGCGCGGCATATTCCTCGGTCGCGTGATCGCCGACGATGGCGAGGACCGGATCGGCCGGTAGCATCCGGCTGATGACGAAGGTCACCAGCAGAAGCCCGAACAGAGTGGTCAGCACGGAAGCCAGGGTCCGCAGCAAACCGCGCAGGCGGCGGGACTTGATCAGCATGGCAGAACTCTGGTGATGGGAGAATGCATCCCGGCCTCATTCCCTAACGTGACGTCAATTTAAGGCGGCGGCGGCAAAAAGAAAACGCCCTCTCCCCTCGCGGGGAGAGGGCGGTGAAACGAAGGAATTTTATTCCTTGGTCACGTTCGAGTAGAGGTTGAGATCGAAGGTCGGACCCAGGACGAAGCCCTTCACATTGTTCTGCACGGCCGCGGTTTCGACCTGCTGGAACATGATGACATAGGGGCTGGTCTCCAGCGCCTGCTTCTGCAGCGTCATATACATCGCCGCACGCTTGCCGCTGTCCTTCTCGTCACGAGCGGCGAGGACGGCCTTCTCGTTCTCGGGCAGCTGCCAGCTATTGCGCTTGGCGAGCGGCGCCATGAGGTAGCCTTCGGCGTTCGAATGCGGATCCTGATAGTCCGAGCCCCACTGGCCGATATAGATGTCGTGCTGGCTGGCGCGATACTTGGTCAGCGTGGTCTTGTTGTCGGCCAGCTTGATGATGATGTTGATGCCGGCCTTGGCCATCGTGTTCTGGATCGACGCCGAGAGGAGACGCGTCTCCGTCTTGTTGGTCGTGTCCATCGTCACGTTGAATCCGTTCTGCAGGCCGGCCTTGGCGAGCAGCTCCTTGGCCTTCTCGACGTTCAGGCTGAACGGCGTCTCGTTATCGGCGCCGAGCTGGCCTTCGGGCAGGAAGGTCTGGTGCTTGATGCCGATCGACTTGAACGAGGTGTTGGCAAGGCCGTCATAATCGACCAAGTATTTCATGGCCTGACGGACTTCCGGTTTGGCAAGGTTCTCGTTCTTCGTGTTGAGGCCCATGTACCACAGCGTCGCTTTCGGCGCCGACTGGACATGCACGCTCTTCTCGCCGGCAATGGCCTTCAACTGGTCGCCGGTTAGGTTGCGGGCCATGTCGACGTCACCCTTCTGCAGCAGCAGCTGCTGGGTGGCGCTTTCAGTCACGTTCTTCGCGAGGACGCGCTTGATCTTCGGCGCGCCGCCCCAATAATTTTCGTTGGCTTCGAGAACCAGAGATTCATTGGGCTTCCAGGCTTTCAGCACGAACGGGCCGGAACCCGCATAATTCGTGCGCAGCCAGTCATAGCCCATGTCGCCGTCCTTCTCATGCGCCATGGCTTCCT
>CAZUAL010000402.1:0-3195 GCA_964618305.1 uncultured Dongia sp. | reverse complement strand
GCGCCAACATGATCTACGAATCGGCCGGCATGCATGCCAGCCTGCTCGGCTTCTGCCTGGAAAGCCTCCTCATCGACAATGACATCATCGGCGCCACCCAGCGCACGATCAAAGGCATCGATGTCTCGGACGAACATCTCTCGATCGAGACCATCCGCAAGACCTGCCTGGAAGGGCCGGGCCATTATCTCGGTTCGGAGCAAACCCTGCAGCTGATGCAGACGGAATATGTCTATCCGATGATCGGCGACCGCTCGAACCCCAAGGAATGGGTCGAACAGGGCCGGCCGGATTCGATCGCGCGCGCGCAGAAGAAGCTCAAATCGATCATGAACAACCATTTCCCGGCGCATATCCCGCAACATGTCGACGACGCCATCCGCGCCAAATTCCCGGTGCGGCTGGAGCGGGAGCATATGCGCAAAGGGTGAGGCTGCGGTATCAATGCCAATGCAATGATTGTCATCCCCGCGGAAGCGGGGATCCATCGGCAAAGCGTTCCGATCCATGGATGCCCGCCTTCGCGGGCATGACATTCCGAACGAAAGAACTAGGGGACTTACATGACGCAGCATGCGCGTGTCGTTGTGATCGGCGGCGGGGTCGTCGGAACATCGGCGCTTTATCACCTGGCCAAGCTCGGCTGGAAGGATTGCATCCTCATCGAGCGCGATGAGCTTGCCTCGGGCTCGACCTGGCATGCGGCCGGCAACGTGCCGACCTTCTCCGGTTCCTGGAACGTCATGAAGATGCAGGCCTATTCGGCCAAGCTCTACAAGACATTGGGTGAGACAGTCGATTACCCGATGAACTATCACATCACCGGGTCGATCCGCTTGGCGCACAACAAATCGCGCATGGAGGAATTCGCCCATTCCTGCGCGATGGCGAAGGCGCAGGGGCTTGATTACGCGCTGCTGACGCCGTCCGAGATCAAGGACAAATATCCGATCATGGAAATGGACGATATCGTCGGCGGCCTGTGGGACGCCCATGACGGCGACATCGATCCCTCCCAGCTGACGCAGGCGCTGGCCAAGGGCGCCAAGGATCTGGGCGCCAAGGTGCTGCGCTTCAACGGCGTTACGGCGATCAAGCAGCTGCCCTCCGGTGAATGGAAGATCACCACCAAGGATGGTTCGGAATTCGTGGCCGAGAAGGTCATAAACGCTGCTGGCTATCGTGCCGGCGAAGTGGCGGCCTTGGTCGGACAATATCTCCCCATCATCGCCATGCAGCACCAGTATCTGATTACGGAAATGATCCCGGAACTGGCGGCGCGCAAAGAGAAGCTGCCGTTGGTGCGCGATCCGGACGTCTCCTATTATCTGCGCCAGGAGCGCGACGGCCTGATCCTCGGCCCCTATGAGTGGAACTGCAAATCCGACTGGCACAACGGTATCCCGGAGGAATTCGCCTTCCAGCTCTGGCCCGACGATCTCGACCGGTTGGAAAGCTATATCGAGCAGGCGGTGGCACGCGTGCCGGTATTGGGCACCGTCGGTGTGCAGAAGGTCATCAATGGCCCGATCCCCTATTCGCCGGACGGCAATCCGTATATCGGGCCGCAGCATGGCCTCACCAACTTCTACAACGCCAATTGCTTCAGCTTTGGCATCTGCCAGGGCGGCGGTGCCGGCAAGACCATTGCTGAATACATTATTCACGGCGAACCGGAATGGGACCTCTGGGGCCTCGATCATCGCCGCTACACGGTCTTCGCCGATCAGAAATACACGATCGAAAAGGCCGAGGAGCTTTATCAGAACGAATACGCCATCGGCTTCCCGAACGAGGAGCGCCCAGCGGGCCGCCCGCGCTTGAAGACGCCGCTCTTCGACAAGCTCACCAAGAAGGGTGCCGTGATGGGCGCCCGTGGTGGCTGGGAACGTGCGGCCTACTTCCCGCGCAACGCGGAAGAAGCCAAGACGAAGCTCTCCTTCCACCGCGCCGAGCAAGCCTGGTTCGAACCTGTGCGCGAGGAATGCAAGGCGGTCGCCGAGGCTGTCGGCATCATGGATCTCGGCGGCTTCTCGAAATTCTTCGTCGAGGGGCCGGGGGCCGAAAAGTGGCTCGACCATCTCATCTGTGGCGCGCTGCCGAAATCGAACCGGGTGACGCTCGCCTACACGCTGACGCCGAAAGGTTCGATCCTCTCCGAATTCACCATGACGCGGTTGGCGCCGGAGAAGTTCTATCTGATGTCGGCGGGTTCCGGCCTGTGGCACGACATGGATTGGTTGACGCAGCATTTGCCGGCTGATGGCTCGGTGAAACTCTCGGAGGTCAGCCAATCGGCCTCGTCGCTGGTGCTGGCGGGCCCGCGCTCCCGCGACCTCTTGAAGAAGATCACCGACGCCGATCTTTCCAACAACGCTTTCCCCTGGCCGAGCTGCCAGGAGATCGTGGTGGCGGGTAAGAAGGTTACGGCGCTCCGCGTCAACTATGTGGGCGAACTGGGGTGGGAACTTCATGTGCCCATGGGCGACCTCGTCCACGTCTATGACGCGATCACGGAGGCGGGGAAGGATCTCGGCCTCAAGGATTTCGGCATGTATGCGATGGATTGCCTGCGCCTCGAAAAGGGCTATCGCTCCTGGAAGCAGGACATCACCCATGAATACACGCCCTTCGATGCCGGCCTTGAGCGTTTCGTGAAGCTCTCGAAGGGCGACTTCATCGGCCGTGACGCGCTGATCAAGCGCCACGAGGCGGGCGAGAAGGAACGCTTCGTGCCGCTCATCGTCGAAGGCAATACGGCGGATGCGCCGACCTGCTCGATCGTCTTCAAGGATGGCGAGAAAGTCGGCATCGTCGGTTCCGGCGGCTGGGGCTTCCGCATCGGGAAATCCATCGCGCTTTCCTATGTGCGGCTCGATCTTGCTGCCGTCGGAACGAAGCTCGAAGTCGAGATCCTCGGGAAACGTTTCCCGGCCGTGGTTGCGGAAGAGCCGATCTTCGATCCGAAAAATGAAAGGTTGAAGGCGTAAAAGGAATTGTCATCCCCGCGAAAGCGGGGATCCATTCATCAAGCGTTCCGACCGATGGATGCCCGCTTTCGCGGGCATGACAAGTAGAAGAATGTTGCTGCTCAATACCACTCTTCGAAACCGCCTATTTGCCGATTGATCGAACCCACCGCATAATCCGCCGCCACTCCAACCAGCGAAGAAACAGAACCCATGTCTCTCCCGA
>CAZUAL010000401.1:0-3205 GCA_964618305.1 uncultured Dongia sp. | reverse complement strand
ACCCCGTATAGATCCCCAGCCCCCGCTTCTTGATCTGGCCGGCGATGATGACGCGCTGGATTTCCGATGTGCCTTCCCAGATGCGATCGACGCGCACGTCGCGATAAAGGCGCTCGACCGGGTTCTCGCGCATATAGCCGCGGCCCCCTAAGATCTGCAGCGCCTTGTCGACGACGCGGCCGGCCATCTCGGAATTGTAGAGCTTGAGGGCCGATGCCTTGGCGTGCATCAGCTTGGGGTCCATGCCTTCGTTGAGTTCGGCGCCGACCCGGTAGAGGAACGATTTCGCTGCCATGATCTCGACCGCCATGTCGGCCAGCATGAACTCGATCGCCTGGAAATCGCGGATCGGCTTGCCGAACTGCACGCGGCCCGCTGCGTAATCGTTGGCGATTTCCGTGGCGCGAATGGCGGCGCCCAGGCAATGCGCCGCGATCTCGACGCGCGTTTCCGTGAACCATTCCTTGGTCAGGTCGAAGCCCTGACCAACCTCGCCAAGGCGCCGACTGTCATCGACCTCGACACTGTCGAACACCATTTCATAGTGCTCGTAGAGGTAGGAATGCATGAACTGCGGAATGCGTTTGATCTTCACACCGGGCGCATCCATGTCGACGATGAAAAGTGTCGGCTTCGAAGCGTCACCATCTACATGAGCGTGAACGATTACCACGGTCGAGGCGTCGGCCGAGGTCACGAACCATTTCTCGCCATTGATGACCCATTTGCCGTTCCGCTTCACGGCACTGGTCTTCACCAGCGACGGGTCCGATCCCGCCCCCTCTTCCGTGATCGCAAAGCAGGAGCGCCCCTTGCCGGCATTGAAGGGCAGCAGGAAGGTTTCGCGCTGCCAGGGCGTGCCGCGCCGCAAGGGGGTCGAGGCTTTCCAGACCACGGTCCACATGCCGCAGGTCGACTTGCCGATTTCCTCGGCGACAAGAATCTGCTGTATGGGCGTGTAGCCCTGCCCGCCATCCGCCTTGCTGTGGATATAGCCATTGAGCTTGTGGGCGATGACCTGCTGTCGAATCTCGGCGAGCTTCTCTTTCGTCAGCTTGCGCTCATCGCAGGCGATCTCATTCGGAAAGAGATGCTGCTCGGTAAACGCGCGCGCTCGCGCCTGAACTTCGAGATCAGCCGCACTCAGCTTGAAATCCATGACGCAAGCCCCCCTTGATCATTTGTTTAATAAGATCATAAAGGGCCGCGTCAAAGGCGGCAACCGGCTGTATGCACCTCAGCGAATGTCGAGGGGCGGCAAGCCCTTGATAAGATCGTCGAGCGCTCTCAGCTGTCCGAGGAAGGCGGGCAGCTTGTCGAGCGGCAACGCACAGGGGCCGTCACATTTCGCATTGTCAGGGTCGGGATGGGCCTCGATGAAAAGGCCGGCAATGCCGACCGCGAGGCCCGCGCGTGCCAGTTCGGCCACCTGGGCGCGGCGACCGCCGGATGCACCCGCCATCGGATCGCGCATCTGCAGCGCGTGCGTTGCATCGAAGATGATCGGCAAATTGCCGCTCACCGACTTCATGGTCCGGAAACCCAGCATGTCGACGACGAGATTGTCATAGCCGAAGCAGCTGCCGCGTTCGCACAGCAGGATCTTTTCATTGCCGCACTCGCGGATCTTCTCGACGATGTTCTTCATCTGCGGTGGCGAGAGGAACTGCGGCTTCTTGATGTTGATGACCGCACCCGTGCGCGCCATCGCATGGACGAGATCGGTCTGGCGCGCGAGAAAGGCCGGTATCTGGATGATGTCGCAGACAGCCGCGACCGGCGCCGCCTGTTCTTCGGTGTGGACGTCGGTCAGAACCGGCACGCCGAAATGCCGTTTGATGTCGCCGAGCAGCTTCAGACCATCGTCCATCCCGGGACCGCGGAAGGAATGGATCGAAGAGCGGTTGGCCTTGTCGTACGAGGCCTTGAAGATATACGGGATGCCGAGCTTGCCCGTCGCCTCGCAGAACGCCTCGGCGACGCGGAAGGCCGTGTCGCGGTCTTCCAGCACGTTCATGCCGCCGATCATCACCATCGGCTTTTCATTGGCGATATCGATCTTACCAACGCGGATTGTGGTCATCTCGAAACTGCCTTTGAAATTGGGAGGAAATCAAACCAGGCGCGACTGGTGAACCGCCGCCTCGATGAACGATACGAACAGCGGATGCGGCTCGAACAGGCGCGACTTCAATTCCGGATGGTACTGGACGCCGACGAACCAGGGATGGCCCGGGATTTCGACGATCTCCGGCAGAACGCCGTCCGGCGACATGCCGGAGAATTTGAGGCCGACCTTCTCCAGCCGTTCCTTGTAATTGTAGTTCACTTCATAGCGATGGCGGTGGCGCTCGCTGATCGACAGCTTGTTGCCATAGATCTGCGAAACCAATGTGCCCTCGCCGAGATTGCACTCATAGGCGCCAAGCCGCATCGTGCCGCCGAGATCGCCATCCTTGGCGCGCTTCTCCAGCATGTTGCCGCGCACCCATTCGGTCATCAGGCCGACCACCGGCTCCTCGCAGGGACCGAATTCCGTCGAGCCTGCCTTGGTGACGCCGGCCAGATGCCGGGCCGCCTCGATGACGGCCATCTGCATGCCGAAGCAGATGCCGAAATAGGGAATCTTGCGCTCGCGGGCGAACTTCGCCGCCGCGATCTTGCCTTCCGAGCCACGCTCGCCGAATCCGCCGGGAACGAGGATGCCGTGCACCTTTTCGAGATAGGGCGACGGATCTTCCTTCTCGAAGATCTCGGACTCGATCCATTCGAGCTTGACCTTCACCCGGTTGGCAAAGCCACCGTGATGCAGCGCCTCGATCAGCGACTTGTAGGCATCCTTGAGGCCCGTGTACTTGCCGACGATGGCAATGGTCACTTCGCCTTCCGGATTGTGGATGCGCTCGCAGACCTGCTGCCAGGCATCCAGACGCGGCTTCGGAGCCGGCTCGATGCCGAAGGCAGCCAGCACTTCCGAATCGAGGCCTTCCTTGTGGTAGGCCATCGGCACGTCATAGATGTTCGCCACGTCGAGCGCCTGGATGACGGCGGAGGGGCGGACGTTGCAGAAGAGCGAGAGCTTGCGCCGCTCGGCTTCCGGGATCTCCCGGTCCGCACGCACCAGCAGGATATCCGGGCGAAGACCGAGCGCCTGCAGTTCCTGATCGAGGGGGACTCGACGCGCCCGATCCCGCTGGACGCTGGC
>CAZUAL010000400.1:0-3221 GCA_964618305.1 uncultured Dongia sp. | reverse complement strand
GCTTCGATGGTGGCGTTGAGCGCCAGCAGATTGGTCTTCCCCGCGATGTCGCGGATGAGGCCAAGGACCCCGGCGACGCGGCCGGCCACTTCGGTGAGGCCGTTGACGATGCGGCCGATGTCGGAGGCGCGGGCCACCGCCGTCTCGGCGGTCTGCGTGGCGCTTTCCGCCTGGCGCCCGATCTCTGAGATCGAGGCCGACATTTCGGTGATGGCGCCGGCGATCGATTGCGCGTTGCCGGCCGCGGTCGACGCCAGGCGCGACACCGTTTCCGACTGCGCGCCGGATGTCTATGCCGCTTCGCTCATCACCTGCGATTCCTGCGTCAGATCGCCGGCAATGCCCATCATCGAGGCGACGGTGGTGACGAAGGTCTGGTCGAAATCGGTGCAGAGCGACTGGATCTCGCGGATCCGCGCTTCGCGGCGCTCGGCCTCGGCCTTGGCGGCGCGTTCCAGATCCAGGCGGCGGCTGATACCGTCGCGGAAGGTCGCAACAGCCCGCGCCATGCGGCCCAGTTCGTCGCCTCGGCCAACCATCGGCACCATGATATCGGTCCGGTCCTTGGTCAGTTCGTCCATGATGCCGGCAAGATCGACGACCGGGCGCGTCACGAAATGGCGGATGAAGAGGACCGTCGCGGCAATGGCGAGCACGAAGAGGAGCGCTGTCCAGCTGAAAGTCCAGATGCGGTCGGTGACGAAGCTGCCGATGCGGGCGTCAAGGAGTTCCGCCAGGGCCGCGTCATTGGCGTCGCCGAAGGCCTGGATCGCCGCGCGCGCATTCTTTTCGGCGGCATCGAGTGCGGCGACATCCAGTTTACCGGCCTCGCCGGCAAGCTCGCTCTTCATGTAGGAATCGGTGAAGGCGTTGATGGCGGCGATCATGGCTTCGTTGCTCTTCCCCAGGCGGTCGGGAAGGATGTCGACCAGATCGTTGAGATTGTCCTTGCTGCCGTTATAGGCGGAATCGAGCGAGCCGGCGGCACCGGAAACGACGGACTTGAAGCCGCCGTCGAGTTTGAGCAACCCCGCCACATCGTTGATCGTGTAGCCGCCTTCCGCCGCCTGCGCATGGCCGCGCACATAGGCAGCGATCTCAGCCACCCGGTCCATCAGATCCGGCACCTTCAGGAGGACCAGGTCCATGACGTAATAGCTGTCGAGGTCGGGATCGAGGATGAGGTTCGACTTGTCACCCATACGGGTGATGAGCGCGCGGATGGCGCCGGCGGCGGCAACAGGATCGCTCCCTTCAACCGCGGCGGCTGCTTTCCCCGCAAGCTCGGCCGATTGCATGCCGTCGCCGAACTTTGCTTCCGCCTCGTTGATGGTGGCGGCGATACCGGCCTTGTCGGCTCCGTTCAGCAGATCGCCATGCGCTTTGCGGAGAAGGCCGAGATAGGCATTGCCCTGGGCCTCCTTGTCGCCGAAATCGATCGCAATCTGCTGCGACTCATAAAGCTTGTAGATCGTGAAGCCCACCGGCAGCGCAAAGAGCGCAATGGCCAATGCAAGCTTTGCCGCGATCCCGAACGACCTCAACATGATACCACCGTCCTGATGTCCATTTGTTCAATAAGTAGGTACACGACCCCCGGAAATCTATTTGTCGAGATGTCGCACAATCGTATGACTATACTGCCAAGCCCCGGAGAATTTGAGCCCAGCCGCGTAAGAAAATAGTTAATCCGCAGAGGAAAAATGGCGGATAGCCTGGAAGTTTTGCGAATTTAGGTGATTTGTATGGGAAATATATCACAGTGCCGGCCCGGCCTGTGAACGTTTACCTCTAAACACCTTACTAAACGCCCAGCCTAACGTCCCAGGAAGCTTCCCAGGAGCTCCCGCGCCGCCGTTCCGGGAGCCATCTTGCCGGCGCTCACCTTGGCTTCCAGGCTGCCCAGGCGCTGGGCCACATGCGGGTCGGCCTTGAGGGCCTCGATGAGGCTGTCCGAAAGCTCGTGCCACAGCCAGGCCTTGGCCTGGTCGCGGCGCTGGGCGTCGAAAGCGCCGGAGGCTTTGAGCGCCGCTTCGAAGGCCAGCGCCCGCGCCCAGATGTCGGCGATCCCGGTCTGCTTCAGGGCGGAACAGCGCAGCACCTCCGGCACCCAGCCGGCATGGCGCGGCTGCATCAGGCGCAGGGCATGGGCGATATCGGCGGCGGCGCGTTCGGCGGCGGCGGCGAAATCCCCGTCCGCCTTGTTGACGACCAGGATGTCGGCCAGTTCCATGATGCCGCGCTTGATGCCCTGCAGATCGTCGCCACCGCCGGGCAGCAGCAGGACAAGGAAGAGATCGACCATCTCGGCGACTGCCGTCTCCGACTGGCCGACACCCACCGTCTCGACGATCATGAGGTCGAAGCCCGCCGCCTCGCAGACCAGCAGCGCCTCACGCGTGCGTCTTGCAACACCACCCAGCGTCAGGCCGGCGGGGGAGGGACGGATAAAGGCTTCTTCCGCTCGCGACAGCGTCTCCATGCGCGTCTTGTCCCCCAGGATCGACCCGCCGGAAAGACGCGAGGATGGATCGACCGCCAGCACGGCGAGGCGCTTGCCTTGCCCGATCGCATATTGGCCGAAGGCTTCGATGAAGGTCGATTTGCCCACGCCGGGCGGGCCGGAGATGCCGATGCGCAAGCTCCTGCCGCTCTTGGGCAGCAGGGCCTCGATCAGCGCTTCGGCCTGGCGGCGGTGATCTGCCCTTGTCGATTCAATGAGCGTGATGGCCTGCGCCAGCGCGCGGCGGTTGCCTGCTTCTATCTCGGCAGCGTGCCGGGTGACGGTCGATTCGGCGGCGTCATTCATGCCGGCACTTTACTGCCCGCTCCCGGCTCCATCAATTCGCGCGCTGAAGATCCTTCGCCGATCAGTTCCTTGCGGGCCGCCTCCTGCTGGCGGCGCCACATGGCGGCATATTGGCCGCCCAATGCCAGCAATTCATCGTGGCGGCCACGTTCGGCGATGCGGCCGTCGACCAGCACGATGATCTCGTCGGCGTCGATGATGGTGGAAAGGCGGTGCGCGATGACCAGGGTCGTGTGGTCGCGCGATACCTCGGCGAGATTCGCCTGGATTTCCCGCTCGGTCTGCGAATCGAGGGCCGAGGTCGCCTCGTCGAAGAGCAGGACCGGCGGGTCTTTGAGGATCGTGCGCGCGATCGCCACGCGCTGCTTCTCGCCGCCCGAGAGCTTCAGGCCCCGCTCGCCGACCTTGGTCG
>CAZUAL010000399.1:0-3236 GCA_964618305.1 uncultured Dongia sp. | reverse complement strand
GCGACATGACCATGTCGCCCAGCCGCTGCACGCAGAACCCGGCGATGGGCGAGGAGTGGCGGAAAGGCTGGCATCCCGAATTCATCCGCGCGCGCGAAAGCGAGGCGCGCATTCTGGTCGTCGGCGGCGGGCCGGCGGGGCTTGAAGCGGCACGGGCGCTCGGGCAGCGCGGCTATGAAGTGGCACTCGCCGAAGCCGGTACCGAGCTCGGTGGGCGTGTTGCGCGCGAATGTCGCCTGCCGACACTGAGCGCTTGGGGCCGCGTGCGCGACTGGCGCGTCGGGCAGATCAACAAGATGCCCAATGTCAGCGTCTATCTCGACAGCCGATTGGATGCGGACCAGGTGCTGGAGTTCGGCTTCGACCATGTCGTCGTAGCGGCCGGCAGCGAATGGCGGCGCGACGGCGTTTCACACTATCATCTGAGCCCCATGTCCCTCGGCGCGATGCCCTTCCTGACGCCGGACGATCTGATGGCGGGCAAGCGGCCGGCTGGCAAGCGGCCGGCTGGCAAGCGGGTCGTTCTCTTCGACGACGACCACTATTATATGGGTGGTATCTGTGCCGAGACTCTGGTGAAGGCGGGCCATCAGGTCACGTTCGTGACGCCGGCCCCGGAAGTCTCGACTTGGACACGCAACACGCTGGAGCAGGACAAGATCCAGGCAAAGCTCATCAATATGGGGGTCGAGATCGTCGTCAGCCATGCCGTGGCGGCCGCCGATGCCGGCAGAGCGACACTCGCTTGCGCGTTCACCGGCAAGGAGCGGGAGATCGCGGCCGAGGCCCTGGTGCTGGTCACGTCCCGCCTGCCGCTCGATCGGCTCTATCTCGATCTCAAGGCGCGCGAAGGTGAATGGGCCGGCGCGGGCATCCGCAGTGTCAAGGGCATCGGCGATGCCTGGGCGCCGTCCACGATCGCAGCTGCCGTCTATGCCGGGCGCCGCTATGCGGAGGAGTTCGACGCGCCCGATATCGGCGATGCCGTGCCGTTCAAGCGCGAACTTGCAGAACTGCTGCCATGATCGTGACCTCGCCACAGGAGCTTGTCGCCGCGATACCGGCGCGATCGCGCCTGATGGGGCTCGATCTGGGCGAAAAGACGATCGGCATTGCTGCGGCCGATCCGGGGCACCGGATCGCGACGCCCGTGACGACGATCCGGCGCAAGAAGTTCAGAGAAGATGTGCAGCAGCTTCTGAAATTGATCGACGAACGGGGCGTGGGCGGTCTGGTCGTCGGCCTGCCACTCAACATGGATGGGTCGGAAGGGCCGCGCTGCCAGTCCGTGCGGCAGTTCGCCAACAATCTTTTCAAGCATCGGGATATGCCGGTGCTCTTCTGGGATGAGCGGCTTTCGACGGTGGCCGTCACGCGGGACATGCTGACGGCCGATGTATCCCGGGCCAAGCGGGCACGCATCGTCGACGAATCCGCCGCTGCCTTCATCCTGCAAGGGGCGCTGGACGGTTTGCAGCGCTAATCTGTCGCGACAGGTTCACGCCAGAGTCCCTCAACTGTCACATTCGCTTGTTACGCGGTGCAGCATCGTATTACGTGACAGGGAGCTTGCATGATGACCAGATTCGCCCGCCGCTTCGGCATGGTTTCGCTCTTCACCCTCATGATGGCCGGTATGGCCCGGGCCGAAGGGCCGGAAATCTTTACCAGCGACGATCCGGCGCTGCCGCTGGGCTCGGTGCAGACCGGTCCGAAATTCCTCAATCTCAGCCGTGGTGTCGGCAGTGCGCTCTTTCACATGCCGGGCGATGCCGACAACGTCTTCTATTCGATCACCGATCGCGGCCCGAACATCGATTGCGCCGAGGCAGAGGAATTGCTGGGCGCCGATTTCAACAAGATGTGTGCCGGCGACGAAAAGGCCAAAATCTTCCCGCAGCCCGACTTCGTGCCGACGATCCAGCGCCTGGAACCGGGCGAAGGCGGTAAGTTCGCGGTCAAGGACATCGTCAAGCTCAGCGATGCGAACGGCAAGCCGATCACGGGCCTGCCCAATCCGCTGAAGGTCGCCAAGACCGAGCACGCTTTCGACAAGGACGGTAAGCCGGTCGATTTCGATCCCAACGGCCTCGATACCGAAGGTCTGGTGCGTCTCTCGGACGGCAGTTTCTGGATCTCGGATGAATACGGCCCGAGCCTGGTTCACGCCGCAGCCGACGGCAAGATCATCGAACGTCTGGTCCCGCAGGGGACGGAAGGCGACTACGCGGGTGCCACCTACAAGATCAGCGGCACGCTGCCGGCGATCCTTGCCAAGCGCCAGCTCAACCGCGGCATGGAAGGCGTTGCCGTCTCGCCGGACGAGAAGTTCCTCTATGGCCTCATGCAGAACCCGCTCGCGAACCCGGACGCCGATGCCTTCAAGAAGGCCAATGCGACGCGCATTCTGAAGATCGAGGCCGCGACCGGGAAGCCGGTCGGCGAGTTCGTCTTCCTGCTCGACCCGCACACGACCTTCAAGGCCGACAAGAAGGCCGAAAAGCAGTCGGATGTCCGCCTCTCGGAAATCACCGCGGTCGGCGCCGACAAGCTTGTCGTTCTGGAGCGCATTTCCAAGACGGCCAAGCTGCAGCTGGTCGACCTCTCGACCGGTACCGACATCCTCGGCACCGCCTGGGACGATGCGGCGACAAGCCCGAGCCTCGAGCAGGCGGATCTCACCAAGGCGGATGTGAAGCCGGTGACCAAGACGCTCTGGTTCGACAGCAGCGAGATGCCGGACGTGCCGTCGAAGATTGAAGGCGTTGCCATCCCGGCCCCCGACACGCTCGTCATCATCAATGACGATGATTTCGGCATCGACGGCAAGAGCACGACCAAGATCGTGCGGATGAAGCTCGCGCTCCCCGCGATGTAATTCCATCCAACGCTTGGGGCAAAAGAAAAGCCCGCCCGGTTCAACACCGGGCGGGCTTTCGCTTTTTGGGAGCCGGCGTTTAGATGCCGAGATCCTTGGCCGTCGCATCGAGCGCCACCTTGGCGAGCTTCATGAACTCGTCGATATGGCCCTTCGTCCACATCAGGGGCGGCGAAAGCAGCATCGTGTCGCGGGTCGCGCGCATGATGAGGCCGTTCTTCACACAATGATCGCGGCAGATCGTGCCGACACGGCCGACCGGCTCGAACGTCTTGTGGCTCTTCTTGTCCTGCACCAGTTCGATGGCGCCGACGAAACCCATGGAACGGACTTCACCGACCAGCGGATGGTCTTTGAA
>CAZUAL010000398.1:0-3242 GCA_964618305.1 uncultured Dongia sp. | reverse complement strand
ATCAAGGCCTTCTCCGAAACCGACTTCACCGACGATCTCAAATCCATCACCGTGCCGACGCTGGTGATGCACGGCGACGACGACCAGATCGTGCCCATCGCCGATTCAGCGCTCCTTGCCGTCAAGCTGCTGAAGATGGGCACGCTCAAAGTCTATCCCGGCTTCTCCCACGGCATGGCGACGACCGAAGCCGACACGATCAACGCCGATCTCTTGGCCTTCATCCGCGGATAAAAGCCGCGCGCATGTCTCGCGGCCGATCCCCTCTCTGGTAGGAGAAGGGATCGGCGCTGGGCCAAGCTCTCACGCACTAATGCGGCCCTTGCCAATTCAACGCCGCTTCCCTCTCCCTTCAGGGGGAGGGTCAGGGTGGGGGTGGTCGGTGCTAGGCGAAAGCGTCAGCGACCGGAAGCCCCGCCGCGCAAATTCATCACCTCCCACCTTCAGGGGGGAGGTCGGGAGGGGGGCCGCAAGCGACGGCTCTTTGTCCCTAAAATCTCGGCAGTCATGGTCGGCGCAGGCCGACCATCCACGCGTTTCTTGCCTTCAAGTGTGGATCGAACATAAGAACGGGCCGCTCACTCAACTCGCCCCAGCACCTTCACCCCAGCGCCTTCAGCCCCTTGCGTTCGACGAGGTTGAGCAGCTTCAGCCCCATGCGCGAGGGCGATTTCACATTCTGCTCCCACGCCGTCACCGTCGCCTTGCTCACGTTGAGATAGGCGGCGAACACACCCTGGCTCGTGCGTGTCGCCTTGCGGATGCGCTTGATGTCGGCCGCACTGTAGCGCGGCACCGGCGGCAAGGTCAGCGCATCGAACTTGCGCATCGTCGCCGCGTCGATGAGATCGGCGTGATAAAGGTCCTAGGCGGATTCGAGAAGCTCAGTCGCAAGTCTCGATCTGGTCATTCGCTCCCCTCCATCGTCATGGTCCGCGAAGGCGGACCATCCACGAGTTCCGCAGTATAGTCTGACCTGAATTTCTGAGTACAATAAAAAGTTGATATACTATATTTATGCATCCATTCTTTGAATCAAGCGGATCAACACGAGTTGGAAGAAATGAGTGATCCCTCACATAGCCAGGCATTTGGTGGCCCCTGGTCGCTGCTGAAGGTCGATGCTGTCGAAAAGTACCTCCACGCCTACAGCAACCTAATGCGCGAAAAGCCATCTGCGGCCCGCCCTTTCACACGGGTCTACATTGATGCATTTGCTGGTAGCGGCAAATTCTCCTTCGATGAAGTGGTCGAGCCTGCTCTTTGGGACCTACAAAGCGAACGCCAGCATCATATTGGCTCCGCACTGAGAGCTCTGAAGATCGCACCGTCCTTCGATCGGCTTTACTTCATTGACCTGTCGCGCGCCAATATAGATGCGCTTGATCAGCAGATTCAAAAAGACGACAGAGTGCAACTCATATGCGGAGACGCCAACGCCGAAGTCATGCAGCTTTGCCGCAAACTCGATTGGCGCAGCACGAGAGGAGTGATCTTTCTTGATCCTTATGGGGCCTCTGTAGAGTGGACGACACTCGAAGCCATCAGCGCCACGCAGGCGCTCGATGTTTGGTATCTCTTTCCTCTATCTGGCTTGTTTCGAAATGCGCCGCGTGATCGGCGTGATTTGACCCCCGACAAAGAGGCGGCCGTTACTCGGCTCCTTGGCTGGCCGGGTTGGGTCGATGCGTTCTACGCACCTCGCGACCCGTCCCCGCAAGCTTCGCTGTTCGATAGCTCGTCTGATGATACGGAATACCGCGATCTCAATGTGACTGACATGGAAGAAATTGTGCAGCGGCGTCTTGGCACGGTCTTCAGTCATGTGGAGAAACCCGCGCGACTGTTCGCCAATGGTGCGCCGCTCTACTCTCTCTTCTTCGCAGTTTCCAATCCGGAGCCCAAAGCTATCGGGCCGGCTGCGAAAATAGCGCGACACATTCTGGGCCAGATCTAGCCGGATACTCATCCCAGGTCCGGCCATCGAGTTCGCGACCGGTCTTAGATTTCTGCACGCCACCCCACTGTTTGAAAAAGAATGCCGTTCCGGCACGTCGGCAAGCATCACGAATTTCGTCGACCCAGGCGCGCGCCATTGGTCGGGCACCGGGCCCAGATTCCCCACCGACAATAGCCCAATCGATTCCGGAAAGATCGGCATCGGCAACGGAGGAAAGAAGGGGCTCGAAGGAGACAAATTTCGTGGCTGCCCGCACTTCGCGCAAATCATCAAGCCTATGAATCTCCGCAGCACTTTCTACGCTTGTGCCTAACCAGACGTTTGGGAGTATTGCCAAATCTCTCGTGAGATGGCGCATTCGCGCGGGGCGTTTAGTCAGTATCTGAAAGGTATGCTGATTGGCTGCTGCCATCGTACCCCAAACGCGCGCGATGAATTCCTTTGGCACGTCATCGTGGAATAGGTCCGACATTGAGTTGACGAACACGCGTCTTGGCTTGCGCCAGTTCAGCGGCGCTTGAAGGCTCGCTTCGTCCAATCGGAGGGTGCCATTCCAAACTCTGCGATGGCCAGATCGCCGCGTCAGCCCACGGTACTTTTCAACGCCCATAGCCTCTAAGCGCGCTGCCATGCGCATCGCGTAGCAGTTGGTGCACCCTGCAGAGAGAATTGTGCACCCAGCTACGGGATTCCAGGTCGCGTCAGTCCACTCGATGGAGGATTCGGCCATGCTTCGCTCCGTGAGGTGGAACAAAAATAGAACAAAATGCTCAAAACACACTGAATCATTTTTTCAGAAGTATTTAAACCCCGCTGAAGTAGACAGCAGCTATTTGCACAATGTTCCTATTTTGTTCTTGACGAAACGGCAGGTGGGTTGCTAGACTGAGCTTTCCGCATCTCCTTCCCGGGATGCCGCGGGACGCCGCTGGGATTTCGGGAAAGGGCCTATGCGCGCATCTGCAATCGCTTGGCTGTCTGTCGGCGCAGGCTCCGCTTTCTTTGGGGCGCAGGCCGGCTTTTCCGGGGGTTCGTCGCCTTCACGATTCCCGAAGGTGCTGATCCCTGGCGTTTCGGTGGGACGCGTCAGTTCCCGCCCCCGCGACCGCACCGGGTGAAGCGGTTCTGCCTGGACGTTGGGCGGCCAAACACGTCCCCTGTGGATCGCCACGGATACGCGATCCCCCCGACCGGATGGGTGAAAGCCGGTCACTGGCCGGGCAGGCACATCCCGACGCAACCCGCCCATCGGCGCGGGACAAAAAGCCGACCATAGCTGCCC
>CAZUAL010000397.1:0-3251 GCA_964618305.1 uncultured Dongia sp. | reverse complement strand
AACTTGGTCCGGGTGAGACCGTACCAGGCCGCGAAAAGCAGCGCGACCGCGGCCCCCATCACGACCAGCTTGTAGCCGGAATAGCCGAACCAGGGAAAGACGATGCGGAAATTGATCGGCGCTACGACGGGCCGGGCTTCCGGCCCGTAAAGAGTGAGGACCGACTGCTCCAGAATGTAGAGCAGGCCGATCGTGGCGACGATTGTCGCTTCCGGCTGGTAGTTGAGGCGCCGCAAGATCAGGCGGTCAGCGGCAAGAGCGATGCCGCCGACACCGAGGGGCGCCAGCACCAGCGCCAGCAAGAAGCCCCAGAAGGGCAGATCCGGCATCCAGGATGTGATCCACCAGGCAAGCACGGCGCCGAGCATGAAGAACACGCCGTGCGCGACATTGACGATCCGCATCACGCCGAAGACCAGCGAGAGCCCAAGTGCCGTAACCGCCAGCACGAAGGCGGAGACGCTTCCTTCCAGCAGTGCCAGCAGAAGGTGTGGACCGAAAGACAAGGCCGCCTTTCCCGATTTGACGATCGCTATCTGATCAAGAGATGGCGGCCCCTTTCCCACACCGGAGAAAGGAGCCGCTCCGGCGGCTACAGCGCCTGCTTGGTGTAGTCCGTGTCGTTCTCGTACATGCCGTCCTCAATCGAGGTCTTGTGAACCACGTTGAGTTTCTGGCCTTCGACTTTCGAGATGAATTGGTGGCCGTAGCATTGATGCCGCTTGCCATCGAATTTCTTCTCGCCTTGCGGATGCTCGTTTCCACCGGCAAAGTCAGTCATTGCCTCAACCGCCTCGATCAGCTTCGCCTTGTCAGCGGGGCCTTTATATCCGGAAGCCTCGATCCCCTGCTTGATGACGTAGAGCGTCTCCCAGCAGCCGAACATGTGCGAGAAGGTGGAAATGTCCTTCGGATCGGACACGCTGGCGCCGTTCCCGTCGACGCCGACATGCTCGCGGTAAAACTTGTCTTCCGGCGACTGGTTGGCCCCCGCATAGCGCGGGTGGGACTCCCAGAAATAGGTGCCATCCAGGAACTCGAGGCCCGGGCTTGCCAGATCGACAGCCTCAAGGGAGTCGATGAAGCCGAAAATCTGCGGCCGCTGCGAACCGAAGTGCTCGCCCATTTCCTTGACGAAGGTCAGCACGCCCGGTCCGACCATGACGTGATAGATCACTTCCGTTTCCGCGGGGATTTGCGGGAAATACTTGGTGTAGCTGGTTTCCGTCGGCGGTATCGGCAGGAGTGCCGCGATGCTGCCGCCCTGCTTCTCGATCGCCGCCGTGAAGAAGTCGCGATGGTCATGCCCGAACGCATAGTCGGGGAAGATCATCGTCACTTTCTTGCCGAGGTTCGACGCTATCCATGGCGCCATCGAACTCACCTGCGACCGGACATCGGTGATGCCGGGCTGGAACACATAACGGTTCAGCGCACCGGAAGCGACGTGATAGCCCTCGCTCACCACGAAATAGGGCATTTTCAATTCGCCGGCCCGGGGGGCCGATCCGATGACCACGTGCGAGAAGAGCGTCCCGAACACGAGATCGACCTTGTGCTGGCTGGCAAATTTTTCGACGACCTCCGCGCCGCGCTTGGGATCGGTGCCGTCATCCTCGGTAATGATCTCGACCGGGCGCCCGGCGATGCCGCCGGCATCGTTGATCAGCTTGACCGCGGCCTGTGTCGTGCGGTCGTACCAGCGGCCATAGGCGGCACCGATACCGGTGCTGTGCAGCTGGAAGCCGAGCTTGATGGGCTCCGATGTCTGCGCCTGCGCATAGCGAACATATCCTGGCCCGAGCGTCAGGGCGCCGGCTGCGCCAAACGTCTTCAAGGCCGAACGCCGGGTGATGAGATTCTTCTTCGCGCCTTGGCGCGGTGCCTTCTGATCCATCGCACTACTCCCTGTCGTGAGTGACAAAAGAACCTTTAAGCCACTGCTTATGCCGGTCTTATCGCGACCTTGCCGGTCGATTTCGACCGTTTGTGCACAAACAATACTGCAACGAGATCGCGCTTCACGGCAAGAAGCTTGATTCAGTCGTCACCCGATGTTCGGTGCCGCCAGCAGCCAAAGGCCGAAAAGCGTGTAGAAAATCATCAACGCAGCAAGCGGCAGGGCTGCCAAGACCCCTTTGCGGCCCGTTGCAAGGCGCCCGCACAGGGCATGGGCAAGTGCCACTGCCACCAGATGGCCCAGGATGACCGCGCTGGCTTGTAGACCCCAAATGACGCTGACCCAGTGATAGTCGTTGAGAAACGAAGCCGTGACGAAGTTGCGGGAGAGGCCCAGCGGGTTTCAGCCCTGATGGAGGGGAACACTGTAGATCTCGACGACGTACTGCAATTCCATCGAGAGGACGGTCACGTAATGGGCAAAATGGTAGGCGAGTGCAATCGGCACGATGCTGAGGATCATCGTTCCGGCCGCTTTAGCGAACTGCCAGCGTGGCTCGATACGGCAACCGAACCGGATCGAAGCCAGATATGCAGCGCCGAGTACCAACCAAATCCCGACCAGGCCGGCGGAATTGAATGCGAGGACTTTGCTTCGTCCCGGAAACTCCAGCGGATTGACACCAGCAAGATCCAGCCACCAAAAAGTTCGGCTGAGCCCGTCGAATGATACAGCGCTCAACGTCATCAGCACAAACAGCGTACCGCTGAGGGGGATCGCGCCAAGCCGCATCAGCCGGCTTCCCGGCAGGACGAAACAGACATGGCGGCGGCGGGTGTCGTCCGCGACGGGCTTGGTTTCGAATGGCGCCAGTTGCCCGACCAATCGCAGAAAGAAACTGAACGGGTCGGCGCGCTGTAGCCAAGTCTCGGCGCCAAAAAGCAGCATGCCGACGAGACCCGAGACGAGATAGGCAATCACCAGTGTGGCAAGCCGCCGGGGATCGTCTGGCGCGAGATCGACCAGTTCAAGCCAGGAGAAATAGAAGAAGCCGAGGCTTGCCGGCCAGAAGCCGAGCCAGCTCGGATAGGTGATCGGTGGCGGTCTGAGGCCCCGCCAGCGCTCGATCAGTTTTCCTGGAGCGATGAGAGGATTTAGCTCGGACCAGACATCGCCCAAGAGTGCCTGGACAAAAACGAAGACACCCCACCAGACGGACCAGATGGTGACGGGTAGCGGGTTCGCGCGCGGGTCCGAACTGCCGAAAAGCCCACTCAGAACGAGAGCGAGGAGAAACAGGCCGGTGAGGGTGCTCAGGATTCCCGGGGCCGGCAGGCGCATGATACCGAGC
>CAZUAL010000396.1:0-3254 GCA_964618305.1 uncultured Dongia sp. | reverse complement strand
GGGACGAGGCGCGGCAGTTCGATGCCGTCGAGCGTGTTCTTCACCAGCAGGCCGAGGTCGGTGTCGCCTTCCATCAGCAGGCGGCGGCTGAAGAACAGGGTGTCGGGATCCTCCTCGCGCGCCAGCAGGGCGATGAAGTCGCGACTGCGCGCCGAGATGGTGAGGTCGGGCGGCGCCGCGTCGAAAATGGGCCGGAATCCGCGGCTGCCGTAGGCGAAACGCAAGGTCATGCCGGCGTCGAGCACGCGGATGGCGAAACGCTTGCCGGTCAGCGGTTCGAGCGGTTCGCGGGGGATCATGCGATCGAGTGCCAGATTGAGGCCGGCAATCAGCGCCAGCGTCGGCGGCAACTGCGGCAGGCGCGTGCCCAGGCGCGCGATCGGCGCCGGCAGTGTGAAATCGGGCAGCTTGAAGTTGCTCATGCGGCTTTCCTTATCAGTTCAAGCCCCGGCCGGCCATGCCAGAAACCATTGCAGAAATCGCCTGCCAGAACGGCGGTTTCCCCCGCCAGGACAGCCCGGAAAGCCGCGACGATCTCCCCGGTTCCCTGGCCTTGCGGGCTGAGCCGAAGGATGTCGACGCCGTGGCCGCGCACATCCGGCAGATCCTCGAGCAGATTGTACGACTTCGCCGACTGGGTCTGGATGCCGTTGATGGTGAGGAACGCGTCGCCCTCGCGCGTCTTCACCGTCATGCCATCGGGGAAGTCGATGCACTTGAACTCGCAGTTGTCTTTCTGCAGGTTGTAGCGCCGGGCCGTGAAGCAGCGCGCCGAATAGGCGAGCGGCACGCGCCCATAGGCGAACACTTCGGTGGCGAGACCGGCGGGCTTGGCCTTCTCGATGCCGGCGAGCAGTTCGGCGCTCGCCTCCGGCGGCAGCACCCAGCGCGAGGCGCCCATGCCGGCCAGCAGGGCGAGCGTCTGGCCGTTGAAGACATTGAGCGTTGGACCGGCGACGAAGGGGATTTTTCGCTCCGTCAGCAGGCGCACCGCGCCCATCTCGTTGGCTTCGACGGCAAAATTACCATTGTCGACGATGCGCCGCAGCGCCTTGAGATCGGATTCGGATTCGATCAGCGTCAGCGTCGACAGCACGACTTCCTTGCCGGCGGCGGCCAGCGTTGTCGCGATATCGAGATAGTCGTCGAGGCGCAACTCATGGCGGCGCGAGCAGACCGTCTCGCCGAGATACACGATGTCGACCGGCATTCCCGCCGCCGACGCATAGAAGTCGAGCGTCTGCTGGCGAGGCCAGTAGTACTGGAGCGGGCCAAGCGAAAGTTTCATTTCCAGGGACGGTTGTTAGCGACGAGGGTATGGCTGTGTCCCTCGGATACTTTGTTCAATTCGTCCATCCAGGCCGCCTTGGGCGAAAAGCGTTCACCGTCGCGCAGGCAGGCGTCGATGGCGTCGCGCCAGATCTTCGTCACCTGTGCGACATAGGCGGGGCTGCGCTGGCGGCCTTCGATCTTGATGGCGCGGATGCCCATGCGCGCCAGGTCGGGCAACAAGCCGAGCGTGTTGAGGCTGGCCGGCTCCTCGATGGCGTAGTAGGTATCGCTCGCCTCGCCATCGCCGACCTCGAAGCGGCCTTTGCAGATGGTCGGATAACCCGCGCGTTCGCCTTCGTCGAAGCGGTCGATGAGAATACCGTTGAGCCGCGTCTCCATGCCTTGCGGCGTCTGCTCCCAGCGCACCGCCTTGCCGGGCGAACAGGCGCCCTGGCAGTTGGGCGACGTGCCGGTGGCGTAGGCCGAAAGCGCGCAGCGGCCCTCGACCATCACGCACAGGCCGCCGAAGCCGAACACCTCGATCTCGACCGGCGTGTGCTTCACCACCTGCTCGACCTGCGCCAGCGACAGCACGCGCGGCAGCACCGCGCGTTGGATGCCGAAGCGCTCGCGATAGAAGTTGATCGCTTCGTAATTGGTTGCCGAGCCCTGCACCGAAAGATGCAGACGCAGATCCGGATGCGCGCGGCGGGCGTAATCCATCAGGCCGAGGTCGGCAAGGATGATGGCGTCGACGCCGTAATCGACGGCGCGATCCACTGCCGCCGTCCAGCGCGACCAGTTGTCGCTTTGCGGATAGGTGTTGAGCGCGATCAGCACCTTGGCGCCGCGCTCGTGGGCGTAGCGGATGCCCTGCTTGAGACTGGCTTCGTCGAAGTTGAGGCCCGTGAAATTGCGGGCGTTGGTGTCGTCCTTGAAGCCCGCGTAGACGCAGTTGGCGCCGTTGTCGACGGCTGCCTTGAGCGCCGGCAGACCGCCGGCCGGACAGACCAGCTCGATGGAGGGAGTCGCGTTCATGGGGTATCGGCCTAACGAGGGTACCGGACTATACGCATCGGCGCCAGGGGGAGCCTTGACGCAAGTCAATGGGCAATTTGCGCTAATCTCTCAAGCAGGGATGGTCAAGAATGGAGAGGCCGCATGAGCAGGAACATGCAAGTTCGCATCTGGTTCGCGTTGGTGGCGGCGGCGTTGGCCACGACATGCGCTGTCATCAGCAGCCAGGCCCGTGCCGATCCGCCGCCCTGGGCCAGCGGCGAGCGTCCAACGCAGGGCGACCGCTACGACAGCCGCTACGATCGCCACAGCCCGGAATACCGCGGGTACTCGCGCGATCATCCGCCGGGTGGTGACTATCGCCACGGCGGTCCGACGATCGATTTTCGTTTCGACGACCATGCGCGCGGCGCCATCTACGGCTACTACGGCGAGCGGTTCCGCCGGGGTGACTGTCCGCCCGGACTGGCGAAAAAACACAACGCCTGCGTACCCCCCGGACCGGACAGGCTCTGGCAGCGAGGCTATCCTCTGCCACCCGGTATTGCCTATTACAACCTGCCGCCGCCATTGCTCAGGCGGCTGCCACCGCCTCCGCCAGGGCATCGTTACGTCCGCCTTGGCGCCGACATCCTCCTGGTCGCCATCGGCTCGGCGCTGGTCCTCGATGCCATCGAGGATATCGGCCGCTACTGAAGGCTGCCGGCGTCAGCGCACCTTGATCTCGGTCCACATCCGGGACAGGGTGCGGCGCAGCTTCGGGTCGAAATCGCGCAGCATTTCCAGTCGCTCCAGCGCGTCGGCGGGCGGGAACATGGCCGGCTCGGCGGCGATTTCGGGCCGGATGTAAGGCGTCGCAGCGGCATTGGTGTTGCCGGCGCCGATGGCGTTCGATACCTCGGCGGCATTGTCGCCTTCCAGCATGAAGTCGATGAAGCGGTGCGCCAGGTCCGGCCGGCGGCCGG
>CAZUAL010000395.1:0-3256 GCA_964618305.1 uncultured Dongia sp. | reverse complement strand
CCCAAGGAGTTCTCCATGAATGCTCAAGTGAAGCCGTGGGATTATAGCGACCCAGCCAGCTGCCCCTCGATGCCGGCCGCCTATTTCTATGACGCCGAGGTCTTCGAGGACGAGAAGCAGCGCATCTTCATGAACTGCTGGCACCTCGTCGGCCATGTGAACGAGTTCAAGGAGCCGGGCTCCTTCATCGTCCAGGACATTTTCGAGCAGAGCGTGCTCGTCATGTCGCACAAGGACGGCCAGATCCGCGCTTTCCACAATGCCTGCCGTCATCGCGGCAACAAGCTGGTGACCGAGCGCCGCGGCCGCATCCCTGCCGTCCTCCGCTGCAACTATCATTCCTGGTGCTATGGCCCCGACGGATCGCTGCGCTCGGCGCCGCGCACGGAGTGCCTGAAGAATTTCGACAAGGCCGATCATGGCCTGAAACCGGTGCGTCTCGAAATCTTTGCCGGCTTTGTCTATGTGACGCTCGACGACGATGCCAAGCCGGTGGCAGAAATGGCGCCGGGGGCCGAAGCCGAAATGCGCCGCTTCCTGCCCGACCTCGACAATCTGAAACTGGTCGAGGAGGTCGATGTCATCGTCCCCGCCAACTGGAAAGTGATCCAGGAGAATTCGATCGAATGCTATCACTTCGACCTCTCCGGCCCGGTGCACAAGCACCTTGCCTCGCTCATCGATTTCAGCCGGTACCGCCTGACGCCGAACGGCGATTGGTGGACCTATATGGCGCCCCCTAACGCCACGGCCAAGACCGCCTATGGCCTGCCGATCGACGGCGCCACCTGGCAGACCGACTGGTTCTTCAATATCGGCCTGTGGCCGAACACGACACTTTATTGCTTCCCCTTCACCGACATGGTGGGGACCTTTATCATGATCCCGCTGGAGCCGGAAAAGTCGCTGCTGCGTTTCGGCTATTACGCCCCCGTGGGCCGCGACACGCCGGCGCTGACCAAGGCGGCGATCGAGTGGATGAACAAGGAACTGGGGCCGGAGGATATCGCTCTCAACGTCAGCAACCAGAAGGGCCTGCATTCGCAGGGCTATATCCAGGGGCGCTATCTCATTGACGAGGAGCACCCGAACCAGAGCGAGCATCTGGTGCATCATTTCCATAAGCTCTGCTACCGGGCGATCCGTGAATGATCGCTGCCGCGTTCGATTACATCATCGTCGGAGCGGGCTCCGCCGGCTGCGTGCTGGCGGCCCGGCTCACCGAAGACCCATCCTGCCGGGTGTTGCTGCTCGAAGCGGGACCGAAGGACAATAGCTGGCAGATCCACATGCCCGCCGGGATGGCGCAGCTTCTCTCCTCGACGCGGTTCAACTGGGCCTAACAATCTGAACCGGAACCCTATCTCGAAAATCGGCGACTCTCGCTACCGCGCTGCCGCGTGCTGGGTGGATCATCCTCGATCAACGGCATGGTCTATATTCGTGGCCATGCGCGCGACTATGATTACTGGTCACAATCGGGAGCGCGAGGCTGGAGCTATGCCGAGCTTCTGCCCTATTTCAAGCGCGCTGAGAGCCACCAGACGGGTGGCGACAGCTATCATGGAAGCGACGGTCCGTTGCATGTGGCGCGGCCGGATCTTGCCGGCGCGCCGCTGACCCGCGCCTTCATCGATGCGGCGGTCGAAGCCGGTTATCCGGCGACGAAGGATGTGAACGGCTATCAGCAGGAGGGGTTCGGCATCATCGACCGCACGACGCGCGACGGGCGTCGCTGGTCGGCCGCAAAGGGCTATCTGAAGCCGGCACTCGCTCGGCCCAATCTCACCGTGGTGACGGGTGCCCTGGTGCAGCGGATCGACCTCTCGGCCGGGCGTGCCGAGGGCGTCACCTATGCGCTGGGTCGCGAACAGGTGAAGGCGGAGGCCGCGTGCGAGGTGATTCTCTCCGGCGGCGCCATCAATTCGCCGCAGCTGCTGCAGCTTTCGGGCATCGGCGATCCAGCGCATCTCGGGGCGATCGGTGTCGAGACGTTGCACGATCTTCCCGGTGTCGGCGCCAATCTCAATGACCATCCCGACATCGTCATCCAGCATCGTTGCCGGCAACCGGCCACGATCTATCCGCAGACCAGGGGCTGGCGCAAATACGCGACCGGGCTGCGCTGGTTCGTGAATGGCACCGGTACCGCCTCGACCAATCATTTCGAGGCAGGCGGCTTCATCCGCAGCCGCGCCGGGATCGAGCATCCCGATCTGCAGCTCACCTTCATGCCGCTCGCGGTCATTCCCGGAACGGTCGACAGCGTGCCGGACCATGCCTTCCAGGTACATATCGACTTGATGCGGCCGAAGAGTCTCGGCCATGTGAAGGCGCGATCAAATGACCCGCGCGAGGCACCGTCGATTATCTTCAACTATCTGAAGGACCCGGCGGATCGCGAGGACCTCAGGGCCTCAGTGAAGCTGACACGCGAGATCCTGGCGCAGAAGGCGTTGGCACCCTTTGCCGGCGACGAGATCTTCCCTGGAATCGACATTCGCTCGGATGCCGAGATCGATGCCTGGGTCCGTCGCGCGATCGAGACCTGCTATCACCCGGTCGGCACCTGCAAGATGGGTGCGGCGACCGAGAAGCTCGCCGTCGTCGACGATCAGTTGAAGGTACATGGCATCGCCGGACTGCGCGTGGTCGATGCCTCGATCATGCCGCGCATCGTCAGCGGAAACACCAACGCACCCACCATCATGATCGCGGAAAAGGCCGCTGACATGATCCGCGGGCGACAGCCCCTGCCGGCGAGCGACGCCCCGATCTGGATTCACCCGGATTGGGAGCGCGCCCAGCGCTAGGGGAGGGTCACGCCTTGCCCGACCGGCCGACAATGCTGCCCAGCACCTCGTCGATCCGGTCGCGGGCGCGTTCGCATTCCTTGCGCGTGCCGGCGATGAACAGGCGGCCGCTGGCGCCGATCATCTGCACATCGACCAGCGTGATGCCGGGCGCCGCCTTCTCGGCCTCGTTGGCCGCGACCGAAGCGAAGAGTGCCGGCTCAAGCTCATAGAGCAGCAGCGACTTGCCGGGCAGCAGCATTGAGGCTTCGCGTGTCCGGTTGAGGATGATTGCGTGCTGGTCGGCGACATCGTCGATGATGTCGGCGTAGAGCGTGCGCGGCTTGAGCTGGTCCTCAGGCTTGCGGCCGATCCCTTTGAGGATCGCATTGCCGGCGAAGTTGAGCTGCTCCAGATCGGCGGAATGCAGCTCCAGGATACCGTATTGACGCTCGGTATAGAGC
>CAZUAL010000394.1:0-3261 GCA_964618305.1 uncultured Dongia sp. | reverse complement strand
CCTATGCGACGCAGGCGGCGGCAAGCGGTGCCGACGTCACCATCGTCTCGTCCGACAAGGATCTGATGCAGCTGGTCGAGGATCGCATCTCGCTGTTCGATCCGATGAAGAACCGCAAGATCGGGCGCGACGAGGTGATGGAGAAATTCGGCGTCGGCCCGGAGAAGGTGGTCGACGTGCAATCGCTGGCCGGCGATTCCTCCGACAACGTGCCGGGCGTTCCCGGGATCGGCCTCAAGACGGCGGCCGAGCTCATCAACACCTATGGCGATCTCGACACGCTGCTGGAAAAGGCCGGCGAGATCAAGCAGCTCAAGCGGCGCGAGAATTTGATGGGCAATGCCGAAATGGCGCGTATCAGCCGGCAGCTCGTCACCCTGAAGCGCGACGTGCCGGTCGCAGAGAAGCTGGAGAGCTTCGCCAAGCGCGCACTCGATGGCGCGGCGATGGAATTCGTGCTGAAGAACGAGTTCCGCTCGCTCGCCGCCAAGCTCAACGCCCGGCTCGGCGAAGCGGCGATCAAGGCCGCCCGCAGCGCCTCAGCACCTGTGAGCGACGGAACGGCGACATCGGCGCCGAGCGCCGCCCTGGCATCGTCGCCTGCCGCCGCCAGCGCCGCCAAGATCGGCGAGGGCTATGAACTGGTGCAAGATGAGGCGGCACTTGAGAGCTGGATCGCGGAAGCGCGCAAGGTAGGGTCGCTTGCCTTCGATATCGAGACGACTTCGCTCAACATCCATGAGGCGAAGCTCGTCGGCTTTTCGCTGGCGATCGAGGCAGGGCGCGCCTGCTACGTGCCGGTGGGACACCAAGGTGCGGCGGGCGATCTGCTGGGCGGTGCCACGGCGGCGCCGAAGCAGATCGATCTCACCCGTGCCGTAGCATTGATGAAGCCGCTCTTGGAAGATCCGTCTGTCCTCAAGATCGGACACAACATCAAGTACGACATGGCGGTGATGGCGCGGTACGGAATCGACATCGCGCCGATCGACGATTCGATGCTCATTTCCTACGTGCTGGAAGGCGGCGCCCACGGGCATGGGATGGATGAGCTCGCTGAACTGCATCTTGGCCACACGACGATCAAGTTCAACGACGTCGCGGGCAGCGGCAAGCAGCAGGTGACCTTCGACCATGTGCCGCTCGACAAGGCGCTGGCCTATGCGGCGGAGGATGCCGACGTCACCTGGCGGCTGCATCAGCTCCTCAAGCCCCGCCTCGTCGCCGAACGGCTCACCACGATCTACGAGACGATCGAGCGCCCGCTCATTCCGGTGGTGGCGCGCATGGAACTCGACGGCGTCAAGATCGATGCCGGCGAACTGGCGCGCCTCAGCCAGGATTTCGCCCAGCGCATGGGTGAGATCGAGCGGGAGATTCACGACATCGCCGGCACGGAATTCAATGTCGGCTCGCCGAAGCAATTGGGCGAGGTGCTGTTCGACAAGCTGAAGCTCCCCGGCGGCAAGAAGGGGAAGACCGGCGCCTATGCGACCGGCGCCGATATCCTGGAGGAATTGGCCACATCATCCGGCCATCCGCTGCCGCAGAAGGTGCTGGACTGGCGCCAGCTCTCGAAGCTCAAGAGCACCTACACCGACGCGCTGCCGCAGGCGATCAATGCGGAAACGGGGCGCGTGCACACCTCATTCGCGCTGGCTGCCACATCGACCGGGCGCCTGGCGTCGACCGATCCCAATCTGCAGAACATTCCGATCCGCACGGAAGAGGGCAGGAAGATCCGGCGCGCCTTCGTGGCGGAACCGGGGAACATCCTGCTCTCGGTCGATTACAGCCAGATCGAGCTGCGCCTGGCCGCCGAGATGGCGGAGATCGAGCCGCTGAAACAGGCCTTCCGCGAAGGGGCCGACATTCACGCGATGACGGCAAGCCAGGTCTTCGGCGTTCCCATCGAAGGCATGGATCCGATGGTGCGCCGGCAGGCGAAGGCGATCAATTTCGGCATCATCTACGGCATCTCGGCCTTTGGGCTTTCGCAACAGCTCGGCATCGGGCAGGGCGAGGCCAAGGCCTATATCGACGCTTATTTCAAACGCTATCCCGGCATCCGCGACTATATGGACCGGATGAAGAAGTTCGCGCGCGAGAAGGGCTATGTGGAAACGCTGTTCGGGCGGCGCTGCTACATGCCGGGGATCAACGACAAGAACCCGGCGCGGCGCTCCTTCATGGAACGCGCCGCCATCAACGCGCCCTTGCAAGGGACGGCCGCCGACATCATCAAGCGCGCCATGATCCGCATGCCGGCAGCTTTCAGGGATGCCGGCCTCAAGGGCCGCATGCTCCTCCAGGTGCATGACGAATTGCTGTTCGAAGTGCCGGTCGCTGAAAAGGACGAATCAGCCCGCGTCGCCCGCGAAGTGATGGAAGGCGCGCATCTGCCAGCCCGGGAAATCTCGGTCCCGCTCATCGCTGATGCGGGAACGGGAGCGAACTGGGCGGAGGCGCATTGATCGCGTTCGTCGACATATTGATCATTCTCTCAACGGGAGCCTCTGCCTGGTTCTGGTTGAAAGCAAGCGGCCGACGACTGCGCCGGGTCGATCGCAACGAAGAACTCGACTCGCGCGACCTCAACCGCATCATCGTGACGATCAATCGGTCGCAGATTCTCAATGCACGAGCGGCGATTGCCACGGCGATATCCGCGGCCCTCGTGGCGCTACATTTTCTGCTTGGTTTTCTCAACCTGCATTCGTGATCGGCCCATCGCCGACATAGATGAGTCCGCCCGCGTCGCCCGCGAAGTGATGGAAGGCGCGCATCTGCGGCGTGGGAAGTCTCGGTCCCGCTCATCGCCGATGCGGGCATGGGGGCCAACTGGGCAGAGGCGCATTGAGGGATTGAAGTCGTCGCGGGTGTCGCGCGGTGGCGGCCCCCCACCCAACCCTCCCCCCTGAAGGTGGGAGGGCTTCGGAACGAGTCGGATCGATCAACCTCGTTCTAGAACCTCCCACCTTCAGGGGGGAGGTCGGGAGGGGGGCGCAAGTGACGGCAGATAGTCTTTGATTCACCGCGTTCGACTCGCTCAATAGGGCGAGAGCGCGTCGACGAGTTCCTTGGTGTTGGGATTGGAGACCTTGCGGTCGATGACGATGTGCTGCGGCAGGGTGCCGGCGCCGTAATAGGCGGCGTTCCAATCGTTCTTGCGCAGGATACCGGCGCCGTTGAAGCTGACGCCGCCGAAGAGGCCCGCCGTCTTGGCGAAGGTGTAGACGTCGGCGTCGAGGTTGGTCGTCG
>CAZUAL010000393.1:0-3267 GCA_964618305.1 uncultured Dongia sp. | reverse complement strand
CCTCCGGCCCCGCCACGCTGTAGGGTGATTTGTGGCCGCTGTCGCGCGAATAGAAGGCCGGGAAGATGTCGGAACCGACGGTCACGACCGGCACGCCCGCCGTCTCCAGATATTCCAGCGTCAGGCCGATATCGAGGATCGACTTGGCGCCGGCGCAGATGACGGCGACGTTGCTGGTCGCCAGCTCCTCAAGATCGGCCGAGATATCGAAGCTCTTGGCGGCACCGCGATGAACGCCGCCGATCCCGCCGGTGACGAAAACGCGGATGCCGGCCATCGCCGCGATGCGCATGGTGCTGGCGACCGTGGTGGCACCGTTGCCGCCGGTCGCCGCCAGGATGGCCATGTCGCGGATGGAGGCCTTCACCATGTCGGGCGATTGCGCGACGCGGGCAAGCTCGTCGGCGCTGAGACCGACCTTCAAGCGCCCATCCAGGACGGCGATGGTGGCTGGCACGGCGCCGCCTTCGCGCACGATCGCCTCGACATTCTTGGCCGTATCGAGATTCTGCGGAAAGGGCATGCCGTGGGCGACGATGGTCGATTCCAGCGCCACCACCGGGCGGCCTCCCGCCAGTGCCGCCGCGACGTCGGACGCGATGTCGAGATACTGGTTCATCTGCTTTCCTTTCTGCCGACAGCGACGCTCGCCATCGACCGCACGGCCCTTGCCGCCATTTCCTGACCCTTGCGGGCAGCGCTGAGCGCCTTCTTCCCGCTGGCAAGCTCAAAGGCGAAACCTGCCACCATGGCGTCGCCGCCACCCGTCACATCCTTGAGACCGCCGCCCTTGCGCGCGGCCATGAAATGCTGGCCCTCGTCCGAACTTGAGAGGAAACAGCCATCGGCTCCCAACCCGGCCAGGACCAGGGCGACCCCTCGATCATGCAGCCGTTCCCCGGCCCGTGCCAGATCGCGCGGATTCTTGGTGGGCAAGCCCGTCAGCGCCGCCAGTTCGTCACGGTTGGGTGTGAGTGCCGCGATGGGTAGGCCGTCACCCAGCAGCGGCTTGAGGCGCGCTGCCTTCGGCACCGACACGGGGTCGATCACCACCGGCACCTCGGCGCGCTTGGCGATCTGCAGCAGGGCTTTGAGGCAGGCGGGCGGCAGATTGCCGTCGGCCACAAGCAGGTCGGCGGATGCCAGCGCCTCCTTCTGCGCATTGATGTCGCCGGGCTTCATCGCGTCGATGAGGCGCATGTCGCTCACCCCGATCAGCATTTCCCCCGCGGCATCGAGCGTCACGTTGTAGGTGCCGGTCGAGCCTCTCCGTCGCAGCATCAGGCTGGTATCGATGCCGGCCGCGCGCGCCGCGCGGCGCAGCCGGTCGCCGGTTGCGTCTTCACCGATCACGGTGAGCAATCTCACGGCGGCGCCGAGGCGCGCCAGGTTCTCGGCGATGTTGCGACCGACGCCACCGGGGCTGGTTTCCGTGACACCCGGATTCGACGTGCCCGGTATGGCCTTGCCAGCGATCCGGCTCTTGATGTCGAGATTGGTTCCGCCCGCAACGATGATCGACGGCGCGCTCATTCACCCTGTCTCCCGCTATGTGCCCGGCACGTTATCGGCACGTCAATGACAGCCGCGCGGTGCGGCCGGATTTCACGCCGCTTCCCCTGCCTTCGGGCTGCCGGGCTGGTCGAATTGCAGCTCGGCAAGGCGCGCATAGAGCCCGCCCTGGCGGATGAGCTCGGCATGGGTTCCGATCGCCTCGATGCGGCCCTTGTCGATGACGACGATGCGGTCGGCCTTGAGCACGGTCGCCAGGCGGTGGGCGATGACCAAGGTAGTGCGCCCCACCATCAGCTTGTCGAGCGCTGCCTGCACGGCCTGCTCGCTTTCGGCATCGAGCGCCGAGGTTGCCTCGTCGAGAAGTAGGAGCGTCGGGTTGCGCAGGATCGCTCTTGCGATGGCGATGCGTTGGCGCTGGCCCCCGGAAAGGCGCACGCCGCGTTCGCCGAGATGCGTGTCAAAGCCTTGCGGCAGGCGGTCCAGGAACTCGGTGGCATGGGCCGCATCGGCCGCGGCGCGTATCGCCGCCATGTCGGCATCGGGCCGGCCATAGCGGATGTTCTCGGCAGCGCTCGAGGAGAAGATCACCGGATCCTGCGCCACCAGCCCCATCGTCCCACGCAGGGCCTCCGGCACCAGGTCTCGGATGTCGATGCCGTCGAGCGTGATTTGTCCCTCGTCCGGGTCATAGAAGCGCATGAGCAGCTGCATCACCGTGGTCTTTCCGCCGCCCGACGGGCCGACGATGGCGACCGTCTCGCCGGGCTCGATCGCCAGGGTGAAGCGGTCGAGCGCCTTCTGCTCGGGCCGCGACGGATAGTGGAAGGTGACGTTCTCGAACTTGATGCGGCCGGCAAGCGGCTTCGGCAGATGCTTGGGCAACGGCGGCGCGGTGATGACCGGTTTGGTGTTGAGGAGCTCTATGATGCGCTCCATGGCGCCGGCGGCACGCTGCAGGTCGCCCACCACTTCGGTGATGGCGCCGAGCGATCCGGCGACGACGATCGCGTAGAAGACGAAGGCCGACAGCTGCCCGGCCGAGATCTTGCCGGCAAGCACGTCGGCGCCGCCGATCCACAGCACGATCGAAATCGCGCCGAAGATGAGCAGGATGACGAGGGCGGTCAGCAGCGCCCGCGCGCGGATGCGGTCGGTGGCGGCGCCGAAGGCTTCCTCGACGCGGCTGCCGAAGCGCTTGCGTTCCTCCCGCTCGTGGGCGAAGGCCTGCACCGTGCGGATGCCGTAGAGCGATTCATTGGCGTCGGCGGAAACCTCCGCGATCTTGTCCTGCGACAGGCGCGACAGGACGCGCACCTTGCGGCCATAGATGATGATCGGCGCAACGACGAAGGGAACGACCAGGAAGACGAGGCCGGTGAGCTTCGGGCTGGTGATGAAGAGCATCACCGCGGCGCCCACCATCATGATCGTGTTCCTGAGCGCGATCGAGGCGGACGAGCCGACCACCGTCTGCAGCAGCGTCGTGTCGGTGGTGAGGCGCGAGATCACCTCGCCCGTGCGCGTCACCTCGAAGAAGCCGGGGGAAAGGCTGATGATATGGTCGAAGACCTCCTTGCGGATGTCCGCGACGACGCGCTCGCCGACCCAGGTCACGAAATAGAAGCGCACATAGGTGGCCAGGGCCAACAGCACGGTGACGCAGAAAAGCGCCAGCACGGTCTCGTCGAGAATCCTGGGATCGCCGAGGCCGAAACCGCGGTCGACCAGGTAGCGCATGCCGCTGCCCAGGGC
>CAZUAL010000392.1:0-3267 GCA_964618305.1 uncultured Dongia sp. | reverse complement strand
ATATCGGCTTCACCGGCGGCGGCAACAACACGCATATGGTCTATATCGCCGGCAATCAGCACCATCGGCTGAAGGACCAGGACATCGTCGAGCATATGGCCGAGCTCATCGAGCAGAAGGCCGCGGCGATCGAGGAAGCCAAGAAGGCGGAAGCCGCCGAGTAGCGGACCACTTTCAAACAGCTGCCAACCTTCGCCGATCTCCCCGATCAATCCGTCCTACGACCAGACCATCCGGAACACCTCAGAAATGTCAGCCTTGCAGCCGGTGCGCGGCACCCACGATCTGTTGCCCGAAGATATGCGGCGCTTCCGCCAGGTGGCCGACACGGCACGCCGCGCCGCCCTTTGCTTCGGGTACCAGGAAGTCGCAACCCCGATCTTCGAATTCTCCGAGGTGTTCAAGCGCACGCTGGGCGACACGTCCGACGTCGTCACCAAGGAGATGTACACCTTCACCGACAAGGGCGGCGAAACGGTGACGTTGCGCCCGGAAGGGACGGCGGGTGTCGCCCGCGCCCTCATTTCCGGCGGGCTCTCGCAACATTTGCCTCTCAAATATTTCTATGTCGGCCCGATGTTCCGCTATGAGCGGCCGCAGAAGGGACGCCTGCGCCAGTTCCATCAGACCGGCGTCGAGCTCCTGGGCGTCAAGGAGCCGGGCGGCGATGTCGAGGTGATCGCGATCGGCGTCGAGTTCCTGCGCCGCATTGGGGCCTGGGACCGCTGTGAGCTGGAACTCAATACGCTGGGTGACAGCCCCAGTCGGCAGGCCTATCGCCGCGTGCTCATCGACTATCTCAACGACTTCCGCGACCGCTTGTCGAAAGACAGTCTCGATCGGCTGGAGAAGAATCCGCTGCGCGTACTCGATTCCAAGGACGAGAACGATCAGAAGATCGTCGCCAATGCGCCGATCTACACGGATTATCTGAGCGCCAAGGCGCAGGATTTCTTCGGCCGCGTCCGCGACGGCCTGGATACTTTAGGCATCGCCTACCGCATCAATCCGCGTCTGGTGCGCGGCCTCGATTACTATTGCCACACTTGCTTCGAGATCACCTGTCCCGAACTCGGCGCGCAGAAGACGGTGCTGGCGGGTGGCCGCTATGACGGCCTCGTCGGCATGATGGGTGGGCCGGAAACGCCGGGTGTCGGCTGGGCGAGCGGTGTCGAACGCTGCGCCATGCTGCTCCAGGAAACGCCACCGGCGCCGCGACCCATCGCGATCGTGCCGCTCGGTGAGGCGGCCGAGCGCAGAGCCGCAGAGATCGCCGGTGAGTTGCGCCGCAAAGATTTCCTGGTCGATCTCGGCTTCAGCGGCAACATGGGCAAGCGCATGAAGCGGGCCAACAAGATCGAAGCGGCCGTAGCCATCATCCTGGGCGATGACGAGCTGGCGCGCGGCGAGGCCGGCCTCAAGATTCTCGACACCGGCGAACAGAAGACTGTCAACCTCAACGAGCTGGAAGCGGCGCTCGCCGCCTATCGGTGATCTGCTTGGGATAGGGCCGCGCACATTCCTGGTGGTGGGTGCCGAACACCGCAAGGCGCCGATCCTGTTGCGCGACCATTTGCAGGGCGACGAATCGGATGCCCTGCGCTTGCTGTCGCGTTGCCGCGACATCGGCCTGGATCAGGCCATGGTGGTGGCGACTTGTGACCGCTGCGAAGTGTGGACCGCCGTCGACGATGCGGAGCGGGCCGTGGCGGGGATTGACGCGCTGATCGCTGAAGCGGCCGGGCAGGCGGTGGGTGAGATCAAGGCGCAGCTTCATGCATTGAGCGACGAAGCCGCCATGCGCTACGCCTTTGCCGTTGCCGCCTCCCTCGAGAGCCAGGTGGTTGGCGAGCCGCAGGTGCTGGGTCAGATCAAGGATTCCTACCGGCTGGCGACGCGCGCCGGCATGACCGGTTCCGATCTCGATGCCGTCATTCAGGCGGCGCTCGCCGCTGCCAAGCGCGTGCGCAGCGAAACGGACATCGCCGCACAATCTGTCTCCATGGCGGCTTGCGTGGTGAAGCTTGGCCGGCAGGTGCATGGCCGGCTCGACAAGGTGTCGGCGCTTCTCATCGGCGATGGCGATCTGGGCGAACTCGTCGCCGATCAGCTTGCCGAGGTCGGTGTCAAGCGCTGGGCCGTCATGCATCCGCAGGCCATGCGGCTGCGCGAAATGGCGAACCGTCGCCAGGCCCACGCTTACGGGCCGGAACAGCTTCCGGAGGCGCTTGTCGACGCCGATATCGTCGTGACGGCGCTCGACAGCCTTTCCTATGTGGTGACGGCGCCCATGATCGCGGCCGCCTTGAAGAAACGCCGCCGCCGCCCGATCCTCATCGTCGATCTTGCCGTGCCGGGCGATGTCGACCCGGCGATCGACAAGATCGACGATGCATTCCGCTACGGCTTCGAGGATCTGGAGCGGCTGGCGATGACCGGCCGCAAGGAGCGGGCCGATGCGCAAACAGCGGCTTACGGTGTCATCGATGCGGAACTGATGCAATTCCGCCGCGCGCTCGCCGAACGGGGCGCGGCTGATACGGTGACGCGGCTCCGCGCCCGCTTCGAGGCGGAGCGCGATGCGCTTCTGGCCGAGAACCCGCAGATGAGCGCCGCGGAACTCGGCCACCGGCTGATCGGCCGTCTGCTGCATCAGCCAATCCAGGCCTTGAAGCGCGAACAACCGGAAAAATCGCTCGACGCGGCCGCACGACGGCTCTTCGGGCTGGACGAGAATTAGCACGGGAGCTTTGGGTTCTTATCCCCCTCACCCCAGCCCCTCTCCCGCGAGGGGAGAGGGGCTTTAGCTGCCGAGAAGATGAAGTAAGAGAAGCAAATGTCGTTTCGCGAAAAGCTTGGCCGGGTGGTCAAGCGGCACGAAGAATTATCGGCGCTGCTGGCGACTGGCGGGCAGAAGGACGCGCAGGATTTCGCGCGTCTCTCGAAGGAATATTCGGATCTCGGCCCGGTCGTCGAGACGATCCGGGATTTGCAGAAGACGGACAAGGAAATCGCCGATCTCACCGCGATGGTCGCCGATAGTGGCGCCGATGCCGACATGAAAGCATTGGCCGAGGAAGAACTCGCCGACCTCAAGAGACGCCTGCCGGAGCTTGAGCAGAAAGTGAAGGTTGCACTTCTGCCAAAGGACGAGGCGGATGCCAGGAACGCCATCCTCGAAGTGCGCGCCGGCACCGGCGGCGAGGAAGCGGCCCTCTTCGCGGCGATGCTCTTTCGCATGTATGCGCGCTATGCGGCCTTGAAGGG
>CAZUAL010000391.1:0-3272 GCA_964618305.1 uncultured Dongia sp. | reverse complement strand
CGCTCAGGATGCGGTCGAAGGGACGCGTCTTGTAACCGTTCGAGGATTTCACCGTGTTGCCGTGCATCGGGTCGCACGACCACACGACCTTGGCGCCATGCCGCTTCACCGCGCGCACCAGCGGCGGCAGCTTCTGCTCGACCTTGTCGTGACCCATGCGGGCGATGAGTGTGAGGCGGCCCGGAATGTTCTGCGGGTTGAGGATATCGATCAAGCGCAGGAGATCATCCGGGTCCATCGTCGGCCCGCATTTGAGGCCGATCGGGTTCTGGATGCCGCGCATGTACTCGATATGAGCACCTTCCGCTTGCCGTGTACGATCACCGATCCACAGCATGTGCGCCGAGCAGCCGTACCATTTGCCGGTGAGGCTATCGACGCGCGTCAGCGCCTGCTCGAAGTTGAGCATCAGCGCTTCGTGGCTGGTGAAGAATTCGGTCTCGCGGATCTGCGGGACATTCTCAGACGTCAAGCCGCAAGCCGCCATGAATTCCAGCGTCTCGGAGAGGCGATCGGCGAGTTCCTTGTAGCGATGGCCCAAGGGGCTGTCGGCCACGAAATCGAGATTCCAGCGATGCACCTTATGGAGGTCGGCAAAACCGCCTTGCGCGAAGGCGCGCAGCAGGTTGAGCGTTGCCGCCGCCTGGTGATAGGCCTGGAGCAGCCGCTCCGGGTCCGGAATGCGTGCTGCCGCCGTGAATTCGATGCCGTTGATATTGTCACCGCGATAGCTCGGCAACTCGACGCCGTCGATCACTTCCGTCGGTGCCGAGCGCGGCTTGGCGAACTGGCCGGCCATGCGGCCGATCTTCACCACCGGCATGGCAGCGCCGAAGGTCAGCACGACAGCCATCTGCAGCAGCACGCGGAACGTGTCGCGGATGTTGTTGGCAGAGAACTCAGCAAAGCTCTCGGCGCAATCGCCGCATTGCAGCAGGAAAGCCTTGCCTTCCGCCACGTCACCCAGGGCTTCCGTCAGGCGCCGCGCCTCGCCGGCAAAAACGAGCGGCGGATAGGCGCGCAGGCGCTCCTCGACCGACGCCAGCTTCGTGGCATCGGGATATTGCGGAACCTGGGAGATCGGCTTCTCGCGCCAGCTCTCCGGCGACCATTTCGTGCTCATCATCTGCCTCTAGCCAAGGGACCACCCGGAACGGCTCCGCGGCGGCTTCAAGTCGGCATTCTATATAAGATTTATGGCCGGCTCGCGCAAATTATGCACATCGCCCGTCTAACTCATTGATATAAATAAGATTCATTGACTTGAATGGGTCGTTTTCATGACTAAACGGGCGTCCGCATGGTGACGAATTCCTCGGCGGCGGTTGGATGCACGGCAACGGTGGCATCGAACTGCTGCTTGGTGGCACCCATCTTCACGGCGATGGCGATCGCCTGGATGATCTCCGGCGCATCAACGCCCACCATATGCACGCCCAGGACGATTTGGCTCTTCCTGTCGACCACGAGCTTCATCAGGGTCCGCTCGTCACGCCCGGACAGTGTGTGCTTCAGCGGCTTGAAATCGGCCTTGTAGATGTCGAGCTCTCGCCCCTCAGCGCGCGCCTCCGCCTCCGAGAGGCCGACGACACCTGCTGGCGGATGGCTGAAGACAGCCGAGGCGATGTTGGAATGATCGACCTGCCAAGGTTTGTTGCCGAAGATGGTGTCGGCATAGGCATGGCCTTCGCGGATCGCGACCGGCGTCAGGTTCACCCGGTCGGTGCAATCGCCGATCGCATGAATGTGCGGCACGCTGGTGCGGGAGTCGGCATCGACGATGATCGTGCCATCCGGCTTGAGTGCGACACCATTCTCGGCAAGCCCCATGCCCGCGGTCTTCGGACGGCGGCCGGTGGCGTACATGATGGCGTCGCATTCCAGCACCTCGCCATCCGTGAGATGGAGTTTCAGCTCCTGCCCCGCCTTCTCGATGCGAACCACCTCGATGCGCGTCCGCAGGTTGATGCCTTTCTTGGCAATCTCTGCCGCGAGGAACTGGCGAACGTCATCATCGAAGCCACGCAGGATCTGCTCGCCCCGATAGAGCTGCGTCACATAGGATCCAAGACCATTGAAGATGCCGGCAAACTCAACGGCAATGTAGCCACCGCCGACGATGGCAATTCTCTCGGGAAGGTGCCGCAGATGGAACGCCTCGCTCGAGGTGATCGAATGTTCGATACCGGCGATATGGGGCCGTTCCGGCCAGCCGCCGACGGCAATCAGAATATGCTTTGCCGTGACGCGCTTGCCGCCCACATCGAGGGTGTGCGGGTCGGTAAGAATAGCGCGGCTTTCCAGCAGATCGACTTTCGATCCGGCGAGCAGCTTCTTATAGATGCCATTCAGCCGGTCGATCTCCTTGTCCTTGTTCGCGATGAGCGTCGCCCAATCGAAGCTGGACTCGCCGACCGACCAGCCGTAATTGCGCGCATCCTCGAAATCTTCATGAAAGTGGGCGGCATAGGAGAGAAGCTTCTTCGGCACACAGCCCCTGATGACGCATGTCCCGCCGACGCGGCTTTCCTCGGCAATCGCTACCTTGGCGCCATAGCTGGCCGCGACCCGCGCAGCGCGCACGCCGCCTGAACCGGCGCCGACGACAAAGAGATCGTAATCGAATTGGGACATCAGGACCCTGCCTTCCAGCTGCTGGCCGACTTGCACCACAGGACGCCGACGCGGTCAACCACCGCCTATGAAATGATGGCTCGCACCGGGCACGTCAACCAAGACCATGCGCCGCTAGGGGATTTAGGCCTTCACTATAGAATTCGGCAATGCTCTGCTGCGATTGCCAGCGAGACGGCATCGCCAACCTGCCTTGCGCCGTCCCGGATCGTCGCCAATGCGACGACCTTTTGGCCGCAGGCAAGCGCCACGTCATAGCGCGCGGTCGCGCCGAGGTAGTCGACCGCCACGATCGTGCCACCGAGATTGCCTGCACCAAGCTCGATCTTCTCGGCGCGCACGATGACGTTGACCTTTTCCCCAACCTGCAAGGCGCGGGCAGCATCGACCACGTCAAGCCTGGCACCATCAGCGAGCGCCACGCTTACCCGGCCACCGTTCACCGCTACCACCGTTCCAGGGATGAAGTTCGCGTTGCCGAGAAAGTTGGCAACGAACTCCGACCGCGGATGCTCGTAGACTTCTGCCGGCGCACCGCGCTGCTCGATCTTGCCCTTGTTCATCACTACGACAAGGTCGGACATGGCCAAAGCCTCGCCCTGATCGGCCGATTTGCAAAGGCACCCCGCTATCAGGGC
>CAZUAL010000390.1:0-3282 GCA_964618305.1 uncultured Dongia sp. | reverse complement strand
CGGCGCGCGATCTGCCGGAGAACGCGATCATCGTCGCGCGCAACATGGGGCCGGCGGAACTGCTCGATTATGACCGGCGGCGCCTCAAAGGCGTCGTGATGGAAGAGGGCACGGCGAACTCGCACGTCGCCATCGTCGCGCGCGCGCTCAACATCCCGCTGCTCGGCCATTGCGCCGGATTGATGACGAAGGTGCAGGCGGGTGATCCGCTCGTCCTCGACGGCGAAAACGGCCAGATCTTCCTGCGTCCGTCGGAAGATATCCTGCAGACATTCGCCACCAGCATGAACGCGCTGCAGGCGCGCGAGGCTTCCTATGCCGCCGACCGCGACCTGCCCGTCGTCACCAAGGATGGGGTCGCGGTGAGCCTCATGATCAATGCCGGGCTGCTCATCGACCTGCCGCAGCTTGATGCGACAAATGCCGCTGGAATAGGCCTTTACCGCACCGAAGTGACGTTCATGGTGGCGCATTCCTTTCCCGACGTGGCCCGCCAGCGCGATGTCTATGCCCGCGTGCTCGATGGCGCCGGCGGCAAGCCGGTCATCTTCCGCACGCTCGACATCGGTTCCGACAAAGTGCTGCCCTATTGGCATCGCGATGCCGAGGAAAATCCGGCGATGGGCTGGCGCGCGCTTCGCATCTCGCTCGACCGGCCGGCGATGCTGCGCCAGCAATTGCGCGCGATGATTCTTGCTGCCGGCGGCCGCGCGCTCAACGTGATGTTCCCGATGGTCTCGCTGGTCGAAGAGTTCGACGGCGCCAAGGAGATACTCGATCTGGAACTGCAGCGCGCGGAAGAGAAGGGTGGCGTGCTGCCTGAATCGGTGCGCGTCGGTGCGATGTTCGAAGTGCCGGCGCTCTATTGGCAGCTCGACGAGATTCTTTCGCGCGTCGACTTCCTGTCGATCGGCAGCAACGATCTCGCGCAATTCGTCTTCGCCGCCGATCGCGGCAACACGCAATTGCACGGCCGCTACGATACGCTCTCGCCCGCCTTCCAGCGTCTCATTGCCGGCATCATCGAGGCCGGCGCGCGGCACAAGAAGACGATCAGCGTCTGCGGCGAGATGGCGGGTGATCCCTTGGATGCGATGGCGCTGCTGGCGTCGGGCATGCGGACGCTCTCAATGGTGCCGCCGGCAATCGGCCCCGTGCGGGCGATGATCCGGAGCCTCGATCTAGGCCAGCTCCGGGCCTATATGAGCGCGCTCGGACCCTTGCGGGGACCGGACATGCGCTCCTCCTTGCGCGCCTTCGCCCGCGACCATGGTGTCGCCATTTAGCAGGTGCGGCATCGCCCGAAGGTGTGCGTTTTTGCGATTCCCTTGCATCCCCAAGCTGAAAGGCGATTGCGATTAAACTTCCGGGAAGCTATATAAGTAATTGACTCGGCGTGGCCTTTTGCTTCGGGCTGCGGGGGGCGAGGGCGGTAACTAGGATCGCTATGGCCAATCGTAAAGTGGGAATGTTCGGGGTCGAACCGAACGAGTACATTGATGAACGCAGCGAGGATGGCGTTGCCGCCCTGTTGCGCAGGCGCCGTGAGGAATTGGGTCGGGACATCCCGACCGTCGCGCGCCAGCTCCGCATCCGTGCCGTCTATATCTCCGCCATCGAGGATGGCCGCCTGCAGGATCTCCCCGGCACCGCCTACGCCGTGGGTTTCGTGCGCGCCTATGCCGATTATCTCGGCCTCGACGGCAACAGCGTCGTTGGCGACTACCGCGACGAGCTGGCGCGCCGCTCGCGCCAGAACCAGCTGATCTGGCCGGTCGACCAGGTCGAGCATAAGCATTTCCCGGGCGGCGCCGTTCTCGTCGTTAGCCTTTTGGTCCTAGGCGCCCTGGTGGGCGGCTGGTACATGGCATCCCAGCCTGGCGGGACGGGGATCGACTTGATCGACCAAGTCCCTGAATTCATGAAGAAGCAGACCGGCAGTGGCGAGGAAGCACCCGCCACGCAGGAAGGCCAGAGCGGCGCCGCGGTTCCCGCGAGCGACGTCGGCAGCACACCGGCCAGCGCCCAGGCGGCGCAAACGCCGACCCAGGCACCGGCCGAAATTCCAGCAATCCAGCAGCCAGCACCGGCTGCGGCCTCTGCCCCGGCCGAGGCGGTTACGGTTCCGGCAGCAGACGCGACAGCTCCCCAAGCGGGAGCGGCGCAGACGAGTGCACCGGCTGAGACCCCGGCTGTTCCGGCGCCCGTAGCGTCGATCGCCGCCGCGCCAGCCGCCACACCAGCGACAATTCCGGTGGCAACCCCGGCCGAAACCGCAGTCCCCGCTGCGGCTCCGGCAGCTCAACCGGCAGCGGCGCCTGTGCCGGAAGCGCAGCCCGCGTCGGCCCAGCCTGCCGCGAGCAATGTTCCGGCGGCACCCGCCCAAACGGCTGCGGCACCGGTTGACGAGGCTGAAGTTCCGGCCGTGGCGACGCCTGAGATGGCAGCAGCGCCGGCAACGCCCGGCAAGCGTGTCGTCCTGCGTGCCACCAAGGATTCCTGGGTGGAGATCTTCGACGCCAATGACGCAGTGGTCCTGCAGCGCATCCTGCGGGCGGGCGAGACGTTCGCCGTGCCGGATCAGGCGGGCCTGACCATGAATACCGGCAATGCCGGCGGTGTCGTGATCGAGGTCAATGGCAAGGCGCAGCCGGCCCTGGGCTCGGTCGGCGTGGTCAAGCGCGGCGTCAAGCTGGATGACGTTTCCCAGCGTAGCCAGTAACCCCTTGAACTGACGGACTATTCCTGTCCGCCGTTGCCGTGCGGGACCCGTGCCGGGACTTGATCTTTTGGCGCGGGCAGCGCATCTTCACCCGCAATTGAGCCACCAGGGTTGCCTGGTCGAATTGAGGCTGGCGGCAGGTGCCGCCGGCGGCAGGCACCTTCAGCCAGAATGAGCGACATCGAAACATGAGCGTCCGGCCCTATCGCGATATCCAGCGCCGCAAATCCCGCCAGATCCGGGTCGGCAATGTCCTGGTCGGCGGCGACGCGCCGATCAGCGTGCAGACCATGACCAACACGCTGACGACGGACGTGGCCGGCACGGTGGCGCAGGTGAATGCCGCAGCGGCAGCGGGCGCCGATATCGTGCGCGTTTCCTGCCCCGACGAAGACTCGACCAAGGCGCTGAAAGAGATCGTCAAGCAGGTCTCGGTGCCGATCGTTGCGGACATCCATTTCCACTACAAGCGCGGCATCGAGGCGGCGGAAGCGGGGGCTGCGTGCCTGCGCATCAACCCCGGCAATATCGGCAGCGCCGACCGTGTGCGCGAGGTGGTG
>CAZUAL010000389.1:0-3290 GCA_964618305.1 uncultured Dongia sp. | reverse complement strand
GCCCTCCAACCTCGCCATCTCCTGCATGAGCCGTCCCAAGGTGGAAGTGCTCGCAGGCATCAATCTTCCCATGCTGGTCAAGCTCGCCAAGGTGCGCGAGGAGCGGTCGCTGCCCGACGCGATCGCCATGGCCCAGGAAGCCGGCCGCAAATACGTCACCATCGCCAGCCGCGTGCTTGCCGGCAAATGAGCGACGACGCGGCCCCTACCAACAATGCCGGAGCGGCGGTGCCGCCCGATGCGATTTCCCGCGAACTTGCGATCGTCAACAAGCGCGGCCTGCATGCGCGGGCATCGGCCAAGTTCGTGCAGATGGTCGAGAAGTTCGAAGCCGAGGTCTGGGTGACCCGCGGCGGTGAAACCGTCGGCGGCACCTCGATCATGGGCCTGATGATGCTGTCGGCCGGACCCGGCACCACGATCCTCGTTTCCGCGAGGGGGCCCGAGGCTCAGGCTGCGCTCGATGCCATCGCGACGCTGGTGGCGGACAAGTTCAACGAAGAAGGCATCTGAGCCTCGCTCGGATCCGAGCCTCTCTCAGAACGGATTGGTGACGATACCGCCGTCCACCCGCAGCGCGGCGCCATTGGTGGCGCTCGAGGCCTTCGAGCAGAGATAGCAGATCAGGTTAGCGACCTCTTCCGGCTTGGCGTAGCGCTGCAACAGCGAGGCCGGCCGCCGCTCCGAGAATGTGCGGGCAACGAGATCCTCGACCGTCGTTCCCATGTTCTTGGCGCGTGCGGCAAGACGCGTCGGTGCCATCTCGACCCAGGTCGGCCCGGGCAAGACCGAATTCACGGTGACGTTGGTGCCCTTGGTGTACTCGGCAGCGCCGCGCGCGATGAAGAGCTGCGCGGCCTTGGAGAAGCCGTAATGCACCATCTCCTTCGGCACGAAGATGCCGGACTCGCTGGAGACGAACACGACGCGGCCCCAGTGCTTGTCGTCCACCATCCGCTTCAGGTAGTGCCGCGTGAGCCGCACCCCGCTCATGACGTTGACCTCGAACATCTTCGACCAGTCGGCGTCCTCGATCTCGAAGAACGGCTTCGGCTCATAGATGCCGAGATTGTTGACGAGGATATCGACCTCGGGGAACTGCTTTGTGATCGCCGCGCAGCCCTCGGCGCCGCCGAGATCGAAGACCGCCGCATGCAGCTTCGCCTTCGGCGCGAGCTTTCTGATCTCTTCGATTGCTCCATCCACCGCGCCGCGGTCGCGCCCGTTGGCGATGACCTCGGCTCCCATCCCGGCAAGCCCCTTCGCAGCCGCAAGCCCGATGCCGCGCGTGGAGCCGGTGACGAGCGCCAGTTTGCCTGAAAGATCGAGATCCATGGTCAGTCCCCCCTTTGAACCCCGGCGTTATTTCGCCGGCGGCACGATATAGATCTTCCACACCCGCGACGGCCCCGGATGCCCGCGATAGAATCGCCGCGTCGTCATCAGCAAACGTTCGGCATTGGCCGCGTTCCTGGCCATCCAGTCCTCGCAGGCCGGCAGGTTCCAGTCGGTTGCGGTGTCGCACACGCCGATGAAGCCGAGCCGCCGCGCCTCTTCCAGGGAGGTCAAACCCGCCGACCAGTCGTCCCCCGGGAGCAATGGCGCGGGATGATCCGGACTGTAGAAGGTGAAGGGATTGGAGACATCCATGTTGCCGACGGCAACGGCCCATCGCGTGCCGAAGCGCGAGTGCCATGCCTGCGTCAACTCGCGCGCCAGTTCCGATCGCGCCACATAGGTCCACGGCCCGCCGGAATTGGCGATCATTTCCTGCATGGCAATCCACGGCGAAGCTGCCAGCACCGCAAGCGTGATCGCCAGCCAGATGAGCGAAATGTTGAACAGCGCAAGGCGCCGGATCCGCAGCACCGGAATCGCCGCGAATGCCAGCGGGGTCAGGAAGAACAGCGATATTCCCCAATCCGTCTTCAGGTAGACGACGAAGAACAGGGCGCCGAGCGGCGGACCGATCGCCACGATGAACTGAATGACCCAGACGTTCAGCGCCTGAGCGAGGTTTACACCCGGATTCGGCCCGCGTGCCCAGGTTCGCGCAACAACGGCAGCCGCCGACCACCACCGACGCCCCAAGGCCAACGCCAGCAGCGCGAGCGCCAGCGGTGCAGCCAGCAGCGCCAGATTGTGCAGGAAATAGCCGATCACCAGATGCCCCACCGTCTCGCGGGTGACATGCGCATACACGTCGCCGGCATAGGCGAAGGGTGCGAAGTCCGCCTGCTTCAGCCAGACCAGATGCGGGATCAGCGCCACGACGAGGGTTGCGATCGCAACCCATGGCGCGGGTGAGGAGAGAAGGCGCAGCCGCTCGGGATGGATCAGCGCGGTAAGTCCGATGGCGCCGATCATGGTCACGACCCAGTATTTGGTCAGCAGCGCCAGCGCGCCGGCCAGACCGAGCCATATTCCCGAGCGCACGTCACGCCTGGCGAAGGCATGAAGATAGGCGAGCACCAGCAGCGGCAGCGTCACGAGCTGGAGCAGGTCCGCGTTGTATTTGAAACCCTTGAAATTGAAGATCGGGTAGAGCGCGAGCATCACGACGACGAAGAACGCGCGCCGCCGGTCCACGACGTGCAGTGCCGTGAACCAGGAAATCACCATGCCGCAGGACACCGTTGCCATGGCGAGCGCATAGGTCGACCAGTCCCGCACCGGAAACAGCTTGAACCAGACGCCGGCCACCCAGCCCGACAAGGGCGGATGCTTGCCATAGCCCCACTGCAGTTTCTGCCCCCAGGCAAAGGCTTCGGCGACGTCCATGTGGACGTCCTGCGCCGCCTTGAGATTGATCAGGATCAGCGTCCACAGCACGGCATGCGCAAGCGCAAAGCCGACCACGAGCCACGGCCCACTGTCGAGATCGACGGCGCGCAGGTAAAGCCACGCGGCCGGCCGGCGAAACGACAATCGGGGTCTGGCGCGCGCGGCCTTGGTCGAAAATGAGGCTGTCGACATGCCTCCTGCGTAGCGGTTTTTTGGCGCGAGTGAAATCAGCTTCAGGTGAAGAAAACCGCCCTGGAAACGGCCCCATAATGGTTGCCCCAAGAGGGTCGCGGGTGCTATCCCGCCCGCCATGACGACCGTCCCCATTTCCAACATCCGCAACTTCTCCATCGTCGCCCATATCGACCATGGCAAATCGACGCTGGCCGACCGCCTGATCCAGATGACGGGCGGGCTGTCCGATCGCGAAATGGCGGGCAAGGAGCAGGTGCTCGATTCCATGGACATCGAGCGCGAGCGCGGCATCACCATCAAGGCCCAGACCG
>CAZUAL010000388.1:0-3293 GCA_964618305.1 uncultured Dongia sp. | reverse complement strand
GTTCCATCCCGTCCATGCGCGGCATTTTAATATCGAGGACGGCCAAATCGACCGGCTGCTGGGTAAGACCGCGCAGGGCATCTGCGCCGTCGCTATAGGTGCGAACGGCAAAGCCCTCGGCTTCCAGCGTTATCGTGACCGAGGTCCGGATGTTGCGATCATCATCGACCAGCGCAATCGTCTGCGGCACGGGTTTCCTCCTTGGCGTGCGAACCAGTATAGAATTCAGCGGACATTGCCAAGATTGCCGCCAATGATGACAGAAATGGGGCGCAATCGGCACAATTACTAGGCCAAGTGCTTGGCGCCGTTCGATTCTGTCGCACGGCCGGCAGGCACCTGCGCGTTACTCCGCCAGGATACTGATCATGAACGAACCCATTGATCCGAAAGCCGAAATTCGCCGCCTCATGCAGCTGCCGAAGGCCGCTTTCGGCACCCTCGCCCGCCGTGAAGGCCGCGACTACCCATCCGTGAGCCTCACCGTACCCGCCCTCGACGCGGGCGGCATGCCGATCCTGCTGCTCTCCGACCTCTCCGACCATGTGCGGAATCTCGGGAACAGCCCGCTGGCGTCCCTGCTCTTCGACGGGACCGGCGGCATGGGCGAGCCGTTGACGGGACCCCGGGTGACCCTGCTCGGCGAAGTCTCGGCAACCGCCGATCCCGCCCACCGGGCAAGCTACCTTGCCGCCCGGCCGGAAGCGGCGATGTATGCCGATTTCAAGGATTTCCGCTTCTACCGCTTTGCCGTTGCCGAGGCTCTGCTGGTTGCCGGTTTCGGTCGCATCCACCGCTTCCAGCACGCGGAGCTTTGGTCCGGCTAAGGCCACTTCGCTATTTGGGTGCCGGGACTCTTATCTGGGCGAGAAGGTCACGGATGGCCGGTCGTTGTGCGTTGGCCTGCAGGACCACCATCTGAATCCACAATGCAAGCTGAGCGGATCGCCACGGTAATACAGCAAGCTTGCCGGCGGCGATTTCGGCGGTAGCAACATAGCGAGGAAGGAAGGTGATCCCCACCCCCGTCTCGACATTCCGCTTGATGGCTTCGACGTTGCTGAAGCTCGTCACTTGCCGCGGCTGCACGCCAGCGCGCCGCAGACTGGATTCAATTTCCAGGCGATAGCTGCAACCAGGCTCCGACAGGAACAGGTATTGATCGGCGAGATCTACCGGTCGCACCAGCCGACTGGCGCTCAACGGGTGAGTGGGAGAGGCCAGCAGCACGATTTCGGTGGGTTCGATCGGCCTGACGAGCAGTCCACGCCGATGCAACTTCGGCATCACGACGAAGGCGACGTCGATCTTGCCGCCACCGACTTCCTCAACCAGATTCGGTGATTGGCTCACGGCCATTTCCAGCAGCATGGTAGGTCGCTGGCGGCGAAGTCCTTCAATGACCGGTGTCAACCGGTAGGCAAGGAGGCTCTCAACGGCGCCTACGCGAAGCCGGTCTGACCTTGCATCGTTCCGGGCCGCGCTAGCCGCTTCATGGGCAAGGTCGAGCAGTCGATCAGCATAGGAGAGCAGCCTTTGTCCGGCCGGCGTCGGCTCAACACCGCGCCCTTGCCGCATGAAGAGATCGACACCCAATCCCATTTCGAGGTTGCGTAGCCGTTCGCTGACGGTCGACTGACTCAGCCCCAGTTGCTCTGCGGTTTGCCGCACGCCGTTCCGGGCAACCAGTTTCGCGGTTTCGACAAGGCGCAGATCAAACAGGTCAATCATTCGGAAATTCCGATTATTTATTAAACTCTGTTCAATGATACCAAACGATTGGAATTCTGCCAACCGCAGCTAGATTTGATATTTTTGGGTCGTCCATTGTTACCCATCGAAACCTTAGCGATCGGCACAGCCTTTTGCTTCGCGATCAGCGGCTTGCTCGCCACGCCGGCCAGCAGGCGCATCGGCGCGCTGGCATTCACGCGCTGGCGCATGCTCCTGCTCTGCGCGCTTCTGGCGCCATTCCCTTTTGAACTCAACATGATGTCCGGCTTGCACAGTGGCACGATCTTATCTCTTGCCATCTCAGGCCTGGTCGGCATCGTCGTCGGAGATACCGCGCTCTACGGCGCCATGGCGCGTCTTGGACCAAGACGCACATCCGTTCTCTTCGCCCTCGCAGCACCCTTCACAGCCCTTCTTGCCTGGGTTTTCCTGGGCGACAGATTGGCCGCTCATGAGCTGTGCGGCATGGCGATGATCTTCGGCGGGATCTATTGCGCTGTTCTTTCCCGACCCCAAGGCGCATCGCCTCATGTGCCGAAAATGGATAGTTGGGCGGGCATAGCGCTTGGTCTTCTTGCTGCACTTGGCCAGGCGTCGGGCACGCTCCTTGCCAAACCGGCTATTGCCGCCGGTGTGCAGCCCTTAGCTGCCACTTTTCTTCGCGTCTCATTCGCCGTGTTGGGCCTGCTGCTGCTGAGGCTGCTGCCGATTTCAGCTGTACGGCCACAAGCGCCCCTGGATCGGCCGACGCTGCTTCGCGCTTTCCTGAGCGCGAGCATCGGCATGGGTCTCGGCATGACGCTGCAGATGGCCGCCTTACGCGGCGGCAAGGCAGGTATTGTCGCCAGCCTCAGCGCAATGACGCCTATCGCCGTCTTGCCGCTGCTTTGGGTATTCGAAGGCGAACGACCGACACGTTCGGCCGCCATTGGTGGCGCCCTGGCAGCAGGTGGCGCGGCAATGGTGTTCTGGCCATTCTAGACCTTGCCCATCGGCAACGCAGTCGCTCACCTTTCGCAATTGCAGCATAGGAAGAACACTCCTCCGGTGGGAGTTGATCCGAATCCTGTCCTGACTCATAGTTGCGCGGCGAATTGACCAAGTGATCATGTTTCGCCGGCAGTCAGGGGGGATCAGCCGATGAGTTCCGACCGAATGGGGGAATCGCCCGCGGGCAGCGGCGCGAATGGAGATGATGCGCGCCAAGCGCTGGACAGTCTGCGGACGGTTTGCCAGCACCTCAATGGGCTGGGCGCGCGACTGGGACGCGCCGCCTTCGATTCCCGCCAGCAAGCAGAAGCCGCGGCGGGCGTCGTCGAGGCGATCATGCTCGCTGCCAAGCTCGCCAGCGACAATGTGAAGTCCATCAACGATGGCCTCGCCGCGACGACAGCCAGCACCGAACGTGCGAGCGAACTGGTCCGCGCCGTCGAAAGCCGCACCGGTGAAGGCCGGCAGATGGTGGGCGAACTCGAACAGGCCTACGAGCGTGTCACCAAGGTGACCGACACCATCACCGCGATATCGAAGCAGACACGGCTTCTCGCCCTCAACGCGAC
>CAZUAL010000387.1:0-3313 GCA_964618305.1 uncultured Dongia sp. | reverse complement strand
GCGCAGGCCCTGATGGCCGAATTCGCCGAAGCGGCGGCCAAGACGGAAGCTGGTGCCCAGAACGGCACGACGACCACGCCCGCCCAGGCCGGCATCACGCCGGAACAGGCGGCGAAGTTCGGCGAGCTGATCAAGAGCTTCTCGGGCCTCATCGGCGGGGTCAAATACGATATCGCCGTCACCGATGCCGGCTTCAAGAACAAGGATGGCAGCGAGCCTTTCCATCTCGGCCAGGGCGGCTTCAACCTCGGCTTCAACGGGCTTGACCAGGAAAAGGCCAGCGTCAATCTGGGCCTCAGCCACGACAAGCTCGCGATCAACGACCCGGAACTCACCGCCGACCCGCTCTTTACCAAGCTCCTGCCGGCCTCCGGCAAGCTCGACGTCAACCTCACCGAGGTGCCGTCGAAGGAGCTGTGGCAGCTTGTGGGCGACAATTTCCCCAACCTGGTCGCGGGCGACGAGGCTCATGCCCAGGCAGCGGCGGGCGTGATGTTCATCGCCCTGCAGCAGCTGATGCAAAAGGCGCCGATGCAGCTCACCGTGGCGCCGTCAGGCCTCACCTCTGAGGTCATGCAGCTCGATGCCACGGGCAATTTCGACGTCCAGCCCAATGCAACATTGGGTCTCGTGGGTGCGCTCGATATCGGCCTGCACGGCCTGGACGAGGCCATGAAACTTGCCAATGAAGCGGCGCAGAGCTCGCCCAACGCGGCCCAGATCGTCGGTGGTCTGGCCATGATCCAGTCGATGGCCAAGCGCGAGACGGGCAGCGACGGCAAGCCGGTCGACAAGCTGAAGCTTGAGGTCGATCAAGCGGGCGAAGCGAAGGTGAACGGCATGCCGCTCTCCGGCATGTGAACACTTTCTTCACCTTGTGCGTGATAGAAGCCGCGCTGATCGGATGATCGGCGCGGCTTTTGCTTTGTGCGCTCCATCGCATCGCTCGGCGCCGATCGAGATGCGCGTGCGATGCGTGGACTGTTGCCGCGATGACTCAGTGGGGACGAAATCTGTGGTGGTCGCGCCACGCGCGAATCACTTCTGAGTGGATAAGCGCAAAAAAATATGTTGTGATATGCGAGACATGCATATTGACCGAGTCGCGATTTCCGCAACGACCGATGTGTTGGTCGCATCCATGAGTGATGACGGGCCACTCCCCGCCTATCGCGCGATGCAGCGTGGCGGTCGCTTGCACCATGATCCCGCGCAGGAGCTCGCAGCCGAGAAGCTGCAGTCGCTCTACAATGCGCTCAAGGACTATCGCCCTGAAGCCGACAATGGCGGCGCCCTGCGTTCATGGGTCGAACGCTTGGGGCTGACGCGCCGTCGCGACGAAGCCGCCCCCCAGGGTCTCTATCTCTATGGCGGGGTCGGCCGCGGCAAGTCGATGCTGATGGATATCTTCTTCGCGCATGTGCCGGTGGAGAAGAAACGCCGGGTCCATTTCCACGCCTTCATGCTGGAAGTGCATGACCAGTTGCATCAGTGGCGGCAAGAGAAACCCAAGCAGATTGACCTTATCCCGGCTCTGGCGGAGAAGCTCGCTGCCGAGGTGACGCTCATCTGCTTCGACGAATTCCACGTCACCAACATAGCCGACGCGATGATCCTGGGGCGGCTCTTCAGCGCCCTTTTCGAGCGCGGCGTGGTGATGGTGGCGACCTCCAACTGGGCGCCCGACGACCTCTACAAGGGCGGCCTGCAGCGGGACCAGTTCCTGCCCTTCATCGCCCTCCTCAAGGAGAAACTCGACGTACTCGAACTCGACGGCGGGCGCGATTATCGCCTGGCGCGCCTCAAGGACATGAGCGTCTATCATTACCCGTTGACCGATCTTTCGAGCCGCCACATGCGCGAGGCCTTCGCGCGCCTGACCGATAATGAGCCGCCTTTGGCGACCAGCCTCATCGTGCAGGGCCGCAGGCTCGAGGTCTCCCGCCAGGTGAGCGATGCGCATGGACGCGTCGCCTGGTTCGATTTCGACGAGCTTTGCGCAAGGCCCCTGGGCGCTGCCGACTATCTCGCCATCGCCACGCATTACGACGTGGTGCTGATCGACCAGGTGCCGATGCTCACGAGCGACCGGCGCAACGAGGCGCGGCGCTTCATGACGCTCATCGACGAACTCTACGAACACAAGGTGACGACGATCATCGCCGCCGCCGACAAACCGGAACGTCTTTATCCCGCCGGCGATGGCGCGTTCGAATTCGAACGCACGGTGAGCCGGCTCAACGAAATGCAGTCGGTCGACTATCTGACGCGACCGCATTTGACGTGAGGTGAGGGGAATTTTTCGCAGGAAGAGTTAATGCCTCTTGCTCTTGTAGTAAATTCAGGTTATTAACTCAACATCTAGAGGAGTGCGCTTAAAGCGCAGGTGCATTGCCTAAGGTGAATTGTGGCAATGCGTAAGGGACATCAGGATTACAGAATGGCACGGAAGAAGATAGCCCTCATTGGCGCGGGTCAGATCGGCGGCACGCTGGCGCTGCTTGCTGGTCTCAAGGAACTCGGCGACATCGTTCTTTTCGACGTTGTCGATGGCGTGCCGCAGGGCAAGGGTCTCGACATCGCCGAGGCCTCGCCGGTCGAAGGTTTCGACGCTTCCTATGTGGGTGCTTCCGACTACAAGGCGATCAAGGGCACCGACGTCATCATCGTCACCGCCGGCATTCCGCGTAAGCCCGGCATGAGCCGCGACGATCTCATCGCCACCAATGCCAAGGTGATGGACACTGTCGGCAAGGCGATCAAGAAGTACGCGCCGAAGGCCTTCGTCATCTGCATCACCAATCCACTCGACGTCATGGTCTATGTCCTGCAGCAAGCCTCGGGCCTGCCGGAAACCCATGTGGTCGGCATGGCAGGCGTGCTCGATTCCGCCCGCTTCCGTTATTTCCTCGCTGAGGAATTCAAGGTCTCGGTCGAGGATGTCACCGCCTTCGTGCTTGGCGGCCATGGCGACACGATGGTGCCGCTGGTCCGCTATTCCACCGTGGCCGGCATTCCGCTTCCCGATCTGGTGAAGAAGGGCTGGACCACGCAGGAAAAGCTCAATCAGATCGTCCAGCGCACCCGTGACGGCGGCGCTGAGATCGTCAATCTCCTGAAGACGGGTTCCGCCTTCTACGCGCCGGCATCTTCCGCGATCGCGATGGCCGAATCCTACCTCAAGGACAAGAAACGCGTGCTTCCTTGTGCTGCCCATCTGACGGGCCAGTACGGGGTGAAGGGACTCTATGTCGGCGTGCCGGTAGTCATCGGTGCGGGTGGCGTAGAGAGAGTGGTCGAGATCGACCTCAAC
>CAZUAL010000386.1:0-3315 GCA_964618305.1 uncultured Dongia sp. | reverse complement strand
AGATCCCGCAGACCCCGACACCGCGGTGGTGCACGTGGAGCATGATCTCGGTCGCCGCTTCACGGCTCTTGTTGAAAAAGCGCTCCAGGACATGCACGACGAATTCCATCGGCGTGTAATCGTCGTTGAGGAGCAGAACGCGGTACATGGTTGGCTTCTTGGTCTTCGGCTTGGCCTTGACCACAGTGCCCACGCCCGGGCGACCGGTACCGCCGCCCTGGTCGTTATCGTCGCCCTCGTCCCCGGCAGAGGCCAGGATCCGCATGGCGCCGCTATCTCGATCGGTCTGAAGCATCGCCCTTATCGGCCAATATTCCTTTGTCATGGGTGTATCATATTGGATGCTAAGACCCAGTTAAAAGGGGCTGTTGCCAAATGGTGCCCCTGCAAGAATGCATGGGCTTTGCCAAACGACCCCTCCGGCGGTCAGATTCCGGCCCGCCCGATTCCATCGGCGTGAACCGTGATGGTGAAAAAACCGGCATAATCGCGGTCGCTGCCCTTCGACTGGTCATTGATGTCCGTATAGGTGAGCGGCCTCGGCGCCGCGAATCCGACGCCGGTCGCATCGTGGCGCAAAAGGAAATCCAGAAATGCTGTACGGGAAAGCGGTAGGGCCCCGGGCTTGTCCGCCCAGGCATTGAAGAAAAATTTGCCGCCCTCGCAGCCGGCAACCAGCCAATAGAACTGCTGTGAGTGGAGCCGCAGCCCTTCCTGCGGCGCACCGCCAAAGCCCGACTGGTGCAGAAGTTCACGCAGTTTTGACCAATCCGCCTCGCTCAGCGCGGTATCGGAACGGCGAAAATTCCAGGGCCCCAATAGGTCTTCAAAGCTGCTGAAGCCCATCTGGGTCAAATTGCCGCTTACCCCCCTGGCGCGCGCCACCATCCGGCCCTTGATCGCCTCGTAGGTCCGCACCTGCACGTTGTACTGACCGTTATAGGTCAGGCGGTATTGGTCAGGTCCGCCGGCGGCACAGGAATTGCGAATATCCGCGGCGTCCAGATAGCTGAACCAGGTGAATTTCCGCTCGACCGGATTGTCGATTCCGCTTCCAGACCCGACCCGGCCCGCCGGTTGATAGGCGCAGGCGGCCAAGGCCAGGGCGGTAAGGGCCGAGAAAGTGATCGCGCAAAGGCTGCGCCTTGGGTGGCGGATCGGCATGAACTTCACCTGTTAGTTACCTGATTCCGTTGGGCTCTTTTTGTAGTTTACCAGATATTAGGGGTCTGTAAGCTATAGACAGGATTCTACGGTTAACGTAGGATCGGACACGAAATTGCCCAAATCTTTTCACCGGGTTAGGGGAAAAAGCACGATGATCCTGCCGAGTCAGCCCACGCAGGGGTGGATTTTGTCTGTTCTGCGCCGGATCGGCGCCGCCCTCGCTGTCTTGATGCTGACCAGCGTCGTCATGCTCCAGACCGCTGACGCCAAGCCCGTCGCCGCCAGCATCGTCGTCGATGCCGAAACCGGGGAAGTGCTGTCGCGTTCCAACGCCGACGCCGTGACCTACCCGGCTTCGCTGACCAAGATGATGACCCTTTACCTGCTGTTCGATGCCCTCGACCGCGGGGAGATCAAGCTCTCTGACCGGATCACCTTTTCGAAGAACGCGGCGAGCGAGCCGGCGACGAATATGAACGTCGATGCCGGGGACACGATTTCAGTCGAGACGGCTATCCTGGCGATGATCGTCCGCTCCGCGAACGACGTTTCGACCGCCGTCGGCGAACGCCTAGGGGGCACCGAAGCGGCCTTTGCCCGCATGATGACCGCCAAGGCCCGCGAACTCGGCATGAACAACACGACCTATCGCAATGCCAACGGCTTGCCGAACACCGGCCAGCTGACGACGGCGCGCGACCAGGCGACGCTCGGCGTCGCGCTGTTGCGCGATCATCCCAAGTACTACGCCTATTTCAGCCGTAACAGCTTCACCTATCGCGGCAATACCTATGGCGGGCATAACCGCGTGATGAAGAAGTTCGCGGGCGCCGATGGCATCAAAACCGGCTATATCCGCGCCGCAGGCTTCAATCTCGTTTCCTCGGCGGAGCGTAACGGCCGCCGCTTGGTTGGTGTCGTCCTCGGCGGCGCCAGCGCACCTTTGCGCGACCGGCAGATGGTTGCCCTGCTTACGCAAGGCTTCAAGACCCAGCAGGGCATGGGCGACGTCCTGGTAGCGAAGGCCCCGGGCAGCGCCGGCCCGGTCCAGAATGCGCCGGTTGTCGCCACCAACGAGATCGAACCGGCTGCCGGCTCCGTCACCGGCACCAGTGCCGAGGATGCGGAGGATATGGACGCGCTGGTGGCGAGCGCCCTTGTGCCGACGCCGAAGCCCACCCACCAGCAGGATGCGATCGGATCGGCCATCGCCACGATGGCCAGCGTCTCCCTCGCTCCCGCCATGTCGCAGCCCGACAACCAGGATGTCGCGACGGTCTGGACCCCGGACCGCAACCAGTTCGGCATCCAGGTCGGCGCCTACTCGAAGTTCCGCCCGGCGCAGAAGGCCGCTGAGCGCGCCACCAAGGCCGTGCCGACGATCCTTGCCGATGCACGCATCGTCATCGACCGTGGCAACAGCAGCATCTATCGCGCCCGCGTTTTCGGCCTCAGCAAGGCCGACGCCGATGCGGCCTGCAAGCATCTGAAGGCGAAGCAGACGGACTGCCTGGTCGTGAAGGCCGACAGCTCCCTCGCCCAGACCATCCAGTAACATCGCGCCGCCGGCCCGACGGGCCAAGGCAAGTCAGTCGCCCAGGAACAGGCGATAGACCGGATTGAGCGTCTCGTCCTCGTAAGGATAGCCGAGCTGCGTCAGCTGAACAGCCAAGCGTGCCCTCTCCGCTTGCGGCACCTGCAATCCGGCCAAGACGCGCCCATAATCGGCGCCATGGTTGCGGTAATGGAACAGGGTGATGTTCCATTCGCTCCCCACACCGTTGAGGAATTTCATGAGCGCCCCTGGCCGTTCCGGAAACTCGAAGCGGAGGATCACCTCGTCGCGCAATCCGGGCGCACGGCCGCCGACCATGTAGCGGATATGGAGTTTGGCCGTCTCGTTGGCGCTGATATCCAGCACCTTGTAGCCGAGGCGCCCCAATTCCGACAGCAGCGCCTCTTTCTCCGCCGGGCCGCCGCGCAGTTTCAAACCGACAAAGACATGGGCGTCGATCCCGGCCGCGTAGCGGTAATTGAACTCGGTGATGTTGCGGTTGCCGAGAATTTCGACAAAGCGCCGATAGCTCCCCTGTCTTTCCGGAATCGTGACCGCCAGCAGGATCTCGCGCGCCTCGCCCACCTCGGCCC
>CAZUAL010000385.1:0-3324 GCA_964618305.1 uncultured Dongia sp. | reverse complement strand
GCGCGCTTGTCGACCTGTCGGCGGCCCTTGGCGACACCGAGTTGGCACTTCGCTCGTCCGCGCTCGTTGAAATAGATCGAGAGCGGCACGAGGGTAACGCCTTCGCGCTGGGTGGCGCCGATGAGCTTCTTGATCTCGCGCTTGTTGAGCAGGAGCTTGCGCGGCCGCCCCGGCTCGTGGCCGAAGCGTTTGGCCGGTTCGTATTCCGGGAAATGCGCGTTGAAGAGCCAGAATTCGCCGCCGCGCTCGGCCGCATAGGCCTCGTTGATCGAGCAGCGGCCAAGGCGCAGCGACTTGACCTCCGACCCCATCAGCTGGAGGCCGGCCTCAAGCGTATCGGTGATCGAAAAGTCGTGGCGCGCCTTCCTGTTCTGGGCGGCGAAGCGGTTGGTCGATAGGTCACGGGCCATAATGGCCCTGTTATTGCCCTATCAGGCCCGCCTTTTTCAAGGCTGCTTCGACCTTCTGCTTCGAAACGTCCGAAATCGGCGCCAGGGGCAGGCGCACATCCGGCAGGATATGGCCCATGATGGAAAGGGCGTATTTGACCGGTCCGGGGCTCGTTTCGCAGAACATGGCATCATTGACCGGCATCAGCCGTTCGTTGATTTCCATGGCCTTCTTCAGATCGCCGGCGCGCCAGGCCTTGTGCATCTCCGATGTGAGCTTCGGCGCCACGTTCGACGTGACTGAAATGCAGCCCACACCGCCTTGCGCCAGGAAAGGGAGCGCCGTCGCATCCTCACCCGAGAGCTGGCAGAAATCCGCGCCGATCGCGAGTTTCGTGCGCGCGGGCCGGGCGAGATCCGCGGTCGCGTCCTTGACGCCGACAACGCGCGGCAGTTCGGCACAACGCTTCATCGTGTCGATCGACATGTCGACGGCGCTCCGCGGCGGCACGTTGTAGATGATGATCGGCAGGTTGGTCGCGTCGTGGATCGCCTTGTAATGCTGGAACTGCCCTTCCGGCGTGGGCCGGTTGTAATAGGGCAGCACCACGAGCGCCGCGTCGGCACCGGCCTTTTCGGCATGCCGCGTGAGGTCGATCGCTTCCTGGGTCGAATTGGAGCCGGTACCGGCGATGACCGGCACGCGTCCCTTGGCGACCTCGATCGCCAGCTCGACGATGCGGTGATGCTCTTCATGGCTGACCGTCGGGCATTCGCCAGTCGTGCCCACGGGCACCACGCCGTCGATCCCCTCTTTGATCTGCCAGTCGACGAATTTCTGGAAGGCAGCCTCGTCCACCGCGCCGTTGCGGAATGGGGTGACCAACGCGGTCAGCGAACCCTTGAACATGACTGACTCCATGGAATGCCGGCCTGCTATGGGGCCGGGAGGTTGAAAGCGGGCCCGGAAAATAGCCGCACTTGCGCGCCGCCGCAAGCGTTCTGCCGACAAAACCGGCGATTCGCCGCCTGTGTCATTTTCGTACCAGTTACGCTGATAGGTGAAGGTGCTGCATCAGTGTGTGATTGCCAACACATTGAATCTATTGAGTGCCGGTTCGGTCACTCATACAATGCTGTGACTTAGTTCCCCGATTCGCGTTCTCCTGAGCGAGGCAATGAGTTATTCGAGCGTCTATCCCGAGCGATTGAAAGCCGGGAGGCAGCTGTTGGCCGGCCCGGCCCTTCGGCTTGCGCAGCTTTTCCTGATCATCTCCCTCTTCCTGCTGGCAGTTGGTTCCGCCTTTGCCGACGAACCGCAGCTCAGCGCCCACGACAAAAAGCTCTTCACCCAGGCATTTCAGGCGATCGACAAGGATCGCTGGAAAGAGGCCCGGCATCTGGCGGATCTCGCCAAGGAGCCGCTCCTCGAGAAAGTCATCCAGTGGCTGGATTTGACTAGGCCCGGCCCGGGACGCGACTTCGACGAGATGGCCCATTTCCTCAAGGCCAATCCCGACTGGCCGCTCCGAGACACGCTGACGGCCCAGGCCGAACGCGCCATGCCGGATGTCTATCCGACCGGCGCCGTGCTCGCCTGGTTCGGCGAGCGCGTGCCGCTGACCGCCGACGGCGCCATCAAGCTCTTGGGCGCATTGCGGGCCGACCGGCAATTCGACCGCGCCAAGAAGATCGCCGTTGCCGTGTGGACTAGCGAGGACTTCACGTCCGATCAGGAAAACACCTTCATGCTGCGCTTCGGCGACATGATCGGCATGGCCGATCATGTCGTGCGCCTCGACAATCTGCTGTGGGAAGGGGAGCGGGAGCAGGCCGTGCGCATGATGAAGCGCGTCGATTCCGCTCATGCGGCCCTGGCCAGCGCCCGCATCCGATTGGCCGACCGCAAGATGACACCGGAGGCCGCCCTCGGCCTCGTACCGCTGGCGCTCCGCGATGATGCCGGGCTCAAGTATGAAATGGCGCGCTACTGGCGCAAGGCCGGCAAGATCGAGCGCGCGCTCGATCTCCTGGATCCGCCGCCGGCGCGCGTGGCTCGCCCCGACCTCATGTGGGACGAACTCTATCGCGCCGCGCGGGAATTGCTGAACAATGGCGATGTCAGCGCCGCCTATCGCCTCGCTGCCGCGCACAACGCCGACACCGGCGACGCCTTCGTCGAAGGCGAATGGTTCGCCGGCTGGGTGGCGCTGCGCTATCTCGAGGAACCGGAGATCGCGCAAAAGCATTTCACGACACTCTATAGCGGCGCCAAATCCGTCATCAGCAAGACGCGCGCAGCCTACTGGACCGGCCGTGCGGCCGAGGCCAAGGGCGATAAGGCGGCCGCTGCTGATTGGTACCGCAATGCCGCCAAGAATTTGAGCGTCTTCTATGGTCAGCTGGCAGCGGCGCGTCTCACGGACCCCAAGCACCTCGTCCTCGACAGCGGCGTGCGCCCGACACCGACCGAAGCCTCCGCCTTCGAAAAGCGCGAAATGGTGCGCATCGTCAAGCTGCTCTCCAAAGTCGGCGAAACGGATCGCATTCGCCCCTTCATCATGGCGATGACCTCGCGCGCCACCAGCGCGACCGAGTATGTGCTGCTGGCAAAGCTCGCGAAGTCAGTGAAGCGCGACGACATCGCCATCGCCGTCGCCAAGGAGGCGCGCCAGAAGGGTTATGAGCTCGCCGAGTACCTCTTCCCGATGATCAAGCTGCCTGCCGGCAATGCGCCGGAGCCGGCGCTGATCCTGGCGATCATCAAGCAGGAGAGCGCGTTCGACCCGAAGATCAGCTCACCCGCGGGCGCGCGCGGCCTGATGCAGCTGATGCCCGCGACGGCACGGCCGCTCGCCAAGGAACTCGGTATCAAGAAGCTTCAGGAAAAGAGCCTTACCGGGGATCCTGTCCTCAATGTGAATCTTGGCCGTCT
>CAZUAL010000384.1:0-3340 GCA_964618305.1 uncultured Dongia sp. | reverse complement strand
GGGCAAAGATGCGCTGATTGTCCTTCAATCCCTTGGATAGCCCCATCGCGGCGGACTTGCGTTTCACTCCATCCTTGTCGGTGAGGAGATTGAGAACCTCGTTGCTGGTCAGCTTCTCCCCGTCGACGTCAAAGCGGAGCTCGGCCATCGTCTCATCGAACATGCGGTTCCAGGCCTGCCGGCCGGAAATCGCCTTCTCGTGGAGCAGGTGCTCCGCCTCGTCCGAAAGCTGGTGCGGGCGGAAGGCGCGCACGGCATCGAGCCACGGCTCATAGCGCTTCAGGGGCGCATGGGCCAGTTGCTTAGCAAGGACCGCATCCTCGATCTTGTTGAGTTCCAGCGTGAAAAAGAGAGTCTCGACCGAAATGAGATTGAGCCGTTCCGAGATATTCTGCTGGAAGCGGGCAAGCTCCGGGTCGGTCATGTTGCCGGCATAGGCGAGCTGGGCGAAGGAACCGACACGGCCCGCCAGATCCTGCATCCGCTCATATTCATGGAGGGACGCAAGCAGCTCGGCCCCACTGAGACCGCCCAGCTTGCCTTCATATTTGCGCTTGAACTCACCCGACTGGGAGGCCAGCAACTTCAAATCCCGTTCGATGGCGGGATCGTTCGTAGAAGCATAGAGGTCGGAAAGGTCCCAATTGGGCAGGGCGCCCAGATCCGTCTTGTCGGCGGCCTTCGCGGGTGCAGCAGTCATAAATGTCACGCTCTTGAACTTGATTACGTCAGGTTCACCTTATATGGGGATTCAAAGCGGTGCGCCAAGCACCCACCAGCGCCGATGGGGAGCGGCAGCGCCATGGACTATGACCTGATACCCAGCCTGCCGCGCCTCTTTTTCGATCAGGCTGCCCGCTTGCCTTGGAAACCGCTGACCATTCATCGGCAGGACGGGGCGTGGCAGCGGACAAACTGGGCGGACACCGCGCAGGCCGTCAAGGCGCTGGCCAGCTTTCTCATTGCGCAGGGCATTTTGCCCGGCGACCGCGTCGCCCTGGTGGCCGAGAACCGGCCCGAATGGCTGGTGGCGGATCTTGCCATTATGAGTGCCGGGGCGATCACCGTTCCCGCCTTTTCGACCAACACCAGCGAGGATCATCGCCATATCCTGACTCACAGTGGGGCCAAGGCGATGATCCATTCCGGGGGCACCATCGCCGCACGCCTGTTGCCGGCGGCCCTCCATGCGCCGGACCTCAAATTCGCCATTGCCCTCGAAGGCGCCGAAAAGGCCAGCCAGCTTCCCTTCCGCTCGTTTGATTGGATGGAAGCGGCGGCAACCCCGCTCAACGAGGCGGAAATCACGCGGCGCGTCGCCGACCTGAAGCGCGGCGACACCAGCTGCATCATCTACACGTCCGGCACCGGTGGCACGCCCAAGGGCGTGATGCTGAGCCATGGCTCCATCCTCTGCAACATCAAGGGCGCCTACCGCCTGCTGCTCGATGTCGGGCTCGGCAATGACCGTTTTCTTTCCTTCCTGCCGCTGTCGCACTCTTACGAACACACGGCCGGCCAGTTCCTGCCCATCTCGATCGGTGCCGAAATCTGGTACGCCGAAAGCGTCGAGAAGCTTGTCGACAACATGGCGGATGCACGCCCGACGATCATGACCGCCGTGCCGCGCCTTTATGAAGCTATGCACGCCAAGATCCTGCGGGGCTTGGCCAAGGCACCGAAGCTGCGGCAGAATCTCTTCTGGCTCGCCTATCGTCTCGGGCGCAAGGCCTATGAGCATCCGGGCTCGCTTAGCTTCGGCGAAACGCTCCTCAACAAATTGTGCGACATCCTTGTGCGCAAGAAGGTGCGCCAGCGCTTCGGTGGGCAGCTCAAGGCCTTCGTCTCCGGTGGCGCCGCGCTCAATTACGAGATTGGGGTGTTCTTCCTGGCGCTCGGTGTCCGCCTGCTGCAGGGATACGGCCAGACCGAAGCCTCGCCCGTCATCAGCGCCAACATGCCGAGCAAGATCAAGATCGACACAGTCGGGCCGATCTTCGACGGGCTCACCGCGCGCATTGCCGAGGATGGCGAGATCCTGGTCAAGGGCGAGGCCGTCATGAACGGTTATTGGCGCGATCCGGATTCCTCCGCCAAGGCCGTCATCGACGGCTGGCTCCATACCGGCGACATCGGCGAGTTCGACAGCGACGGCTATCTGAAGATCACCGACCGCAAGAAGGACATCATCGTTTTCTCCGGCGGAGACAATGTCTCGCCCGCCCGGGTCGAGGGCTTCCTGGTGCTGCAGCCGGAAATCGCCCAGGCCATGGTGCATGGCGACAAGCACCCGCATCTAGTGGCCCTCATCGTGCCGGACGAGGAATTCGCCCGCGACTGGGCCGCGAAGAATGGCGGTGCTGGCGATCTTGCTTCGCTGGCCGACAATCCGGCCTTTCACAAAGCGCTCGGCGCCGTCATTGACCGCGTGAACGCGACCTTGTCGCCGATCGAGAAGATCCGTCGCTTCGCCCTGCTGCCCGAAGGCTTCACCATCGATAACGGCATGCTCACCCCCAGCCTGAAAATCAAGCGCCACAAGATCCGCGAGCGATGGGGCGAGCAGATCGTCAGGCTCTATGAGCGAGGCTAGCGGCTATAGCGGTGCTTGACGCCGACCGGGAAGTAATCCGGGTGGCCTTGCGGATAGAGGGTCACGATCGGCCGCTGCAAGTCCGCCGGCACGTAGTTGGCAAACTCGCTGTTGAGTTCACGCAAGGTGCCGAGGACCGTCGCAGCGATCAGGTCTGATATTTCCGCTGTGCCATCAAGGCCCTGCGCCAATTCGACGGCGAGCGCAAAGGATGGCTTGTCGGAAAGCCCCTCCTTCACTTCCATGACGAACTTCCCCGTCACGAAGCGGCGCACATGCGGCTGTTCCAGGGCAAGGCTCACCGTCTCGGGGAAGATGTTGGCGCCGAAATAGGAGATGGTGAAATTGGCGCGGCCGAAGACCCAGACGAAGGGTTGCCGCCGGTGCTGCGGAACAAGGCTTGCGTCGAACCCGGCCGCTTCGAGGCGCCGCATCATTTCGGCATAGGGCATGATCCCGCCCCGGTCGGCGATGTGATAGCGGATGAGGGGTACGCCATTGTCGCCGCTGAAGGCGAGCGTCCCGTCAGCCACCTCGAAATAGCGGTTCGCGGGATCGTACTGGCAGAGTGTGGGAAGGCGCGTCTCACCGAAGATCTCCCGCGCGAGGTCCGGCCTTTTGGCGAGGAAACGCCGGATCGCGACGGACAGCGGCGTTTCCTGCGCAAGCACTCCGGCATCGGCCGTGCCGTAGAGCGAGGCCGCGAAATGCAGGATATCCTCGACACCGGCGCGCTCGGCCATCAAT
>CAZUAL010000383.1:0-3342 GCA_964618305.1 uncultured Dongia sp. | reverse complement strand
GGTCACCAGCACCACCTTGCCGGCGATATTTTCCTGATAAGCCATGACTCAATCTCCCTCACTGCGAAAGCGGCGCGCCGATGGCCCGATCTGGCCCGGCGGCAGACCGCTTCCGGAAGATGGGGTGGCCGGGGTGGGGGACGGTAGCTCAGAACTCCTGGCTTCTTGCCTGATCCTGCAAGTCGGTCAAATACCCCTGACAGAGGGTTGGCGCCTTCCTATATGCTATTCAGAGCTCGATCCTACTAGCTTTCTGAATTAACTAGGAAAAATGAGAGATCCCAAAAGGGTGGAAATAGACAGACAAACCGAATTGGCGGCGCTGATTGACCAAAACGCCAAGGCAGAAGGCGCTCAGGCAACATCCCTGCCGCGCCTTACTCTGGTGCGCCTGAGCCGGCCGTCCGAACCGATTCACGGCGTGCAGCAGCCAGCCCTATGCATCATCGCGCAAGGGCGCAAGCAGGTGATCCTGGGCGAGCGCATTTTCTATTATGACGCCAACACCTATCTGGTGGCGGCTGTCGACGTGCCGGTCGTCGGCCAGGTGATCGAAGCGACGGCGCGCATGCCTTATCTCAGCCTGCGGCTCAACCTCGATCCCAAGATGCTGAGCGAACTCATGCTCGAGGCCGGGCTTGGCGGCGATCAATCGCGCGATGCCGCGCCGGGCCCATCACTGAGCCTCAGTTCGGTGACGCCGGAGCTTCTGGACGCGGTGATCCGGCTCCTGCGGCTGCTCGACAAGCCGCGCGACCTTGCCATCCTCGGCCCGATGGCGGAACGGGAAATTCTTTATCGCCTGCTACAGGGACCGGACGCTGAAAGGCTGCGCCTGATCGCCCTTGCCGACAGCAAGCTGCAGCGCGTGACGCGGGCCGTCGCCTGGATCCGCCAGCATTTCGCCGAACCCTTCAGCATCGACGCGGTGGCGTCCGAAGCGCGCATGAGCCCCTCGGCGCTGCATCATCATTTCAAGCAGGTGACGGCCATGAGCCCGCTGCAATACCAGAAGCAGCTGCGCCTGCAGGAGGCGCGCCGCCTGATCCTGGTGCTGGGCCGCGATGCCGCGAGCGCCGGCCATGCGGTCGGCTACGAATCCCCGTCGCAATTCAGCCGCGAATACAGCCGCCTGTTCGGCGCGCCGCCGATGCGTGACGCCAGCCGGCTGAAACAATCCGAAAGCGCGCTGGTTCAGGCCTGAGCTGGCAATCAGCTGCTGAGGGCGTTGAGGTGGCGCAGGACCTCTTCCGAGGCGCGCTCGACTTCCTCGATTTCCTTCAGCGCCTTGTCGAGATCGCCGGCGGCGAAGAGGCGGGCCGCCTCCTTGCCGTGACGATGCACCGCCGCATGCGGATCTTCGAGCTCGCGGAAATGCTTCTCGCCGCGAAACTCCTTCGAGGCATCGCTGTAATACCATTTGCCGAGGCGGCAGGAATGATGGTCGCTGAGTTCCTCGGCCTTGAGCTTGGTGCGGCCGACCGACATATCGACCAGCCGCTTTTTCCAGACGACATGATCCGCCTTGGCAAGACGCGTGATCTTGTGCGGGAAGGAACATTGCGCCAATTGCTGCAACTGGTTGCCGAGATAGGCCTGATTGTTGTCGATGACTTCGGACAGGTTGGTCACTTCGCTGACGTTCGCCGCCGCAAGTTCGGCGATACCGTTGATGCCCCGCGATACCTCATCGATGGCCGCGTTCTGCTCGGCCAGAATGCCGGCAATCTCGTCCATCTTGGTGCTGACCGTCGCCGTGCGGGTGCCGGCCTCGTCGATCTTGGCAGCTAGGTCGCTCATTTCAGTTGTGCCGGTCGCCACCGCCGCGGCACCGGTCGACATGGCTTCGACGATGCGCGCCATTTCCGTCCGCAGCCGGCCGATGCGCGCCTTGATATCGTCAGTCGCCTGGCTGGTCTGCTTGGAGAGATTCTTGACCTCCGTCGCCACCACGGCGAAACCCTTGCCATATTCGCCGGCCCGGGCTGCCTCGATCGTGGCGTTGAGCGCCAGCAGGTTGGTCTGGCTGGCGATGGCCTCGATGGTGGCGACGATCGAGCCGATTTCTTCCGATGCGGCGCTGAGGTCGGTCACCTTGGCGCTGGCGTCGCGGACGGATGCGGCAATCCCTTCCATCGTGGCGGTGACACGCCGGACGGCATCGACACCTGCGCCGACGATCTGGCGCATCTGGGTCGCTTCGTCCGCGGCGGAATGGCTGGTCTCGCTGATGGCCTTCACCGAAGCCACCATTTCCGTCGAGGCGCTGGCGAGAATCTGCGTCTGCTCGGACGTATGCCGCGCCGTCGAGATCATGCGGGCGCTGCGGATGGCTGCTTCATTGCTGTTGATCGTCAGGGCCACATTGGCATCGAGATCCTGCGACGCGCGCTGCTGGAGCTTCGCGGCCAGTTCGCGCACCACCGCCACCAATTCGTCGGCAGCCGGGCTTGCCGGCTTGGCCCCTGAACAGGTCAGGTCTTTTTCAAAATCGCCGTCGGCAAGCGCCCGCAGGCAATTGGCCAATGCGGTGTGGAAGCCTTCCGAATCCAATTGCACGGTGTGAACTGGCGCGCTTTTCTCCGCTGCCGAACCGTTTGCCCTGCCCCGGCCAAATCCAAGCATGATTTCCTACGTTTATGTGTATTTTCAGCATTCTGGATACCGGGCAGTTAACCATCGGTAAAAAAGCCTCTATTGTGTCCGCAGTCTCTTCGAAACCTGGGTTGCACATCATGGATTTCTCCCGCATCCGCGCCGATACGCCGGCCACCACGCGCCGCGCCTACTTCCACAATGCCGGCGCCGCGCTCACACCCGTACCGATCGTCAAGGAGATGCAGGATTATCTGGCGCTTGAAGCCGAGATCGGCGGCTATGCGGCGGCAGCCAGGGAGGCGCCACGGCTCGACGGCGTCTATCGGTCGATCGCGCGGCTCATCAATGCGGCACCGGACGAGATCGCGCTGGTCGAGAATGCGACCGTCGCCTGGCAGATGGCGTTCTATGCCATGGCGCTCACCTTCAGGCCCGGCGACCGCATCCTGACGGCGGAAGCCGAATATGGTGCCAATTATGTGGCCTTCCTGCAGATCGCCCGGCGATGCGGTGCCATCATCGACATTGTCCCCTCGACAGCGACGGGCGAGCTTGATACCGCGGCGCTGGAAGGAATGATCGACGGGCGCGTGAAGCTCATCGCCGTCACCTGGGTCCCCACCAATGGCGGCCTCACAAACCCCGCCGCCGAGATCGGCCGCATCGCGCGTGCCCATGGCATCCCCTATCTGCTCGATGCCTGCCAGGCGGTGGGACAGATGGTCGTCGATGTCGAGGCGCTGG
>CAZUAL010000382.1:0-3388 GCA_964618305.1 uncultured Dongia sp. | reverse complement strand
CCTTGGGACCGTCTTCCAGCATGATGCCTTCGGACGCCAGCATGTCACGAATACGGTCCGCCTCGGCAAAGTCCTTCGCCTTCCGTGCCGCAATGCGTGCTGCCACGAGTTCCTCGATTTCGGCGGCACTGCGGCCCTGCCCATCGTCCTGCTGAAGCCAAGCGAGCGGGTCCTGCTGCAGAATGCCGAGCAGGTTGGCAGCGCCAAGCAGAGCCGACTTTGCCGCAGCCTTCTTGTCCGCGCTGGTCGCCTTGTTGAGCTCGGTCACAAGTTCATGCACTTCACTTACAGCCAGTGGCGTGTTGAGATCATCGGAGATCGCAGCCAGAATCTGATCGGGCGCCCTTGGGGCTACGTCGATCTCCCGCACCTTCTCCAGAGCGCCATAGAAACGATCAAGCTGCGCCTTGGCCTCAATGATACCATCGCGCGTGATATCGATCGGCTGGCGATAATGAGCAGACAACAGAGCCAAGCGGATCGCCTCGCCACGGAAACCTTCGTCGAGGAGCTGGTGCACCGTGAAGAAGTTGCCAAGCGATTTCGACATCTTCTGACCGTTCACCTGCACGAAGCCGTTGTGCACCCAGTATCGGGCCATGACTGGCGTGCCGTGTGCGCAACGGCTCTGGGCGATCTCGTTCTCATGATGCGGGAAAATGAGATCGATGCCGCCGGCATGGATATCGAACACCTCCCCCAGCAACTCGCCAGACATGGCCGAGCATTCGATGTGCCAGCCTGGCCGCCCCCGGCCCCAAGGGCTCGGCCAGCCGGGCTGGTTCGGCTCCGACGGCTTCCACAAGACGAAGTCCGCTGGATGCTTCTTATAAGGTGCCACTTCGACGCGGGCACCGGCGATCATGTCATCCAGGCTGCGGCCCGACAGACGCCCATATTCGGCCATGGAAGGCACGTTAAAGAGGACATGCCCCTCGGCCGCATAGGCATTGCCTTTGGCGACCAGTTGCTCGATCAACGCCACCATCTGCGGCACGAACTCGGTCGCCCGCGGTTCGCGGCTGGGCGGCAAGGCACTTAAAGCCGCCATGTCATCATGATACCAGCCGGCCGTGCGCTTGGTGATGCTCTCGATACTCTCGCCGGTCTCATCGGCCGCCGCCATGATTTTATCGTCGATGTCCGTGATGTTGCGGACATAGGTCACATGGTTCTCGCCGTAGACATGGCGCAGCAAGCGGAAGAGCACGTCGAATGCGACGACCGGACGCGCGTTGCCAATATGGGCATAGTCGTAGACCGTGGGGCCGCAGACATACATGCGCACGTTCTTCGGGTCGATCGGTTCAAAGACCTGCTTCTCGCGGGCCAGCGTGTTGTGAAGATGGATCGTCATAGGTTCGTTCCCAATTGGCGACGCTTACGCGGTCTCGCCGCGCAGGCGCCGCAGGGTTTTCTCGCGGCCGATCAGCGGCAGCAGCAAGCGCATCTCAGGCCCGTGATCGAGCCCGGTCAGTGCCTGGCGCAAGGGCATGAAAAGATCCTTGCCCTTGCGGCCAGTGGCTGCCTTTACAGCATCGGTCCAATTCTTCCAGCTGCCCTCATCCCAGGGCGCAAGTGGCAGAACATCGGCCGCCTTGGCGGCAAAGTCCCTGTCGGCGATTATCGGAGCGATCGCGCCGCGGCAGATAGTTTGCCATTCCTTGATCTCCTCGATCTTCTCCACATTGGCCCGAGCGACATCCCACAGGGTGGCATCGATGTCACCGAGGCCCACATTCATCAGGTGCGCCCTCGCCTCATCATAAGGCAGCCTGTGCAGCAGGCGGGCATTGAGATGCAACAGCTCAGCCGGGTCGAACCGCGGACTCGACTTGCCGAACTTCGACAGATCATGCGACTGGAGGAGATCCTCCAGATGCGGCTTCACGACGAGCGGCACACCCGTGCCGATATGCGCGAGATAGGTGTTGAGCGCCATCGGCTCCAGCCCCTGCTCGCGCAAGTCGGAAATCGACAGGGATCCCAGGCGTTTCGACAGCCCCTCGCCGGCGGCGTCGACCAGCAAAGGCAGATGTGCGAACTCAGGAGCCTTCGCTCCAAGAGCTTCGAAGATCTGGGTCTGCGTCCCCGTATTGGTCACGTGATCGGCGCCGCGGATGATCTGCGTGATGCCGAGATCGATGTCATCGACCACCGACGTGAAGGTATAGAGATAGGTTCCGTTCTCGCGGATAAGCACCGGGTCGGACTGGCTCGCCGTGTCGATATGCTCGGCCCCGCGCACGAGATCGTTCCATTCGACCCGGCGATGGTCGAGCTTGAAGCGCCAGTGCGGACGCTTGCCTTCCGCTTCCAGCTTGGCGCGATCCTCGGCGGTGAGCTTTAGCGCCGCCCGGTCATAGACCCGGTGGATCTTGCGCTTTAGCGCCAGTTCCTCGGCGCTCTCATAGCAAGGGTATAGCCGCCCACTGGCCTTGAGCCGTGCCGCCGCCGCGTCATAGAAGGGAATTCGGTCGACCTGGCGGGCGAAGGAATCCCAGGTAAGGCCAAGCCAGGTGAGATCCGTTTCAATACCCTGGGCGAATTCGGCGGTGGAACGTTCGAGGTCGGTATCATCCATGCGCAGCAGGAACGAGCCGCCGCGCTGGCGCGCAAACAGCCAGTTATTCAGGGCAATATAGATATTGCCGACATGCAGCCGGCCCGTGGGGCTGGGAGCAAAGCGAACGCGCACCGACATCACAACACTCGATTTCCATCTATCATTCCTATCGACCGGACTTGCCCCTTAGCGTGGGCGGAAGCCGTTGGTGATCGGATACCGCCGGTCCCTGCCGAAGGCGCGCCGCGAGATCTTGACCCCCGGGGGAGCCTGGCGGCGCTTGTATTCGGCCAGATCCAGCATCCGCCAGACCCGGAGAACCGTTGCCCTGTCATAGCCTTTGGCGACGACCTGGTCCACGGCCATCTCATCCTCGACCAGACAGGTCAGAATCCCATCCAGCACGTCATAGGGCGGCAGGGAATCCTGGTCGGTCTGGTTGGGCTTCAGCTCGGCCGAGGGCGGCTTGGTGATGACCCGTTCCGGCATGACCGGCCCATCCGGCCCCAGGAAGCCCCGGGGCTTGTGGGCATTGCGCCAGCGGCACAGGGCGAAGACGGTCATCTTGTAGATGTCCTTGAGGACGGAATAGCCGCCGCACATGTCGCCATAGATCGTGGCATAGCCCACCGACATTTCCGACTTGTTGCCAGTGGTGAGCAGCATGTGGCCGAGCTTGTTGGACATGGCCATCAACGTCACACCCCGGATACGGCTCTGGATGTTCTCCTCGGTCGTGTCTTTCTGCCGGCCGGCGAATATGTCAGCCAACATGCCCTCATAGGCCTTCATCGCCGGCTCGATCGAGACGGTATCGTACTG
>CAZUAL010000381.1:0-3432 GCA_964618305.1 uncultured Dongia sp. | reverse complement strand
ATTCAGGGAAGTTCGAGGGATCGATCCCCATTGGGGTAACGACCTTCAATCTGTTCGCGCTCTATGCATCCGGCGATAAGGCGGGACAGACGTCGAATCAGTTCACCACGCCGGAAGCCATTTTAGGCACCAACGGCTATTGGGGCTATTCACACATTTTCAATGCGAACGCACCGGGCGACGTGAATGATTTCGGCGTCAATCTGAATAACGCCGGAGCCGGTCTGATGACCGTGCAGGCCCAGTTGAAATTTCCTATCATGCCTCGATTGACCGGCACGTTGGAAAGTGCCTATTTCGCTGCGGCTCGATCTCGCGAATTCGGGAATCGCGGCGGATCTAGCTACATGGGGACGGAGACGGGAGCCATGGTGACCTACAACATCGCGAAGAATCTTAATTTGGATATCGGAGCCGCTCATGCCTTCATGGGGGATTTTTTGGCAAATCGAACCCAAGCGACCGGTGTCGAACGTTCAATTTACGAAGTGTTTACCCGCTTCCAATATGCCCTGTAGTGCCGAAACCGGAAGAATGATCAGGAGGACGTGATGAGTGAGGTCTCGCGAAGGCACTTTCTGAAACTGGGGGCCTGTGTCGTCGGGGGAGCCTGCGCGGCAGACGCTCTCCCGTCGTTTGGGCAAGCCGCCGACTACGGCGACGTCTCTACGCTCAGGTCCACCTTACCCTATCCTCGCCTCAAGCTTGCTGCCATCGGGCAACTAACCACGGAGCACGAACTGCTGACCACGTATCCAGATCAGGCCTCACCGGTCGTGCTCGTGAAACTGGGACGGCCGGCGCACAACGGCGTCGGCCCCGATCGGGACATCGTGGCCTTCAGCCGGCGCTGCTCGCACATGGGAGGCGCCCTGGCGTTTCGCGCTGAGACCGGCACATTCCATTGCCCGCTTCACTACGCCATGTTCGACGCCCGGAAAGGCGGACTCATGGTCATCGGGCAGGCGACGGACAACCTGCCCCAGATCGAGCTGGAAGTCGACACGACCGGCGACATCTATGCTGTGGGCGTCAAGGGATTGCTCTATGGACGGCAGGCAAATATGTTGGCCTGACCGTTGTACTTCTTGAAGAGGAGATCTCGACTATGAGTTCGACCTATCACGGCGAGGACCGGGTTCCGATTCCTCCCGCCGACGCGCAACAATTCACCACCGTCTGCTCCTATTGCATCGTCGGCTGCGGCTACAAGGTCTACAAATGGCCGCTGGGGAAAGAGGGCGGCCCGTTGCCTCACCAGAATGCGTTGAAGGCGGACTACCGCCGACAGCAGCCGGAGCAAGCCGGCACTTGGATTTCACCGGCGATGCACAGTGTCATCACGGAGCGAAATGGCCAGCGCTTCAACATCGTGGTCTTGCCAGACAAAGACTGCGTGGTAAACAAGGGAAACCATTCCGTCCGCGGCGGCACGCATGGCGATGTGCTCTACGCGCCCGATCGGCCCACAGCCGACCGGTTGACCCATCCGCTCCTCTATCGCGGCCAGAGTCAACTACCCACAACCTGGGACGAGGCCATCGAGCTGGGCGCCCTCGTCATCAAGGCCAGCCTGGATAAGTGGGGGTCCGATACGATCGCCATGAAGTTCTTCGACCACGGCGGCGGCGGGGGCGGCTTTGAAAACAACTGGGCTGCCGGCAAGTTCTTCTTCACCGGCATCGGCACGAAGATGGCCTCGATCCACAACCGGCCGGCCTATAACAGCGAAGTCTTCGCCTCCGGCGATGCGGGCATCGCGCCGCTGCCCTCCGCTTATCTCGACGCGGAGTTGGCCGACACCATCATGGTGATCGGCGCCAATTCCTACGAAACTCAATCCATCTACTTTCTCGAACATATGTTGCCCAATCTCGGCGGTGGAACCTTGCCGCTCAAGCAACAATTGCTTCCAGGGGAACCCCATGCGCACGGCAGGATGATCATCGTGGACCCGCGTCGGACCTCGACGGTCGCGGTGGCCGAAGCACATGCGGGAAAGGACAACGTCCTCCATCTGCAGATCAACAATGGCACCGACATCGCCCTCTTGAATGCGCTTTCACGCCTGATCCACGAACAGGGTTGGCATGATCAGGAATTCATCGCGCGCCGAACCGAGAACTTCGCGGCGTTTCAAGCAGCGAACCTGGCGCAGAACCTGGACGAGGCCGTCCGGCTGACCGGCATCTCGAAGGCCCAGATGATGACAGCCGCCGAATGGATCGCGAAACCCAAAGTGAACACCGCCCGCCGCCGCACGCTGTTTCTCTATGAGAAGGGCTTAATCTGGGGGCTCAAGAACTATGAGAACGTCGCCTCTGTCGTCGACCTCGCACTGCTAACGGGCAACCTCGGAAAGCCGGGAACAGGTTGCGGACGCTTAGGCGGACATCAAGAAGGCTATAGCCGGCCGGCGTATCCTGGTCAGCGCCCGCCGGTGAATGTCGATGAGATTGCGATTAAAGGCGGCGCGTCTAAGGTCTTCTGGGTCGCCGGCTGCAATCCCGCGGGCGGAACCTTGAATGCACAACAATTTCGCGCCTATCTGGCCCACCGCACCGCGCTCGTGAATCAGGCGCTTGACGCAACGAGCAGCGGCAGCCTGAATGACAGAATGGCCGCCGTTATGACTGCCCTCGATAAGGGTGGACTGTTTCTCATCGTCCAGGACATTTACCCGATTGAGACCGCGAAGTATGCGCACATTGTCTTCCCCGCCGCACAATGGGGTGAGATGAATCTGACCTCCATCAACGGCGAACGGCGACTCCGGCTCTACCAGCAGTTCATGGACGCACCAGGAATAGCCGAACCGGATTGGAAAATCATGGCGCGCATGGCACAGCGCTTGGAGTCCGCCTACCGCGCCGAAGGCAAGGCGGAAATGGCTGCTCGGTTTTCAGGATTCACCTGGACCAGCGACGAAGAGGTGTTTCGCGCCGCCTCTGCCGGCGTGAAGGGTGCACAGGAAGACTATGGGGACACGACCTACGCCATGCTAAAGGCCCTGGGCACGAACGGCGTGCAAACACCCGTGCAGGAGATTAGACAGGGCATGCCGGTCGGCACTACCCGCCTCTACATGGATGAGAAGCAATTCACCTTCATTCCCTCGGCCTGGCCGGGCTTCCCTCCCCAAATCCAGAAGCTGATCGATGATCCCCGATATCCGTTCTGGGTGAACAACGGCAGGGCCAATCACGGATGGCAAACGCTCTACGACGATCTCCGCAAACCCTACGTGATGGGTCGTGCACCGTTTCCGCATGTGGAAATTCATCCGCAGGACGCCCGAAGCCTCGACATCGCCAACGGGGATCTGATCGAATTGTTCAATCCCTACGGAACAGTCTCAGCGATGGCAGTCGTGACCGACTCGAATGCCCCCGGACATGTGTTTATGTTATTCGAGCATCCAAAAGGCTGGCT
>CAZUAL010000380.1:0-3459 GCA_964618305.1 uncultured Dongia sp. | reverse complement strand
CCGGCGCATAGCTCGGCGCGGTGTCGATGCCCGGCGTGTTGGTGATGCGCTGGGTACGGCGGGTGCGGATATCCATCACGTAGATATCGGTGTTGCCGGATTGCGCCATGCTCATGATGACCTTGGAGCCATCCGGCGAAAAGCGCGGGGCGAAGGTCATGCCGGGGAAATCACCCAGCACTTCCTGCTGGCCGCTGTCGATGTTGAAGAGATAGACGCGCGGCTTGTTGCCATAATAGGACATATAGGTGATGTCCTGCGCCGCCGGTGAGAAGCGCGGGGTCAGCACCAGCACGCCGCCATCGGTCAGATTCTTATGGTTCTCGCCGTCCTGGTCCATGATGGCGAGGCGCTTGATGCGCTTGGCTTTGGGGCCGGTTTCAGAGACGTAAACGATGCGCGTATCGAAATAGCCCTCTTCGCCCGTGATGCGCTTGTAGATTTCATCGGCGATCTTGTGGGCGACGCGGCGCCAATTATTGTTGGCCGAATTGTACTGGAAGCCCGTCATCTGCTGTTCGCCGAAAACGTCCCACAGGCGGAACTGGACCGAGACCTGACCATTGGCCTGCGAGGTCACGTTGCCGGCCACCAGCGCCTGGGCGTTGATAAGCTTCCAGTCCTGGAAGCGCGGCGCCTGCTGCAGCGAGGCATTGTCCTGGATGAAGGCCTTCTTATCGATCGGCGCGAAAAGTCCCGACCGTTCGAGGTCGGCGGCGACCACGCCGGCGATGTCGCGAGCTACCTGGCTGTCATTGGGAGCCGCAGCATAGAAATCCGGCACCGCGATCGGCATCGGCTCGATCGTGCCCCTTGTGATATCGATCGTCGGCTCTGCCTTGGCCGCGCCGATTCCGACGGGAAGGATCACCAGCGACACCATCAGAATGCCGCGCAGAAACTGCTTCATGCCTAGCCTCTTTATTAAAGACTTAACCGGTCCAACCGCCCAGCCTGCAACAATGCAAACGTTCAGTTGGTTTCATACCCCGAATCACGCATTAACGCATCTTACAAACGCTTGAACTTCGGCGTTTTTAAGGCCAGCGAACGATCAAAAGATCTCCGACGGGCGGAAACGCAGCTTCATGGTCGGCCAAAATTTTCCGGGCGGCAGTTTGAGCGGGCTCGACCGCTTGACGGCGCGGATCGCGCCTTCCGCCAGCGACCGGAAATAGGGGTCGGCCTGGTTGTTGAGAAGCTCGACACGCGTCACGGTGCCGTCGGGCATCAATTCAATGCGCAGTTCCACCATGATCTGATCGAGGTTTGGCGCGCCGGCGGCGCTGCCCAAATTCCAGTTCCTCTGGATCTGATCGCGGATACCGTCCTCGTCGCCGGCCGTCATCGGAATTTCAGAAATGAGATCCGTCTGCGGACCCGAACTCTCGACCGGCTCAGGTGCGGCCTGCTTCTTCGGTTTCTCCGGTGTCGGTTCGGCCGCCGGTTCGTTGAGAACGCTGGCCAGAAGATTGTCGAGTTCGGCCGAATCCTTCTTCTTGTCCTTCTTCGGCTTGTCTTCGGTCTTCTTCTTGGGCTTGTCCTCCGGTTTCTCTTCCGGCTTCTTCTCGACCTTCTTCTCTTCCTTGGGCTTGGTCTGATCCGGGATCACGACCGCCTGCTGTTCGGATTCCGGCGGCGGTGCCGAGGTGGGCTTGGGATTCTCCTTGGCCGGGGCAGGCTTGGCTTCCTTCTTCGGCGGCTCTGCCTTCTGAGCGTCCTTCGGCTTCTCGGTCACCTTCTTGGACGGCTTGTCGACCTTCGGCGCCGCGCTGAGATCTGAGACGATCGCCGCCTCGATGCCCAATGGCTCGACGATCACATCATCCTGAAAGAGTTGCGGCACGCCGAACCAGGCGACGAGGAATACCACGATGTGGAACACCACCGAGGCGATGAAGCCGCGGTTGAGTTCCGGGTCGAACCCGAGCTTTTCGATCAGAAAACTCATTACGCTCGTTCTACTTCTTCTTCGCGGGCTCGCCCGAAGCCTTGGTGTCGGTCACGATACCGACCTTGTTAAAACCATTAGCCTGCAATTCCGCCAAAACTTGGGCAATGCCGTCCCAGTTCGCCGTCGCATCGCCACGAACGTAAATGATCGTATCCGGCTTGTTGATGGTGATGGCCTTGAGGCGCGGTCCCACCTCCTCGATCGCGATCTGCGTTTCCTGCAGGAACACGGCATTGTCGGAACGGACCGTCACCACCAGAGGTTCGTCGGGATTCGACATCGCTTCGGCGCTGGTCTTGGGCAGTTCCACCTCGACGCCGACGGTCAGGAGCGGCGCCGTCACCATGAAGATGATGAGCAGCACCAGCATGACGTCGACCATCGGCGTCACGTTGATGTCGGCCATGGGCGAAAACTTGCGCCGCGCGGAATGACCGCGCGACGGCTTCGCGCCGACGCCGAGTTTGACGGCCATTAGTGCTTCTCCTCCAGCTGGCGCGAGAGGATGGCGCCGAACTCACCGGCAAAGGCTTCAAGCCTGTTGGCATAGCGGTTGATGTCGCCGGAGAGCTTGTTGTAGGCGAGCACCGCGGGAATGGCAGCGACGAGGCCAAGCGCCGTTGCGAACAAGGCTTCGGCAATGCCGGGGGCGACGACGGCCAGCGTCGTGTTCTTCGAGCCGGCGATAGCCGCGAACGAATTCATGATGCCCCAGACCGTGCCGAAGAGGCCGATGAAGGGGGCCGCCGAACCAACCGAGGCGAGATAGCCCATATAGCGCTCGATCTGGTCCATTTCTCGCCCGAGCGTGATGTTCATGACGCGCTCGATGCGCTCCTGCAGGCTTTCGCGCAAATGCTCGGACGCCAGCAGCCCCTTGGAAGCCGACCGGCGCCATTCACGCATGGCGGCGACGAAGATCGACGCCATCGGATCAGCCGGCCGGTTGGAGATACGGTCGTAGAGTTCTTCCAGCGAGCCGCCGGACCAGAAGGCCTCCTCGAACTGGCGGGCCTGTTCACGCAGACGGCGCAGGCGGATGATCTTGTCGAAAATGATCGCCCAGCTCCAGATCGACGCCGCGAGCAGGAAGAGCATCACGCCCTTGACGATCCAGTCCGCCTGCATGAAGAGCGCCCAGACCGACAGGTCATGGGCGGCGCTGGGCATGCCGACCGCCGTTTGCGCGGCCGCATCGACGCCATCAAGGACGTTGCCCGAAACCGGGGCGACGGGCGTTGCGGAAGGTGCTGGCTGTTGCGGATCCATGTTTCTTCTTCGCTTCTTCTATCAGGATTGAATGAGGGGATTGAGAACGGCGCGCATATCGGCCGGCAGCCGCGCCGGCCTGCCATCGCGCCCGATGCAGGCAATGGTCACTTGCACCCGGCAGAGCTCCTCGCCCCCGCGCCGGATGAATTGGTCAAGGTCGATGGTGGCGGCGCCCAGCCCGCGCACCAATGTGGTCACGTCGAGCGCGTCATCGAGTTTCGCCGGCCTCAGAT
>CAZUAL010000379.1:0-3494 GCA_964618305.1 uncultured Dongia sp. | reverse complement strand
ACGGGGTGGACAGCGTGAAGTGGCCGCCGGGTCGATTGCATCGGACAGGAAACGCTCCGATAGCAATTCAACCCGGCGACCCCTCGGCTCGATAAGGTCAGGCTGCGTGGCTGCTGCCATTCGCTTTGATATGATCAGACGTCAGTGACTCCGTCGGCTGCCCCACCTTTTCTGCGAGCAGCACGGAAAGCAGAGCCTGCATCACGTTGCCACCGCCTGCAGCGGATTCATTGCCGGTGATGGCGATGCGGGGCACGATGTCGACCCCGGATTTCTCCAAGGCTTCGGCAAACCGCTCGGCGATCTGGCGGCTCAGCTGATAGCGCGCGCCACCCGACGCTTCGACCTGCTTGGCGATCGCCTCCGCTTCGGCGAGGCCGACCCGGGTGACGCGCTCGGCCTCCGCGCTGGCCATCGCAATCACACGCTTGGCTTCACCTTCGCCGAGCAGGCTGATGCGGTCGGCCTCTGCCTGCGCCAGTGTACGCGTCTGGTCCGCCTCCTGCTGCGATCGGGCGAGGCTGGCCTTGCCCTGGTTCTCCTGGATCCTGATGGAGAGTTCACTCTGCGTGATCTCGGTCTGCTGCTTCGCCCGTGCCTCGGCCTCGCGCAATTCCCGCTCTTTCTGTGCCGCGATCGCCTGGCGCTCATAGGTGCCAACCTGTTCGTCGGCGATCTGCCGCTGGCGAAGCTGGATGAGAATCCGCTCGATCTGCTCGCCCCCGGTCACACCGGCGCCCGGTGTACCGATCAGCACCTCCTGAAGCTCGAGGTTGTACTGCGCGAACTTGCTTTTCATCTCTGCGCCGGAGGATTGCTGGATCTCGGCGCGCTCCTGCAGCAGCTGGATCAATGTGCGGGTCTGCGCCACGTTCTTGAAATAGGCGGAAACCATCGGGTCCAGAGTCTGCTCGACGAGCTTCTTGATGTCCCCGAAACGCTGCACGACAAGCGGTGCCTTGCGGTAATCGATATGCACGACCACTGATAGCGGCAATGTTGGCTCGAAGGCATCACGCGTGATCAACGAAACCTCGGCGAGGTTTTCGTCATATTTGTGCGAGCCGGTCGCGGCATGATCCCATTTCAGGATGAAGTTGGTGGTGGGCACGGTCAGTACCTTGCCGGCATAGGTATTGAAGGCGTATTTACCCGGCAGGAGCGGCTCGCTCCAAACGCCGCGCTTGCCGCGGTCGACCAACTCACCATGCCGATATTCGGAGCCGGACGTATCGAGACCGTCGTCGCCGGTATAAGAAACAACAACGCCGACATGGCCGACTTCAATCACGGTCTTGGCGATTCGCTCCGCCGTCGCAAACAGGCGATTGATGTAGTAGGTGCCCTCGACCAGGACCTGCAACTGGCGGCCGCGACGACCACCGGCCGCCAGAAACCGCTCGGGATCCTGGAAGTTGTTGTGGAAGGTCGTCGGATCCGCCTGATCGTCGCCAACCGTCGCAGCGATGATCTGGCCGGCCGGCAAAGCCGGGCCATCATGGACCGTGACAACACCAATCGCGTCGTTGGAGTCCTTGATCACCACGGGCTCGAAGCCCATCCGCTCTTCAAGCAAGGCGCGCATGCGGTCGAACAGCTCGGCTTCCTGCGCTTCCAGTTCAAGCGCATATACCTTGTCATGGGTTAGAATGATAAACAGCGCCAGATTGATGGCATAGGTACCCTCGCGCAGGATCTTGCGCTGTGGCCCTTTCTGGCCGCCATTGATCAGAAAGTGCTGAGCGTCCTGAAAATTATCAGCGGCAACATTGCTGGCCAAAGTCTGTGTCGCCGGCAATGACTGGCCATCGCGCGCGAATACGTAGCCGATCTGGCCCTGCGGAATGGTGACGAGCTGAACGTGGTGCAGGCGGTACTGGAACGGTAGAAAGAAGTGGAAGCCACCGCGCAAGACCTGCGGCTGATAGCCTGCTTCGCCGGCGAGCGCAATCAGGCCGGTTTCAACGGAGCCATTCATGCTCCAAAGCTTCTCGACAATGGCGATGCCATTGTTCGGGATGTAGCGAACAACGCCTGCCATCGCGAGCACGACGAGTACAAGCAGGCTGCCACCGGCGGGCACGAGCCAGCCGGGCACGTAGGGGATTAGTTCATTCATGATAGAAAGGACCTCACGGGGCAAAATCCGGCCCGACGGAAGGGCGCGTGCGTGATCGGCACACGCCCGGCGTGAGAATTCGATCTGGGTTACTCAACCCGACGCTTCAATACGGTGTATTCATAATTTTGCGTAACGAAGGAGCTTCCCAGCTCCTCTGCAATTGCGTCTGCGTTGCAGTATCTCCGCCTCGCGCAGAGGCTCCATGTGTATCAGGCTCTACAACTTACCGAGTGCCCGATCCAGCGCCGCCACCGTGATATCCGCGTGCTCCTTACCGAACACGATCGGCGGGCGGATCTTCAGGATGTTGCCGAGGATGCCTTCGCTGCCGATGAGGACGCCTTCATCGCGCATGAGGTTGGTGAGGCGCTTGGTTTCGGCAGCGGCGGGGGCAAGGGTCTTGCGGTCGGTGACCAATTCGACGCCGAGCGCCAAGCCGGTGCCGCGCACATCGCCGATGAGGCTGTGCTTGGCCATCAGGCCCTTGATACCGGCCTTTAGGTAATCGCCGACCAGGCGGGAGTTTTCGACGAGACCTTCCTGCTCGATGACATCGAGCACCGCAAGGCCCGCCGCGCAAGAGACGTTGTTGCCGCCAAAGGTGGAGAAAAATGCGTACTCCTTCAGGAAGGCCTCGAGTATCTCCGGCGTCGTGACGACGACGCCCAGCGGATGACCGTTCCCTGCCGGCTTGCCGATGGTGACGATGTCCGGAACGATGCCGTGATGCTGGTGGCCCCACATATGGGTTCCCATGCGGCCGAAGCCCGACTGCACCTCGTCACCGATGACGAGGCCGCCAGCGGCGCGCACCTTGGCGGCCACCTCGGCGACATATCCCGGCACCGGTTCCAGGACGCCGTTGGTCATCAGGGCGGAATCAATCATGAAGGCCGCCGTGCCGAGGCCGGCTTCCCGCAGCGAGGCGATCGCAACGTTAGCGTCTTCCGCGTAGAGCCGGCCCATATCGTTGGTGCCGTAGCGATAGCGGCCGCGATAGCCGTCCGGCGGCGTCAGCGTGCGGATGTAGGGCGGCACCTTGTTGGCATAGTTGCCACTTGGCGAGAAGGCGTCGGCCACTTCGGTGATGCCGTGATAGGCGAAATCCATGCAGATGCCGCCGGTCGCACGCGTGTAGATCTTTGCCATGCGAAAGGCGATGTCGTTCGCTTCCGAGCCTGAATTGACGAAGGCGCAGACCTTGAGGTTGCCCGGCATCGTTGCCGTGAGGCGCTCGCTATACTCGAGGACCTGCTCGCCCAAGTAGCGCGTGTTGGTGTTGAGCGTGCGGATCTGCCGGGTGAGCGCTGCGACCACATGCGGATGGCAATGGCCCACATGTGGCACATTGTTGTAGCAATCGAGGTAGCGT
>CAZUAL010000378.1:0-3586 GCA_964618305.1 uncultured Dongia sp. | reverse complement strand
GCCAACGGCCAGCCCATGTACGTCTACCGCTTCGACATGATGCGCGAGGCGTTGGAGCGCGCCCGCAATTTCGAAGGCGATCCGCATGAGGCGCTGATGATCGAATATGTCGATCCCACCACCGGCGGGCCGATCTTCAAGACTATGACCTTCTTCATGCAGATGCTGCGCCCGGGCGAAAAGACTCTGCCCATGAAGCAGAATGCGAGTCTCGTCTTCTCTCCTGTCGAAGGGCAGGGCTATTCGGTGATCGGCGGCAAGCGCATCGACTGGGCACGCTATGACACGGTAGCGGCACCCGGCGGCGAATGGTGTGAGCATGTCAACACGTCCGACAAGGACCCTGTCGTGCTCTTCGTTGCCAGCGACGAGCCGACCTTGAAGGCGCTGGCGCTCTATCAAAAGCACGGCAAGACCAAGACCGGCGAGATCGTCCGTCTCGTTTGAACAGGGTGGCAGAGCAATGGCGAAGAGCCGGAACACGAAGCTGATCGGCCATATCGACTGCCCGGGTGGCGGGCAGGTGTGGGTCGAGAATCGTATTCTCTATATCGGCCATATGCGCCAGCCCACTGGTACCACGATCGTGGATGTCTCCGATCCCCGCAGCCCGAAGCAGCTGGCGCGCATCGACATGCCGCAGGGCTGGCATTCGCACAAGGTGCGCGTCGCCAACGATATCATGGTTGTGAACCACGAACGCCAGGGTGTCGAAGGCGATTCCGAGTTCGGCGGCGGGCTCGGCATCTACGACGTCTCGAAGCCGGCCGCGCCGAAGCTCATCAGCAAATGGCGCACCTATGGCAAGGGCGTGCATCGCTACGATTTCGACGGCCGCTATGCCTATATCTCGCCGACCGCTGAGGGGTACATCGGCAATATTTGCATGATTCTCGACCTCAAGGACCCGGCGAAGCCTGAAGAAGTCGGCCGTTGGTGGATTCCGGGCCAGTGGAAGGCGGGGGGCGAGGAATATCCGTGGGACAATTGGACGCCGCCCAGGTGCCATCACCCCTTGCGCGTCGGCAATCGACTCTATGTCAGCTATTGGCATCACGGCTTCTTCATCCTCGACATCGAGGACATGTCGCGGCCGCAGCTGATTTCGGCGGTCAACACATCGCCGGCATTTCCCCACCCGACACATACCTGCCTCCGCCTCAAGGAGAAGGTCAAAGGGCGCGACATCATGATCGTCGCCGACGAGGATGTGGCGAAGCTGTGGCAGGCGGCACCGGCCTTTACCTGGGTCTACGACATCACCAACGAGCATTGCCCGGTGCCGATTTCGACCTTCCAGGTGGAGGGGCTCGACAAGGACGGCTCGCCGCAGCCGCAGATGATGGGCTGCCACCAGCCATCCGAGCGCTTCAGCGGTACCATCATTCCGTTCGCCTGGTTCGCGCAGGGTATGCGACTCGTCGATTTCGCCGACCCGTTCCGCCCCATCGAGGTCGGGTTCTACGAGACGGACGCGCCGGCAGGTTTCGACATGGCCTCGTCCAACGACGTGACGATGGACGATCGGGGCCTCATCTATCTCATCGATCGCCAGCGCGGCGTCGACATCATCGAAACGACGGTGTTCTAGAGGATCGAAGATGAGTGGTAAGATTCAACCGATCGGTAAGAAGAACCCCAGCCTGCCATTCCACCCGGCGGTGCGCGCGGGCGACTTCATCTTTGTCTCGGGACAAGTTGCCAAGGATGAGAACGGCAACATGTGTGCAGGCAATATTGAGGAGGAAACGCGCTGGACGATCGAGTCAGTCCGTCGCATTCTGGCGCTCGAAGGTGCTGATCTCTCGGACATCGTTAAGATGACGGTCTATCTTGAAGATGCGCGCAATTTCGGGCGCTACAACAAGGTCTTTGCCGAATACTTCCCGGCGGGAATCATCTCCCGCACGACGGTGGAGGCGCGCGCTGTGATCGAATGCAAGATCGAAATGGACACCATCGCCTACAAGCCGAAATCCTAAGACGTGTGTCGATACAATGCGCCCCGATCAAAGGTGGCGCGGAATGGGAGACTTGCAGCATGCTGAGACTTTTGGGTCGCAACACTTCCGGCAACGTGCAGAAAGTCATCTTTCTGCTAGAGGAAATCGGTCTTCCCTATTCGCGGGAGGATTACGGGCGCCAGTTCAACAACACGGCGGATGCGGCCTATCTCAGCCTCAATCCGAACGGCAAAGTGCCGACCCTGGTCGATGACAAGGTCGTGATTTGGGAATCCAACACGATCCTGCGCTACATTTGCAACAAGCATCACAAGGACGATCTCTATCCCACCGACCCGGCGCAGCGATCCGAAGCCGAGCGATGGATGGATTGGATGCTGGCGTCTCTCAACCCTTCCTATCTTGGCATCTTCAAGGAAGCGAAGAAGGCGCCGAATGAGCGTGGGCCAAGCTGGGAGGCGGATTCGAAGGATCTGCGGACGCAGCTTGAAATTCTTGACGGCGCCATGAAGGGCAAGACCTGGGTGGCTGGCGACAAGTTCAGCATCGCCGATATCGCTCTTGGCCCCGTGGTCCACCGCTGCATCGACTTTCCGGTCGATCTGCCGGACTTGGCGGCGCTCAAGAATTGGCGCAAGAAATTGACTGAACGCCCGGCCTTCAGGAAGGCCGTCGGTCTTTGAACAAATTCCGCACGCGGCGGATAAGCAGCGGCGGCAAGGCAGGCTAAAGTTCAACGAGGAGGCATCATGACCAAGGCAGCAATCGTCGGTTTGGGCACTATGGGACCGGGCATCGCCCAAACCCTGCTGCGGGCCGGCATGGAAGTGACGGCGTTCGATCTCAGCGCGGATCAGCGCGCGAAGGCGGCAGCGGGATTGACGCTCGCCAACACCGTGCTCACCAATCTCGGCACGCCGGACCGCAGCGCCGGCCGCAGCGTCAGGATCGCCGACAAGCTCAAGGATTGCGTTGCCGGGGCGGGGCTGGTGATCGAGACCGTGCCCGAGAAGTTTGAAATCAAGGCGCAGGCCTTCAAGGAAATCGATGCGCTGGTCGACAAGACTTGCATCATCGCCAGCAATACGTCGGGCATCCCCATCACTAAGCTGCAGGCCGGTGTTTCGGCACCCGAACGTGTCGTCGGCATGCACTGGTCCAATCCGCCGCACATCATTCCGATGATCGAGGTGATTGCCGGTGACAAGACGTCGAAGGCTACCTGCGACTGGATGGTGGAAACGATCAAGGGGCTGGGCCTCCTGCCGGTGGTGGTGCAGAAGGACGTGCCGGGCTTCGTCGAGAACCGCGTCCTTTACGCGTTGCTGCGCGAATGCGTGGATCTCGTGGACCAGGGCGTCATTGATGCCGAAGGGCTCGACACCTGCGTGTCCTGGGGCATCGGCTACAAATTGTCGGTCATCGGCCCGATGGCGCTGCTCGACGTTGCCGGCCTCGACATCTATCAGGCCGTCGGCTCCTATCTCAACAAGGAGCTGTGCAACCGCGACACGCTGAGTCCGTTCGTGACCGAGCGGACGGCGGCCGGCAAGCTGGGTATCAAGACCGGCGGTGGCGTCTTCAGCTACACGCCGGAAAAGATCGCCGCGCTGCAGCAGCAG
>CAZUAL010000377.1:0-3604 GCA_964618305.1 uncultured Dongia sp. | reverse complement strand
GGCTTCGTGCAGGATGTGGAAGGCGGGCCCGCGCATCGTGAAATTCTCGCGCTGGTCCCAGGGATGGTTGCCGACGACGATGTCGGCGCCACGCAGCGCCGCGCCGGAAATAGCGCCGATGCCGATCGGCAGGACGACGAAGGCGGTGAGCGCCGCCTGGGCTGGGCGGCCATGGATCTTCAGGTTGAAGAGGAAGAGGCCGGCAAGGAGTCCGAGCGGCAGCGCCACCGCGACCCAGCCCAACCAGCCCATGATGCGCACCAGCGCCACCACGCTGTAGACATCGTCCGGCATGACCGGCCGGCCGAGGAGCGCGATCTTGGCCGCCGAGCCGATGAAGAAGATGGCGATGAGGAGCCCGATCAAGGCCGTGAAGGCCCAGACCTTGCGCGAGAAGGTGAGGATCAGCCGCCCGATCAGAATAAGGAAGGCGAGGTCGAGAAGCGCGCGGTGCGGCTCCACCCAGACGCCGAAGGCAAGGCCCGAGATCAGATAGGCCGGCAGATAGCAGCCTGCCACCGCCAGCACCGGAATGCGCCAGCGTGGCCACAGATATGTCCGCCCATAGGTCGCCAGGAAGCGGCGCCCGTCCTTACCCGCCCGAACCATGATCTATCTTTTCCGCTCAAGCCCGCCGAGGCCATCCGCTCCCCAGCGGAAGGCCCAGCGTTTCTAGCCGAATTTAACAAAAGAGTCTTGGTTCCGCGCCGGCACCCGTAACAAATGTGCGTGATCGCCGTGACAGGGCATCGCCATGTCTATTTTATTATTTTATTTCAATTAGTTATGAGAATATGGCACCGGTCGGCCACACAGTAAGCGCGCCGTCACGACAAAATCGCCGGAATGCGCTATGCCATCACCCGGAAGACGTGCCGCAAAGACCGGGGGCGGTGCTGCGGCACGGATTCGTCGACAGCAGCAGACAAGGACCAGCTATCCAGATGATCGCCCTTACCGCGCGCGCCCTCGATCCCCGCGATCTCATCCGTTCCGTCATTCTCTGGGCCTTGCTCATCCCGCTGGCCCTTGCCGCCTTTGTCTTCGCGGAAGTCACGCGCCACGATTGGGTCGACAGCGTCAATGCCGCGGTCTACGCCTTCGGCGCCCTGCTCGCCTTCGGCCTCGCGCGCCAGGCGCCCTCAGCCAAATCGCGCAAGGACGGGGTGCAAAAGGATAGGGCGGAAGATCCGTTCGGCCGTGCTTTCTGGATCGTGACGGCGCTCTTCTGCGCCCTCTTCGTCGGCGCCGAGCTTTCCGGCGATACGATTGAGCAGCTCGAAGCGCAGATCTCTCCCTTCTGGATCGGCGATGTCATGCGCTGGCTCGCGGCCGGCGCCTTCCTGATTACCGTGGCACGGCTGCGGCCCCGCCGCGCCACCCATTCGACCCGCACGCCGACGCCGATCGTCCCCATTCTCGCCATCGCCTTTGCGGTGCAGAGCATCGGTCTTGGCCTCGATATCGGCGAGCCGCATCTGGTTCGCCATTTCGGGCTGGACCTCGCCACCTATGACAATCTCGGCGACCTGCTCGAGTTCGTCTATCTGCAGGTCTATCTGCTGGGCTTCATCCTGCTGGCGGCGGAGGTGTCGACGCGGCATGCGCTTCTGGCCCGCATTGCCGAGGTCGAGGAGATGAGCGACCCGGCCGCATCCCTCCGCGCGGCACAGCTTGCCTTCGTCACCGCCGCCTTCACGTCCGAGAAACTGAGCCGCCGCCGCTTTCACCGCGCCATTCTGGGCCTGGCGCTCGGGCAAGGCCTGGGCGGGATCGCCGCCGGAATCCGCACGACCCGCAAGCTCGGCCGCTCCATCGCCAAGCGCACCGGCAAGTCGCCCCTGCGGCAGTTCTTCGAGCAGATGCGTCTGATGTGGAAGTTCGGCCTGGCACCCAAATACTATTACCAGTTCGAACTCTTCGATCCGGCGCTTGCCGCGGTCGCCGGCGAATATCTGCAGCGGAATGAGACCAAATCCTCCGCCTACAAGATCATGCACAAGCCGACCTTCCATCGCCTGAGCGAGAAGCTGAGCTTTCATGACCGCTGCCTGGAACTCGGTCTGCCGGCAGCGCCCGTCGTCTTCGCGGCGATTGGCGGCAATCCGGATGCGGCCTATCAGAACGTAAAGGAGATGCCGCCCTGCGACGTCTTCATCAAGCCCCGGAAAAGCAGCGGCGGCCGCGGCGCGGTGAAGTGGCAATATGCGGAAGGCATGTTCGTCCATGCCGATGGACGCATCATGTCGCCTGCGGCCCTCTGCCAATCGGTGGTTGAGCAGTCGAAGGATCAGCCGATGCTGGTGCAGAAGACGCTGGCCAATCACGCAGCCCTTGCCGACATCAATTGCGGCGCGCTCGCCACCGCCCGCATCGTCACCTGCCGCAACGAGAACGGCTCATACGAAGTCACCAACGCCGCCTTCCGCATGCCGCGCGTCAGCGGCTCGGCCGTCGACAATTTCCATGCCGGCGGCATCGCCTCGGCGGTCGATATCGCGACCGGGCGCCTGGGGCCGGCAACCGACCTTGGCCTCAGCCCACAATCCGGTTGGTTCACGCGGCATCCAATCACCGACGCGCCGATCGAGGGGCGGCAATTGCCCTTCTGGCAGGAGGCCCGCGCTCTGGTCGAGCGCGCGCACCCGCATTTCAGCGATTTCGCGGTGATCGGCTGGGACGTCGCCATCCTGGAAGACGGACCCTGCATCATCGAAGCCAATGGCGCGCCGGACCTCGACATCATCCAGCGCACAGCGCGTGCGCCGCTCGGCAATGCGCGGCTCGGGCGCATCATGGCCTGGCACGTGAAGCGCGATCTGCGGCAGGCGCTGTTAGGCTAGCCGGAAGGGGCGGCTTTTCTCGCCGCTCTATTCCACAACAACCGCCGTGCCGCTGACGCTCACCATCAGCATCGAGCCCGCCTTGCCGACGACTTCGTAATCGATGTCGACACCGACCACGGCATTGCCGCCGGCACGCCGGGCCGCATCCTTCAGTTCCTCGAAGGCCGTTTCGCGCGCGCCCTTCAGGGCATCCTCGTAGGCGCCGGAGCGGCCGCCGACGATGTCGGTGATCGAGGCAAAAAGATCGCGGAAGATGTTGGCGCCGACGATCGCCTCACCGGCGATGACGCCCTTGTATTCGACAATCCGCCGGCCTTCGATGCTGGGCGTCGTGGTGACGATCATCGCCGCTTCTCCCTTTTTACCCTTAGCCGCGACCGTACTTCAGCAGCCGGAGGCGCAGCGCGTTCAGCTTGATGAAGCCCTGGGCGTCGCGCTGGTCATAAGCGCCGGCATCATCCTCGAAGGTGACGTGCTTCAAGCTGTAGAGCGATTTCGGCGACTTGCGGCCGACGACAATCGCATTGCCCTTGTAGAGCTTGAGGCGCACGGTCCCTTCCACATGCTCCTGCGACTTGTCGATGAGGGCCTGCAGCATCTCGCGCTCGGGGCTGAACCAGAAGCCGTTATAGATGAGCTCGGCATAGCGCGGCATGATATCGTCCTTGAGGTGTGCCGCACCCCGGTCGAGCGTGATGCTCTCGATGGCGCGGTGGGCGGCGAGCAGGATCGTGCCGCCCGGCGTCTCATAGACACCG
>CAZUAL010000376.1:0-3619 GCA_964618305.1 uncultured Dongia sp. | reverse complement strand
CGTCGGCTGCCTGCATCAGGCTGGTCAGCGCTTCGCGCGACATCATCGTGCCGGTCGGATTGGCCGGGCTGGCGACCAGCACGCCTTTCAACGGCGTCTTGCGATGCGCAGCAAGCAGTGCTTCCCCGGTCAGTGCGTGACGCGTCTCGCTCGTGGTTTCGATCAGCACCGGCTCGCAACCGAGTGCCGTGAGAATGTGGCGGTACGGCGGGTAGCCGGGAACCGTCACCGCGACGCGATCGCCCGGCTCGAACATCGCGAGGAACGCCAGAATGAAGCCGCCGGAAGAGCCCGTGGTGACGACGATGCGCTCGGCGTCGACCTCGCAGCCATAGGTTTCGCGGTAGTGGCGGGCGATGCGCGCGCGCAAAGAGGGGATGCCGAGGGCGGAAGTGTAGTCGATACGCGCCTGATCGAGCGCGGCATGGGCAGCCGCAATCGCCGTCTTCGGCGCCGGCGCGGCGGGTTGGCCGACCTCCATGTGAATGACATGGCCGCCGGCCGCCTCGATCCGCGCCGCCGCCGCCATCACGTCCATCACCATGAAGGGCGGAACTTCGCTGCGCGCCGACGCGGTCAACAGGCGGCCGACACGATCTCGTAATGTCGCTTCCAACATGGATATCTGCTATCTCACTCCGGCCAATGCCGAAAAACGGGTTTTAATGCCCCGAACTAGCCTTATTCGGCGGTTTCTAAGGACATATCGCCTCTCGGGGCCCCAGCCAATCACTATCGATCGTTCCATGCTCTCCATCGCGCCCCGCAGCAAGACCGCACGGATCGTTGCCTACGCCACGGCCCTGGCCACCGCGATGGCTCCGATGGCCGCCGCGGCGCAAGGGCTCCCGGTGATCCGCGATACAGAGGCCGAGCAGCTTCTGCGCGACTACACCCGTCCGCTCCTGCGTGCTGCCGGTCTGGAACGACAGAACATCCAGATGGTGATCATCAACGAGACGAGCTTCAACGCTTTCGTTGCCGACGGCCGCCGCATCTTCGTCAACACCGGCGCGCTGATGCAGTCGGAAACGCCGAACCAGATCATCGGCGTGCTCGCCCACGAGACCGGCCATCTGGCCGGCGGCCACCTTTCCAAACTCCGCGAACAGCTCGCCAACGCGCAGACCCAGTTGATCATCGCCATGCTGCTCGGCGCCGGAGCGCTGGTCGCTGGCTCCCGCTCCGGTGCCAGCAGCGGGCTGAGCCAGGCCGGGCTTGCCGCCGTTCAGGCCCCCCAGGAAATGATCCGACGCAACCTGCTTTCCTATCAGCGCCAGCAGGAAGAGAACGCCGACCGTGCCGGCGTGAAATACCTGACCACCACGGGCCAATCGGCGCGCGGCATGTACGAAACGTTCAAGCGCTTCACCAGCGATAGCCTGTTCGCGGCACGCGGCGCCGATCCCTATCTGCAATCCCACCCGATGCCGGCCGAACGCGTCGCCGCGCTCGAAGGGCTCGCACGTTCCACGCCCTATTGGGACAAGAAGGACGATGCGGCGCTGCAACTGCGCCACGACATGGTGCGCGCCAAGATCTCGGCCTTCATGGAGCGGCCCGACACCGTGTATCGGCGCTACCAGGCATCCAACAGTACCCTGCCGGCGCGCTACGCCCGCGCTATCGTCACCTACCGCCACGGCGACCTGCGATCGGCGATCGCCCAGATCGATGCGATGATCCAGGAACAGCCGACCAACCCCTATTTCCACGAACTGCGCGGCCAGGCGCTGCTCGAGGGCGGCCGCCCGGCCGAAGCGATCGTACCGCTGCGGCGGGCGGTGCAACTCTCCAACAACGCCCCGCTGATCGAGATGCTGCTGGGACAAGCCCTCGTCGCGACCAACAACAGCGCTCATACCGACGAAGCCATCGCCATCCTGCGCGCTGCGGTTTCCCGCGAAACCGAGGCACCGCTGGGTTTCTCCCAGCTTGCGATGGCCTATGGGCGCAAGGGAGACTACGCACAGGCCGATCTCGCTTCGGCGCAGGCGGCCTATCTGCGGGGCGACAGCAAGACCGCCCGCGAACTCGCCTCGCGGGCGAAGACGCGGTTCGCCATCGGCACCCCGGGCTGGGTCAAGGCTGACGACATTGTGAGCGCCAAGCCGCTTCCCGGCGCAAAAAACAACTAGCCGTAAACTTCGGCGAGGTTAGTACGTAACCGGTAACCGGGGATGATCGGCCCGCCCTGCCACCGTTGCTGCAAAAAAGGAATATGAGATGCCCTCGTTTCGCCTGCTCGTCCCCGCCCTGTTCGCGTTCGCCCTTTGCGCGGCTCCGCAGGCGGCACCTGCGCAGAGCTTCTCCGACGTCCAGCGCACCGACATCGAAAAGATCGTGCGCGAATATCTCATTGCGCACCCGGAAGTGCTCGAAGAGGCGATGAACGAGCTGAGCAAGCGGCAGGCCGTGGCCGAGGCCGAGAAGCACCAGGCCAACATCGCCAAGAACGCGGACATCATCTTCAACTCGCCGCGCGGCGTGACGATCGGCAACAAGGACGGCGACGTCACCTTCGTCGAGTTCTTCGACTACAATTGCGGCTACTGCAAGCGCGCGATGGCCGACATGCTCGATCTCATGAAGGCGGATCCGAAGCTGAAGGTCGTGCTGAAGGAATTCCCGGTGCTGAGCCAGGGTTCGGTGGAAGCAGCCCAGGTCGCGGTCGCCGTGCGCATGCAGGATCCCACCGGCAAGAAATATCTCGACTTCCATCAGAAGCTGCTCACCGGGCGCGGCGCCGCCGACAAGGCACGCGCACTTGCCGCGGCGAAGGAAGCCGGCCTCGACATGGCGAAGCTGGAAAAGGATCTCGGCAGCCAGGAAGTGCGCGCGACGCTGGAAGAGAATCTCAAGCTCGCCGAATCGCTCGGCATGAACGGCACGCCGAGCTACGTCATCGGCAAGCAGGTCGTGATCGGCGCCGTCGGCGTCGATGCCTTACGCGAGAAGATCAGCAACGCCCGCTGCGGCAAGGCGACTTGCTGAAGAACCCGACCGGCTAACCGCGGATCGCCTCAAGGGCCGGCCTTTTTGCCGGCCCTTTTGCTTGCGCGAGTCCCGGCGTCTGCCTTCATCTTTCGGTCTGCAAAGAAATCGGCGGGAACCGCGCAAGTTCCGGAACAACGCTCCCCCACCTCCGTTGTCGGCCCGGGCAATGCACACTGGAGGAACGACGTATGACCAATCGATTTTTGATTTCCGTGGCCGCGGCAGCCCTCGTCGCCGGCACTGGCTTTGCGAACGCGCAAGGTACCGGCAACATGGGCCCGCAAGGCGGTGGCGGTTCCGCTGTTCAGCAGAGCGCGCCCTCTGCCGGCGGCAGCGCTGCGCAACATCGTGAAACCGCACCCTCGCCGGGCATGACCGCCGGTCAGTCCGAAAAGGCCGCGCCGGGCGGCAAGGCCCAGCAGAACACCTCCTCCGACAGCGACCGCATGGGCCAGGGCGGCAAGGACATGAAGGCTGAAGGACGCGAGGGCCGGGACAAGAGCACGGTCGGCCAGGCGCCCGACAATAGCGGGACGAGCACAAAGGGTCGCGAGAACAACATGGGCGCCCAGCACGGCGAGGACCGGATGAATGCCCAGGACCAGAAGGGGTCGATGGACAC
>CAZUAL010000375.1:0-3621 GCA_964618305.1 uncultured Dongia sp. | reverse complement strand
AAAAAGCCATGTTCGACAAGTCGGTCACGGCCGTTAGGGGCCTCATCGATGTGGTGAGGAAGCTTCAAAGAGGAGAGAAGCAATGAAGAAGACCATCGAACTGGCGGCCAAGAAGGTTGCCAAGAAAGCCGCCAAGAAGTCGGCTAAGAAGACCACGAAGAAGGCCGCTGCTAAGAAGCCGGCCGCGAAGAAGACGGCGAAGAAGGCCGCCAAGAAGAAGTAACTTCAGGGCTTCGTTCGAAGCTCTAAACGGCCTGCGACGGCGACAGTCCTACTTCCTTGATTCGGCGGGTTTCAGTTCAATTGGCTTGAACCCGCCCAGCATGGTGGTAGAGTACGATCTGCTGCACCACAGCATATCGTCGGCTGTCGCTGTCGCCCGCTTTTTTTCTAAAGAATTCCTAAAGACTTCCTAGGAAATAATCGCGCGGCCCGGTGGCTAGCGAAACGACCGCCGGGGTGCAGTCCTTCGCAACGCAGCAAAGCGGGTCAGCCCGGATGAACATCCATGAATATCAGGCCAAAGCCCTGATCAGGAAGTTTGGCGTCGCCGTTCCAGACGGTTACGTCGCCTACTCCGCCGACGAGGCGGTTGATGCAGCACAGAAATTGGGTGGCGGTCTTTGTGTCGTGAAGGCACAGATTCACGCTGGCGGCCGAGGTAAGGCCGGCGGCGTCAAGGTCGCCAAGACCATGGACGATGTGCGATCGCTGTCCAAGTCGATGCTCGGCATGACCTTGGTGACGCACCAGACCGGCCCAGCGGGCAAGGTCGTGAAGCGCGTCTATATCGAGGCCGGCTGCGACATCAAGCGCGAGCTCTATCTCGGCATGCTGGTCGACCGCGCCACGTCGCGCGTCACCATCATGGCGTCCGAGGAAGGCGGCATGGAGATCGAAGAGGTCGCCGCCAAGCACCCGGAAAAGATTCTTAAAGTGGCTGTCGACCCGGTCACGGGCGTGCAGCCCTTCCACTGCCGGCAGATCGCCTTCTTCCTGAAATTGACCGGCAACCAGATCGCCTCGGCGACCAAGTTCATCATGGCGCTCTACACGGCGTTCATCGACCTCGATTGTTCGATCGTCGAGATCAACCCGCTGGTCGTCACCGGCGCCGGCGACGTGCTGGCGCTCGATGCGAAGATCAACTTCGACGACAACGCGCTCTTCCGCCACAAGGATGTCGAAGAGCTGCGCGATCCGGACGAAGAGGATCCGGCGGAACTTGAAGCCGCCAAGCACAGCCTCAACTACATCAAGCTCGACGGCTCGATCGGCTGCATGGTCAACGGTGCCGGCCTTGCCATGGCAACGATGGACATCATCAAGCTCTATGGCGGGTCGCCGGCGAACTTCCTCGATGTCGGCGGCGGTGCCACGAAGGAGCGCGTCACCGCGGCCTTCAAGATCATCCTCTCCGATCCCAATGTCGAAGGCATCCTGGTCAACATCTTCGGCGGCATCATGCGTTGCGATGTCATCGCCGAGGGCGTCGTCGCCGCCGCACGTGAGGTGAGCCTCCATGTGCCGCTCGTCGTGCGCCTCGAAGGCACCAATGTCGAATTGGGCAAGAAGATCCTGGCGCAGTCCGGTCTGCCCATCCTGTCCGCCGACAACCTCGCGGATGCGGCCGAGAAGGTCGTCAAGGCCGTGAAGGAGGCTTGAGCAATCATGTCCGTACTCGTCAACAAGAACACCAAAGTCATCTGTCAGGGCTTCACCGGCGCGCAGGGTACGTTCCATTCGGAGCAGGCCATCGCCTACGGCACCAAGATGGTGGGCGGCGTCACCCCGGGTAAGGGCGGCACCAAGCATCTCGACCTGCCGGTTTTCGATACGGTCGCCGAAGCGGTCGCCAAGACCGGCGCCAATGCCAGCGTCATCTACGTGCCGCCGCCCTTCGCCGCCGATGCGATCCTCGAGGCGATCGACGCCAAGGTTCCGCTTGCCGTCTGCATCACCGAAGGCATCCCGGTCCTCGACATGGTGAAGGTGAAGCGCGCCCTTCAAGGCTCCGCCACCCGCCTCATCGGCCCCAACTGCCCCGGCATCATCACGCCGGAAGAATGCAAGATCGGCATCATGCCGGGTCACATCCACCGGAAGGGCAAGATCGGCATCGTCTCGCGTTCCGGCACGCTGACCTATGAAGCCGTCGCCCAGACCACGGCGGCGGGCCTTGGCCAGACCACCTGCATCGGCATCGGCGGCGATCCCGTGAACGGCACCAACTTCGTCGACTGCCTGGACATGTTCCTCGCCGACGACGAAACCCAGGGCATCGTCATGATCGGCGAAATCGGTGGCAATGCCGAGGAAGATGCCGCCGCCTTCTACAAGGCCGCCAAGAAGAAAAAGCCCATCGTCGGCTTCATCGCCGGCGTCACGGCCCCTCCGGGCCGCCGCATGGGCCATGCCGGCGCCATCATCAGCGGCGGCAAGGGCGGTTCGGGCGACAAGATCGAGGCCATGAAGTCGGCCGGCTTCGTCGTCGCTGATTCCCCGGCGGCGCTCGGTTCCTCCATGCTGAAAGCGATGGGCAAGTAACGGTGTCGGGCGACCGGCCCCGGGCCTGTTTCTCCGCCGCCAATTCCCCTGCCGGGTCCCGGGTTGATATCCAGGGACCTGGTCGCTATCTCCCTGGAATTATCACGCAGAAAATCCACTGCGGCACCGCATCTCTTGGGTGTGGTAACCATTGGGTAACCATCCCATGCGCAAATGACGCCAAGCAGGATTTGCCGGAGGTCCGGGTGGCCCATCGCCGCCCCGTCCGGTCCGTCCAACGGCGCTGCCGGAAGGATCGGGTGAAGAGCCTAGACCTTTTGGTGGCTTGAACTCTTCTGGGCAACGGCCCAAACGGGTGAACCATGAACCAGCCGAATCCAAATCTCCAGCCGGTCGCCAACTTCCTTTCCGGTCCCAACGCGCCCTTCATCGAAGAGCTCTATGCCAAATATCTGACCGATCCCAATTCGGTCGACGAATCCTGGCAAGCTTTCTTTGCCGATCTGCGCGAGGAAGCCGCGACTGCCTTGAAGGATCTGCACGGTGCCAGCTGGGCGCCGCGCGAGCGCGACGTGGAGATCGGCAACGGCGCCCTTGCCGGCGCCATCGACCTCACCAGCCGTGAGGCCGGCCGCCGCGCCTTCATCAGCGGCCATGTCGGCGCCGCCGAGCAGCGCAACGCCGCTCGCGATTCACTGCGCGCCATCATGCTGGTGCGCGTCTACCGCGTGCGTGGCCATCTCGAGGCCAACCTCGATCCGCTGGAATTGAAACCCCGTGCCAGGCACACCGAACTCGACTACCGGACGCACGGATTCACCGATGCCGATCTCGACCGCGAGATCTTCCTGGACGGCGCCATGGGCTTCGAGACGGCGACCTTGCGCCAGCTCATCCACGCGCTGCGCCAGACCTATTGTGGCTCGATCGGCGTCGAGTACATGCACATCCAGGATTCCGATCAGCGCAAGTGGCTGCAGCAGCGCATGGAAGGAAGCCGCAACCATCGCGACTTCACCGACCGCGGCAAGCGCGCCATCCTGGAACGCCTCACCGAGGCGCAGATGTTCGAGAACTTCCTCGACAAGAAATATACCGGCACCAAGCGCTTCG
>CAZUAL010000374.1:0-3665 GCA_964618305.1 uncultured Dongia sp. | reverse complement strand
CTGATCAAGGAGCGAGAGATGGGCGACGAAGAGAACCTGCAGCTGCAGGAATTTGACGAGCAAGGCGCCGGCGATGTTGCTGCCGAGGCCAGCAGGGTACCAACCAACGCCAAGGAATTGGACGCCGTCTACGACGTGCCCGTCCAGGTCTCGGCGGTCCTTGGCCGCGCCACGATGCAAGTGAGCCAGCAGCTGAAGCTCGGCCGCGGCGCCGTCGTCGAGCTGGACCGCAAAGTAGGCGAAGCCGTTGACATCTATGTCAACAATCGGCTGGTCGCCCGCGGCGAGGTCGTCGTTGTCGAGGATCGCCTCGGCGTGACGATGACTGAAATCATCAAGTCTGACCGCGGCTAATCCGCAACGGCCTCAAGGATCCTCCGCATGTCCGACACAGCCAACGAGCCGTTCCAGAGCTTCACCCCGCGCAGTGATCTGCCCTTGCGCCTCGAACCCGTGCGGCAGGGGCTCGACATGGCGACGGTACTCGGCCTCATTGGCGCCGTCGCGCTGATCGCCGCGGCGATCTTTCTCGGCGGCAACTGGCTGGCATTCATCGATATTCCCGCGATCATGATCGTCGTGTGCGGGACGTTTGCCGTCACCACCATCTCCTTCTCCTTCAAGGAAGTGATGCAGGCCCAGCCGCTGATGCTGCGCACCCTGCTCAGCATCGGCCACACGCCGAACGAAGCCGCCTCCAAGGTGCTGCAATTGGCTGAACGCGCGCGCCGCCGAGGGCTCCTCGCCATGCAGAATGAACTGCCGAGCCTACGCAACGAACCGTTCCTGTTGCGCGGCATGACGATGCTGGTCGACGGCATGCCGATCGAGGAAGTCGAACGCAATCTGACCTTCGAAACGCATGCCATGGCGCAGCGCCATCAACGCTCAACGGGTATCCTGCGCCGCGCCGGCGAAGTGGCGCCAGCCATGGGCCTTATCGGCACGCTGATCGGCCTTGTACAGATGCTCGGCTCGCTCAACCAGCCGGAAGGAATTGGACCGGCGATGGCTGTAGCACTCCTGACGACCTTCTATGGCGCCGTGCTTGCCAATGTCGTCTTCCTGCCCCTTGCCAGCAAGCTGGAGCGCAATTCGGCGATTGAATTGCTGATCAACCAGATTTTCATCCTCGGCGCCCTTTCGATCGGGCGCCAGGAGAATCCGCGGCGGTTGGAACTGGTGTTGAACACCATCCTGCCAGCCAACCAACGCGTCAAATATTTCGATTGAACGGAGATTAACCGATGCGACTTCTTATCGTCGGATCCCTTGATGGCCATATCGCCGCTGCCGGCAAGATCGCCCTCAGCCGTGGAGCCAAGGTGGCACATGTCGACGATGTCGATCAGGCCATGAATGCGCTGCGCAATGGCCAAGGTGCCGAACTGATCATGTTCGACGTGAGACTCGACATCACCCGGATGATCGACAGCCTGAAGCGTGAACGCATCAGCATCCCGGTCGTGGCCTGCGGAATCGGCACTTCCGCTGAGATCGCCGTGCGGGCTATCAAAGCGGGCGCCAAGGAATACATCCCCTTGCCGCCGGATGCTGAACTGATCGCCGCGGTCCTTGCCGCGGTCACGGAAGAAAGTTCCGCCTTCATCTTCAACGATCCCATCATGAAGGCGACGCTGAAGCTTGCCGACCAGGTGGCCCCTTCCGATGCCAGCATCCTGGTGACCGGCGAAAGCGGCACCGGCAAGGAAGTGATGGCACGCTACATTCACAGCCATTCCAAGCGCGCGGCGAAGCCCTTCGTATCGGTCAATTGTGCCGCCATTCCGGAAAACCTGCTTGAATCCGAACTGTTCGGCCATGAGAAGGGCGCCTTCACAGGCGCAATCGCGCGCCGCATCGGCAAGTTCGAAGAAGCCTCGGGCGGGACGCTGCTGCTCGACGAAATCAGCGAAATGCATCCCCGCCTTCAGGCAAAGCTGCTGCGCGCGATCCAGGAGCGGGTCATCGACCGCGTCGGCGGTTCGCAGCCGGTGAAGGTTGATATTCGATTGATTGCAACCTCGAACCGCGACATGCAGGAGGAGGTTCGCAAGGGCACGTTCCGCGAGGATCTCTATTTCCGCCTGAACGTCATGTCGCTGGAACTGCCGCCCCTGCGCGAACGCGCAAGCGATATCCCGCTGCTGGCCGAACACTTTGCCCACAAGTATGCGGCCGCCAATGGCATCCAGATCGATTCCATCGCTCCCGATGTCGTCGAGATGCTGAAAACCCATGAATGGCGCGGCAACGTGCGTGAGCTTGAGAACACCATGCATCGCGCCGTTCTTCTGGCGCAGGGTCCGATCATCGAGAAGGACGCCATCCTTTTGACCGGGGGCCGTGGCCTGCCCGTGGTCGGCGCCGGCATGATCGCCGCCAGTTCTCCGACCGACAGCGCGGTTGCCAAGGCGGCCGCTGTTGCGGCAGCCGGGACTGGTGCACTGGTCGGGCGCACGGTGGCGGCGGTCGAACGGGATCTCATCATCGACACGCTGAGCCATTGCCTCGGCAATCGCACGCATGCCGCCAACATTCTGGGCATCTCCATCCGAACGCTGCGCAACAAGCTCAAGCAATACAGCGAGGAAGGATTTGCCGTTCCCGCGGCACATGGCGAGGGCGAGGCCGCAAACGCCTGAAGGCAGATTGGTTTAGGGATTCAGGACTCGTTCTCGTGTCCTGATGGTGCGTCGCGTTTGGGGTAAGGGGGTAGCGGTCGATGACCGATGTGGCGACGGGTACAAACAACGCGGTAGCTGGTTCCGGCACATTGAGCCGGGCCATCAGCTTCGTCAAGCGGGGCGAGATTGCGCTGGCACTAGGCCTCGTGGCCGTGCTGTCGGTGCTCATCTTCCCGATGCCTTCATGGCTGCTCGACATTTCGCTCGCGTTCTCGATTACCGTATCGATCCTTATCCTGATGACGGTTCTCTTCATCGAGAAGCCGCTCGATTTTTCCAGCTTTCCGACCGTGCTGCTGCTCGTCACGATGCTGCGCTTGGCACTCAATCTTGCCTCGACGCGCCTCATCCTGACCCACGGCCATGAAGGGACAGATGCCGCCGGCCACGTCATTCAGGCGTTCGGCGGCTTTATCATGGGCGGCAATTACGTCATCGGCATCATCGTTTTCGCCATCCTCGTCCTCGTCAACTTCGTGGTCATCACCAAGGGTTCAGGTCGTATCGCCGAAGTGTCGGCCCGCTTCAGCCTCGATGCCATGCCGGGCAAGCAGATGGCGGTCGACGCCGATCTGTCGGCCGGCTTGATCGATGAAAAGGAAGCCAAACAACGCCGCAAGACGCTGGAGGACGAAAGCAATTTCTTTGGTTCCATGGACGGTGCCGCCAAGTTCGTTCGCGGTGACGCCATCGCCGGCCTGATCATTGTCTTCATCAATGTCATCGGCGGCATCATCATCGGCGTCGCCCAGCAGGGCTTGTCGATGTCGGAAGCAGCCTCGACCTATACCCTGCTGACGGTCGGTGACGGTCTTGTTTCGCAGATTCCGGCGCTCATCGTTTCGACCGGCGCCGGTATGCTGGTGACCAAGGCCGGCGTTTCGGGCTCCACCGACAAGGCGCTGTTCAAGCAATTGTCCGGATACCCGGCCGCCTTGGGCATGGCCGCTTTCCTGATGGTCCTGCTGTCGGCCATGC
>CAZUAL010000373.1:0-3709 GCA_964618305.1 uncultured Dongia sp. | reverse complement strand
GCCCAGCCCGGCACACCGCATCGAACCGATTATGGCAGCTTACAGAATCGGGCCGCCACCGCCGCCGGCCGGCGCTTCGTCCTTGGTCTTCTCCGGTTTCTCGCGGCTCGGCTTGTCCTTGTCGCCACCGCTGCGTTCCGGCGGCGTCTTGACCTTGTCGGTCGCGAGAATCTTGCCGATATCCAGCGGCTGGCTTCGTTGCGGTGGAAGGCATTCGACACATTCGCACTGCCCCGTCATTTCCGCCGGGCAAGTGATGATGCTATTGCCGCCACCGCCGCCCACGGTAATTTCGTAGCGCCCGCCGCCTGCGGAGCGGAAAACCGAACAGGCGGGATTCTTAGCGCACATGGCGAGCGCCGTCTTCGTGTCAGTTGCATTGGCCATGTCGCTCATGGATACCAGTCCAAACGCCATTGCACACAAGAACAGCAAAGATTTCCATTTCATCAGACTCACTCCTTCGATGGACAAATGTCCCCGTGGAGTGAGCTAGGTGCATCCGCGCCCTGCCGCGTCTACCGATTGGCAGATGCCAGTTTTCTTCTCGGCACTTCCGGCACGCGGGTACCTAAAGGTGTGTTGTGGACGGCGACGAGCTTGACGAGATCGGCCTGCCGCTCTGAACCCGTCTTTGCAAAGATGCGCCGGAGATGTGTCTTCACGGTTCCTTCGCCGATGCCGAGGGATTCCGCCGTTTCAGGAACCCCGCCAATTTCGACGATGGCAAGCAGCACGCGCAGCTCTGTGGGGGTCAGGCCATAGGTCTTGGCGATGACCGTGGGCGCGGAATCGAGTTCGAGGGCCGCGCGCTGCAGATAGAGGACGGCAATCGCCGAAGAAGACGAACGCGCGCGTCCCGAATGGAAGGCGAGGGGAAGGAGATGGGCGATGAAACGCTCGCCATCCTCGCGCTCGATGGTCAGCACGAGATCGCGCGGCTTGTCGGCGGCATTGGCCAGGCTGATCCCGGCCAGTGATTCCTTCAGAGTCTCGTTTACGCCGCGATCATTGAAGACGAGCCTGCCGCCGAAGGCGCGGCAGATCTGCTGGTCTTCAAGCGCGTGATAGCCGACAGCATTGGCATGGACGATGCGCGCTTCGCGGTCGAGTAGGAAGAGCGCATTGCTGAGCCCGTCGAGCGTGTCAGCGAGGGCGGCACTCTCGGTCACCTTCATGTCGAAGGCGCGGCCGATGAAAACGGCGCGACGGATATGCGGCGCGATGAGTTCGATGCGGCGCATGAGCGCTTCGTCGGCGATACCTTGGCTTTCGTGGCGGAAGACACCGAAGAGTGCCGCGGACGCAGTGGATTTCTCCAAGGCGACGGTCACGAAATCAACGAGCCCCTGCGGTGCCGCCCATTCACGGTAGAAGCGGGATTCCTGGAGCTCTTCGAACGAGATGACGCTGGAAGCGCTCACCGGCTTCTCGATCTCGCCGAAATATTGCAGCGTGTTGCAAGGGTCCAGGCGAATGTATTGCGAGAAGTAGGATTGCTTCTGCGGTGCCGGAATCCGGCCATCGTCATGAAAAATGACGCCGGTGCTCAAGGAAGAGGTCTTCGAGAAGATGGTCGCGCTGTGCCCGTTCACGAAAGTCGCGATTTCGGCCAGCACGACCCGCCAGAGGTTCGAATCCATGGCGGCATCGTAGATGCGCTCAATGACCCGCGAGAGTTCAGCGGTCTCGTCAATCAGTCTCAGCTTCACGGCACAGCCCTTTCTGCCAGTCGCGTGCGACCCGTCCCAAGAGGCATAAGCCATCTAATGTTGGATATTGCAACTTCAAATATAGTATTAATGCCCGGACTCGCTACTTAACGGGCCAAATTATATCATATATTGTGGATTTTTGACCTTACTAATCGACCTAGTCGATTAAAAGTTCAAAAATAATCCATTTCATCAATGAATGAGAATCGCCTATCTATCCAGCGCGGGTTAACGCAACCACTCGAACTGGAGAAAAGAACAAAATGTCTCTGATCAACACGACCATTAAGCCGTTCAAAGCCGAAGCCTTCAAAGACGGCAAGTTCATCACCGTCACGGAAGCCGATCTGAAGGGCAAGTGGTCGGTCTTCTTCTTCTATCCGGCCGACTTCACCTTCGTCTGCCCGACCGAGCTTGAAGACCTTGCTGACCATTACGCCGAGTTCCAGAAGCTGGGCGTCGAGATCTATTCGGTTTCGACCGACACCCATTTCGCCCACAAGGCCTGGGCTGACACGTCGGCCGCGATCAAGAAGATCAAGTACACGATGCTGGGCGATCCGACCCTGCGCCTTTCCCGCAACTTCGAGGTCCTCATCGAGGAAGCCGGCCTGGCCGATCGCGGCACCTTCGTGGTCGACCCGAACGGCGTCATCCAGATCGTGGAAGTCACCGCCGGCGGCATCGGCCGCGACGCCAAGGAATTGCTGCGCAAGATCAAGGCCGCGCAGTACGTCGCCTCGCATCCGGGTGAAGTCTGCCCGGCCGCCTGGAAGGAAGGCGCCAAGACCCTGGCTCCGTCCCTCGACCTGGTCGGCAAGATCTAAGCCTGACGACCAAAATATCCGGAACGGCACGGAGCGACCAGCTCCGTGCCGGCCGGCACACTCTTACCTTCGCCTACCATCATCGGGGAGTATCGGATCATGTTGGACGCCAATCTCAAGGAACAGCTGAAAGCCTATCTGGAGCGTCTTTCGCAGCCGATCGAGCTTGTCGCCTCGCTCGATGCCAGCGACACCGCGCGCGAGATGGAAGAGCTGCTGCAGGAGATCGCGTCGCTCTCCGGCCTCATCACTTATGCGCGCCGCGATGACGATCCGCGCAAGCCATCCTTCGCGATCCAGCGCACCGGGACCGCAGTTGGCGTGCGCTTTGCCGGCCTCCCCATGGGGCATGAATTCAATTCGCTGGTGCTCGCTCTGCTGCAGGTCGGTGGCTATCCGTCGAAGACCGCACAGGACGTGATCGAGCAGATCCAAGCGCTGGACGGTGAGTATCAGTTCGAGACCTATTTCTCGCAGAGCTGCCAGAACTGCCCTGACGTGGTGCAGGCGCTCAATCTGATGAGTGTCCTCAACCCGAAGATCCGCCACGTCGCCATTGACGGCGCCAGCTTCCAATCGGAAGTGGACGGCCGCCAAGTCATGGCCGTGCCGTCGATCTATCTCAATGGCCAGCCCTTCGGGCAGGGCCGCATGGATCTGGAGCAGATCCTGGCGAAGATCGACACGGGCGCGGAAGCACGCGCGGCCGAGAAGCTGAAGAACAAGGCGCCTTACGAGGTGCTGGTGGTGGGCGGCGGCCCGGCCGGTGCCGCGGCTTCGATCTATGCCGCGCGCAAGGGTATCCGCACGGGTGTCGTGGCCGAGCGTTTCGGCGGCCAGGTGTTGGACACGATGGCGATCGAGAACTTCATCTCGGTCTCGCACACGGAAGGGCCGAAGCTCGCCGTGGCGCTGGAAGAACATGTGAAGGCCTATGAGGTCGACATCATGAACGTGCAGCGCGCCGAGAAGCTGGTGCCGGCATCCATTCCGGGCGGCCTCACCGAAGTGCATCTGAAGAACGGCGCGGTGCTGAAGGCACGCAGTGTGATCCTGGCGACAGGTGCCCGCTGGCGGCAGATGAACGTGCCGGGCGAGGCCGAGTATCGCAACAAGGGTGTCGCCTATTGCCCGCATTGCGACGGTCCGCTGTTCAAAGGCAAGCGC
>CAZUAL010000372.1:0-3739 GCA_964618305.1 uncultured Dongia sp. | reverse complement strand
CAGGATGATGCCGAACACCTCCTGCGTGCCGTGGGAGGCATAGACGGGACCGTTGAATCCGTCGCGCGCCAGCGCCGGCAGATAGCCTGAATGATCGAGGTGCGCGTGGGTCAGAACGACCGCATGGATCGAAGCGGGTGCAATTGGGAACTTGGCCCAGTTGCGCAGTCGCAGCTGCTTGAGGCCCTGAAAGAGACCGCAATCGACCAGGATGCGCCGGTTCCCGGAACTGAGCAGGTACTTGGAGCCGGTCACCGTTCCGGCACCGCCCAGGAAGGTGAGCTTCAATGGCATTGGGCGAGCCTCAGCCGAAGGGTGGCCACACGACCGGATAGGTGGTGTGGTCCTTGATGCCTTTGACGCCGGCGATATTCTCAGCGGTCACACGCATGGCGGCGCGTTCTTCCTCCGACGTGATCTCACCCCACAAATGAACAATGCCTTGGCGCACGATGAAATTGCTGGGCCGCCAGGGCTTGCCGGCGAACTCGGCGGCGAGTTTCGCGCGGATGGACGCATCGTTGTCGGTGGACGGGCCCGTGCCCCGCGCTTCTGTGCCCCGCGCTTCTGTGCCCCGGGCTTCGATCGTTGCCACCAGCGCCTGCAGCAGGTTAGCGCGGCTCACCATTCCGACCAGGCGCTTCTCGCGCAGGACAGGCACGCGCTTGATGTCGTGCTTCTCGAAAAGATCGGCGATCTCGCGCAAGGGTGTGCTTTCGCTGACGCTGACGATATCCGTCGTCATGATGTCCCCCGCCTTGCGGCCATGGGCCTTGACGTATTCCGCGGCCAACTGGCTGTCGCTGACGAAAAGTTGAGCGACGCTCGACCGCTTCTTTTCGGTTCCGCTTTCATATCGGCGCAGCAGGTCACCTTCGGTGATGATGCCAACCAATTGCCCGGCGCCGTCCAGGATGGGCAGCGCGCTGATGCGCGATTCCAGCATCAGCCGGCAAAGGTCCGGGATCGTTGCCTCGGTCGTGGCCGTGACCACGGCCGGGGTCATCACATCGATCGCGAGCATGGTGGCTCCTTAAGCAGTAGGCATTCAAGATAGGTGAGCATTCATAGCACTCGCTGGTGCCAAGCCAAGCCAAATTCAGAGCATCGGCAGGCTGATCGCGGCAAGGAGGACCGCGTTGAAGATCATCAACATGCCGAGCGGCACCTTGAGTTTGGTCCGGAACCGCTGCGTCGCGAACCGGCTGCCGAAGCCGATCGCCCAGGAAAGGGGGAAGGTGCCGGCGGCGAAAGCCAGCATGGCAAAGGCGGCGGCCAGCGAATCGCCGGTCGCAGCTGCGGCGGCGATCGCCCCATAGAGAAGGCCGCAAGGGAGAAACCCAAGCAGCAGCCCTAAGACGTAGCCTTGTGCACCGACCGGGTTCTTCATCAGGTGCCTGGCGACGGCGCCGATCGGCCGCAACAATCCCAAGGTGGGGCCAGATGTCGCAGCTCCTCGCGTTCCCAGGATTGCGGCGAGGGGCGCCGGCACTGCCTCTAGTTTAATCAGGCCCTGCCACAGGAAGAAGGCCGCGGCCGCCCATAAGAGGACCGGCGGCAGCCATGTGACAGATAGAAGTCGGCTGCCCGCCGTGACCGGGAGAGACGCCGCCGCGCCCAGGGCAACGTAGGTCGTTGTCCGACCAAGCTGGTAGGGGATTAGTGCGCCCCCCGCCAGTCTCCGCCAGATTTCACCTTCGCTCGGGCCGCGGCGGGCAGCTCGTTCGAGCGACTGCGCGGCTACAAGCGGGCCGCACATGCCGGCGCAATGAGTAAGGCTCCCGACGAGGCCGGCCATCAGCATGGCGAGGATCAAAGGCCCATTGCCTGTAACAACAACGAGACAATGTGCACCTATACTTTGAGCCAGTTCCAGCATCGACCTGCGACCATCTAGCAGATTGTTTGCGCGCGAATATTCGCATTTAAGAATGACGATTGCCAACTGGCGCCTTGATTTGGATCAACAAAACCATTTCGATTGGCTTTAGTTTGCAAGGGGGAAGGGGTCGACTCATGCCCAAGCCGCCATTTTGAGATACTCTCAAATTGCAGCCAGGCGAGTCGATCGAGAGATGGGAAATGGCGAAATCCGACACATCGCGCGATCCGGAAGGTGTGCGCTATACGTCGATCATCGGAATTGACCTCGAACTGCCGGTCAATCTGGTGACCGTCGAGCAGCCGTGGCGCTGGTTGCTGCACGGGTGGCAGGATTTCTGCCGCGCGGGCGCCGTCAGCCTAACATTCGGCATCGCCATTGCGCTCTTCAGCGCGCTGCTGGTCTTCGGCTTCTGGCAGAGCGACCTGCGGCCCTACGCTTTCCCGCTGGCGGCCGGTTTCTTCTTCATGGCGCCGCTCCTGGGTGTCGCCTTCTACGATATCAGCCGGCGCCTCGAGAAAGGGCTGCCGCTCAATGTCGTCGACATTGCCCTGTCTTGGCGGCCGCATGCGGGCCAGCTCTTTACGATGGGCCTTATCATGATGTTCCTGCATCTCGCGTGGGAACGTATCGCGATGCTGATCTATGCCGGCTTCTTCAAGGTCGAGCTGGCGAGCTGGGAGCATTTTGTCGGCGCCGTCCTCTTCTCGACCGATGGCATTCCGTTCCTGTTGGCCGGGACCGCTGCCGGTGGCATTCTGGCCATTCTGGCCTTCGCCATCGGCGTCGTCGCCTTTCCGATGCTGATGGAGCGTGATTGCGGCGCGCTGCGCGCGATCACGACCTCGGTTTGCGCAACTTTCGTCAACTGGCGCGTCCTCATCGGTTGGGGGGCGCTCATTGTGCTGTTCACGGTCGCCGGGATTGCGACCTTCTGTATCGGATTGGCGGTGACCATGCCCTTGATCGGGCATGCGAGCTGGCATGCATATAGGGACTTGGTGGAGACAAAAGATGACTGAAAGCAATAGCAAGCCCAACTCGGCCGACGCCGAAACAGCCGGTGGGGGTGCCGGCATTACCGCGACCATCCTCCTCGGCTTCCTTTTCCTGCTGGGGATCTTCATGAGCGCCCATGCCGTGACCACCGGCTTTGGGCTCATGGGCGGTTTGCTCTCGGCATTCGCGGTTCTGATGCTGTTCCGCGTCATCGCCGTGCTCTACCCGTCCCAGCACTGAACAAAGGGAAACTTCCATGGCACTAGCTCAGACAGATGTCATGCCGTCGTACAACGAACGCATCGTTCGTATGTTCACGATGGCCTCGCTTTTCTGGGGCGTGGTGGGCTTTCTGGTCGGCGTCGTCATCGCCTTCCAGCTCGCCTTTCCGGCGCTCAACCTTGGCCTTGAATGGACGTCGTTCGGCCGTCTGCGCCCGCTGCATACTTCGGCGGTGATTTTCGCCTTCGGCGGCAACGTCCTTTTCGCCACCAGCCTTTACGTCGTGCAGCGTACCTGCCGCGCGTCGCTGTTCGGCGGGCCGCTCCTGGCTGAATTCCTCTTCTGGGGCTATCAGCTGGTGATCGTCATGGCGGCCAGCGGCTATGTGTTCGGCATCACGGCCGGCACTGAATATTCGGAGCCGGAATGGTATGTCGATCTCTGGCTGACCGTCGTGTGGGTTGCCTATCTCATTGCCTTCCTCGGCACGCTGATGAAGCGCAAGGAGCCGCATATCTATGTGGCCAACTGGTTCTACCTCGCCTTCATCGTCACCGTGGCGATGCTGCACCTCGGGCGTAACCTGGCCGTGCCGGTCTCCTTCTTCGGCACCAAGAGCTACTCGCTCTTCTCGGG
>CAZUAL010000371.1:0-3780 GCA_964618305.1 uncultured Dongia sp. | reverse complement strand
CCGTATATGGGTGGGACCGCAATGCTGGGTACGGAACGGCCGCGCACCTCAAGGCCATCCAGACCCATGGGATCACCCCCCATCACCGCAGGTCATTTCGACCGATCTCTGAGAACATTTAGATAACCTACTGACTCATAACACTTTCTTGTTGACACCTCGAGTCGCGTGACTCAGATTTGGCGCCATGACAAAGAAAGCGCCGAAGCCAAACCTCACCGCTCTCCCCCTCGATTCCATCATCGGCGGGGACAGTATCGAAGCCCTGAACGCTCTGCCGGAAGCGTCGATCGACATGATCTTCGCGGATCCGCCCTACAACTTGCAGTTGAGCGGTGAGCTGCACCGGCCGAACAACAGCCGTGTCGACGGGGTCGACAATGATTGGGACAAGTTCGCCGATTTCGCGACCTATGACCGTTTCACGGTCGACTGGCTCAAGGCCGCGCGCCGCGTCCTCAAGGAGGACGGCTCGCTTTGGGTCATCGGCTCGTACCACAACATCTTCCGTGTCGGCGCCAAGCTCCAGGATCTGGGCTTCTGGATGCTCAACGATGTCATCTGGCGCAAGACCAACCCGATGCCGAACTTCCGCGGCCGGCGCTTCACCAATGCACACGAGACGATGATCTGGTGCGCCAAATCGGCCGACAGCCGCCACCAGTTCAATTACGAAGCCATGAAGACGCTCAATGACGATCTGCAGATGCGCTCCGACTGGCTCATCCCGATCTGCTCAGGGTCGGAGCGTTTGAAGGGCGAGGATGGCGTCAAGAGCCACCCGACGCAGAAGCCCGAAGCGCTGCTCTACCGGATCATCATGGCGGCGACGAAACCCGGCGATGTTGTGCTCGACCCCTTCTTCGGCAGCGGCACCACGGGTGCGGTCGCCAAGAAATTGGGGCGCCACTATATCGGCATCGAACGCGATCCGAATTACATCAAGGTGGCCCGCGCCCGCATCGCCAAGGTGCAGCCGGTTGCCGAAAAGGAAATGCTGCAGATCACCTCGAAGCGCGAGGAACCGCGCATTCCCTTCGGCTGGCTCATTGAGCGCGGGCTCCTCGAACCCGGTACGGTGCTGACCAGCAACAATGGCCGCTTCACCGCCAAGGTGCGCGCCGACGGCACGCTCATCTCATCCGACCATCGCGGCTCGATCCATCAGGTCGGTGCCGCCGTGCAAGGTGCACCCGCCTGCAACGGCTGGCAATTCTGGTGCGTGCCCAGGGAAGGGCAACTCATTCCGATCGACTATTTCCGCCAGCAATTGCGGGCGGAATTGCACTGAGACGAATCAATCTTTGATCATGTTTCTATAGAACCCTCGCTCCTGCGGAGTGAGGGTTATTGCTTTGCGTGATGTGAACGAGTCTCGCATTTGCACCATGGCTCGAAGGTTGAGAAAATGCTTCCCTAGGCCCGGATTTCGAAGAGCGGAAGATCGGGGGCCGGTCGTGAGCCGCGTCGGCATCAAGTTATGCGTCTTCTATTCCATCGCTACGACTCTTTGCCTCGGCTTGGCAATGAGCGCCAGCGCAATCGGTGATGAAAGAGGGTTTTCGATCTTTCTACACTTGCCGTTCTCGTTTCACGGCTGGCTGTTCGAAGTGACGGGCCTAAGCTCTGCAATTGCTGAAATGCATTGGATCGCTGCCCACGCGATCTATCACAGCATCACATTGGTTGTGCTTTATCTGTCTGGCTGGATGATTGGAAAGTACTTCAGTTGGGCATTCAAATCCCTGCTCTAGATAAGCGTGTAGTATCAAAATCGATTGCCGCCAGTCGCGAACAAATCCTTGGATGCCCCGGCCGAGCCGGGGGGCATGACGATTGAGGCTTTCAAATGAGCTTCGCCAACCCATGCTCGACCACTTTCCGCATGACGGTGGGGAGAGCGACGTTGCCCAGTTGATCGACGCCAATCCATTGATAGCGCGGATCGGCCTTGATGCCGGTTGCGGCGAACAATGTCAGGTGCAAAGCGAAATGGGTGAAGACGTGAGTGACGCCACCGTCCAGCCGGCGCCACTTGGCCTTCATCGGCGCGAGTGACGCGGCTTCATCGACATCGAGTGGCGCGCCCACCCACTCGCTGGTCGGGACCTGGACCATGCCGCCCAAAAGACCTTTCTCGGGACGCTTCTCCAGCGCAATGCGGCCTTTGCCGTCGATCATCACGAAGCAATAGCCGAAACGCTGCGGCCGCGCCGCCTTGGGCGCTTTCTTCGGGTAGGCCTCCATGTCGCCCGCCGCGTGCGCCGCGCAATCTTCGCGCCAGGGGCACAAGAAGCATTTGGGCTTGGTCGGCGTGCATACGGTGGCACCGAGATCCATGATCGCCTGGGCATAGTCGCCGGGCCGGATATCCGGCGTGTAGCGGCGGGCGAGCGCGCGCAACTCCTCCTTCGCCTTCGGCAACGGCGTTTCAACCCGGTGCAGCCGCGCCATCACGCGCTCCACATTGCCGTCGAGGATCGTGGCCTTGCGGTCGAAGGCGATGGCGGCGATGGCAGCCGCCGTATAGGGGCCGATGCCGGGCAGGTCGAGCAGGCCCTCCTCGGTATCCGGGAAGCGGCCGCCATGATCCGCCACGACAGTCTCGGCGCACTTCTTCAAGTTTCGGGCGCGGGCGTAATAGCCGAGCCCCGCCCAGGCTGTGAGCACATCATCGAGCGGTGCCGACGCCAGATCCCCAATGCGCGGCCAGCGCTTCAGGAAATCCGTGTAATAGGGACCGACCGTCACGACGGTGGTCTGCTGCAGCATGATCTCGGAAAGCCAGACATGGTAGGGATCAGCCGTCTCGCCCGGTGCCGACCGCCAGGGCAAGTGCCGCCGGTGCCGGTCGTACCAGGCCAGGAGGCACGCGGCCGGCATTTCCTCGGCGGAGAACTCCGTGGCGACGGACCGTTTGCGTTGCCCAGATTTGCTAGTCATGACGGCGGACCTTAGACTGGCGCCGATGAGCACAAAAGCGGAAAAACCGACGAAGAAGGACCAAGCGGACCGGCGCAACAGCCTGTCCGCGCTGGCCGCCAATGTGCCCGCCATCACCAAGCTGGCGCTCGGCCGCAAGGGCTTTGCCGAGGCGAGCCTCGTCAGCGAATGGGCGATCATCGTCGGCGACGAGGTGGCGCGCCTTTGCGTTCCTGTGAAGATGCGCCTGCCGCGCCCGAAAAAGGACGAAAAGGGTGCGGCAGCAGGCAGCGTCCCCCCCAATGTCGCCCCCAATGTCGCTGGCGGCACCCTCACCTTGCGCGCAAGCCCTGCGGCGAGCCTTGAGGTGCAGCATTTGAAGCCGCGCATCCTGGAACGCATCCAGCGCTATTTCGGCTATCCCCTCATCAAGGACATCAAGATCGAGATCGGCGAGCGGAGAAAAGCGGCAAGGCCCCGGCGCCCAGAGCTCGGACCCGTAGGCCAACCGGATCTTTCCGGCGTGAAGGACCCGGACATCAGGGCAGCCTTGGAGCGACTCGGAGCCGCCCGCGCCAAGCGCCGGTAAGCCTTTGCCGAACCAGCGAGAACATCCCTAAAACATGGCGTTTTCGTGAAATTCCGGCTGGACAGGATGCGACTCGCCCGAATCCAACGGCTTATCGGGCGACATTCAGAAACCATCCACAGGTAGGTCCCGCCATCACCCAAGCCCTTCTTGCATGCCCTTCTGAATCCTGCCAAATAGCGGCGAAATCGGTCCCGTCCCATAGCTGGGATGCGCGGCCTAAATGGAGGCGACATTGAACGCGCGCAATCTGGTCATCGGTGTGGTGG
>CAZUAL010000370.1:0-3794 GCA_964618305.1 uncultured Dongia sp. | reverse complement strand
CTCACCGACCTGGACCTGTCGGTCGTCACGCCTTCCGGCAGCACGGTCCAGAGCGGCAACACCAGCTCCAACGAGCTGGTCACTTTGTCGAATCCGGCCCCGGGCACGTACAGCGTGTGCGTGGAGGGCTTCGCGCTGGCGCCCAACAAGGGCCTCGGCAAGAACGCCAACTGGCTCTGGGCCTGGAGCCTTGCGATCCCGGCCGGCTCGCAGAAGGTCGAAGCGGCCGAGAAGTTCGTCGCCTGGGCGACCAGCAAGGGCTATACCGAACTGGTGGCCTCCAAGGAAGGCTGGGCGAACGTGCCGCCGGGCACTCGCACCTCGCTCTACACCAATCCTGAATATCTGAAGGCCGCGCCCTTCGCGAAGCCGACGATCGACTCGATCAACCTGGCCGATCCCGACCACCCGACCGTGCAGCCCGTTCCCTATGTCGGCGTGCAATACGCCGCCATTCCGGAATTCCAGGGCCTCGGCACCACGGTCGGCCAGCATTTCTCGGCGGCCCTTGCCGGGACCATGAGCGTCGACGACGCGCTGGCCGCGGCGCAATCCGCCGTCGAGCGCTAAATGACGAGAGCCGGTTACATAAAGTAGCGCGGCGCTCCCCCCGGGCGGCGGCGGGCACTCCCTGTTCCGGCCGCCGCCTTCCCTTCTTTAAGGCATCGCCTTCGACGAGGTCGCCATGGCAACGCAACAGACAAAGACGGTCGCGCGCCTGCTGCTGTCGCCCAGTGTCGCCCTGCTGCTCGTCTGGATGATCGTGCCGCTGGCGATGACGATCTATTTCTCGACCCTCAACTACAACCTCCTCAATCCGGGGATGGAGACCTTCGTCTGGTTCGAGAATTTCTATTACTTCGTCACCGACCCCGCCTTTCTGGCCTCGGTCCGCAATACCCTCGTCCTGGTGGGTTCGGTCCTCGCCATCACCATCATTCTCGGCACGCTCATTGCCCTTCTCCTCGATCAGGAGATGTTCGGCCAAGGCCTCGTGCGCCTGATGGTGATCGCCCCCTTCTTCGTCATGTCGACCGTGAGCGCGCTCGTCTGGAAGAACCTGCTGATGCATCCGGTCTCCGGCCTCTTTGCCTGGATCGCCGGGCTCTTCGGCCTGCCCGCCATCGACTGGTTCACCGACATGCCGCTCTTCTCGATCATCCTCATCGTCTCATGGCAATGGCTCCCCTTCGCGGCACTCATTCTCCTGACCGCGCTGCAATCGCTCGATGAGGAGCAGAAGGAAGCGGCGCTGATGGATGGGGCCGGGTCGTTTGCGACCTTCTTCTACATCACGCTGCCGCACCTCGCGCGCCCGATCACGGTCGTCATCCTTATCGAGACGATCTTCCTCCTCACCGTCTTTGCCGAAATCTTCGTCACCACCGGCGGCGGGCCCGGCACGCAGACGACCAATTTGGCCTTCCTCATCTATTCGAGGGCCCTGCTGCAATACGATGTCGGCGGCGCTTCGGCGGGCGGGCTCATCGCCGTCATCATCGCCAACATCGTCGCCTTCTTCCTGGTCCGCATCGTCGGCCGCAATCTGGAGGCCTGAGCGATGGCACGGCGCGTCACCAAGGCCCGCAAGATCGTCAACACCGCCGCCGCCTGGGGTGTCGGCTTCATCATCTTCTTCCCGATCCTCTGGATGGTGCTGGCAAGCTTCAAGACCGAACTCGAAGCCTTTGCCATTCCGCCGAGCTTCCTCTTCTTCGACTGGACGCTGGAGAATTACAGCATCGTTCAGGAGCGCAGCGACTATTTCCACCATGCGATGAATTCGATCATCATCGCCGGCGGCTCCACGCTGATCGCCCTCTTCATCGCCATCCCCGCCGCCTGGGCGATGGCCTTTGCACCCAGCCACCGCACCAAGGACATTCTTCTGTGGATGCTCTCCACCAAGATGATGCCGTCGGTCGGTGTCCTGGTGCCGATCTATCTGGTCTTCCGCGATTTCGGCCTGCTCGATTCGCGCCTCGGCCTCATCGCCATCCTCTGTCTCGGCAATCTGCCGATCGTGATCTGGATGCTCTTCACCTACTTCAAGGAAATCCCCAAGGACATTCTGGAAGCCGCGCGCATGGACGGCGCCACCACGGCCAAGGAGCTCATCTATGTGCTCACCCCGATGGCGATCCCGGGTCTTGCCTCGACGCTTCTCCTCAACGTGATCCTCGCCTGGAACGAAGCCTTCTGGACCTTGAACCTCACCACCTCGGAAGCGGCACCGCTCACCACCTTCATCGCGTCCTATTCGAGTCCCGAAGGCTTGTTCTGGGCGAAACTCTCGGCGGCCTCGACGCTCGCCATCGCGCCGATCCTGATCCTCGGCTGGTTCAGCCAGAAGCAGCTGGTGCGCGGCCTCACCTTCGGGGCGGTCAAATGAAAATGCACGGCAAGGGGGCATAACATGGGCAGCATCAGCCTCAAGGGCGTGCGGAAATCCTTCGGTGCGCACGACATCATCAAGGGCGCCGACCTTGAAATCAAGGACGGCTCCTTCGTCGTCTTCGTCGGCCCATCGGGCTGCGGCAAGACGACCTTGCTGCGCATGATCGCGGGGCTTGAGGACGTGACCGGCGGGTCGATCCTCATCGACGGCGCTGACGTGACAGCCACGCCGCCAGCGAGGCGCGGCCTCTCCATGGTGTTTCAATCCTACGCGCTCTATCCGCACATGTCGGTGCGCGGCAACATCGCCTTCGGCCTCAAGATGGTGGGCTTGCCGCCAGCCGAGATCGACAAGAAGGTCGAGGCGGCGGCGGAGATCCTCAATCTCACCAACTATCTCGAACGGAAACCGCGCGAGCTTTCCGGCGGCCAGCGCCAGCGCGTCGCCATCGGCCGCGCCATCGTGCGCGAGCCCAAGGCCTTCCTCTTCGACGAGCCGCTCTCCAATCTCGATGCCGCGCTTCGCGTGCAGATGCGCCTCGAACTCACGCGGCTGCAGCGGCAATTGGGGACGACGGCGATCTATGTGACCCATGACCAGGTCGAAGCCATGACGATGGCGGACCAGATCGTGGTCTTGAGTGCCGGCGCGATCGAGCAGGCGGGATCGCCGCTCGACCTCTACGAGCGGCCGAACAATCTCTTCGTCGCCGGTTTCATCGGCTCGCCCAAGATGAACTTCATCACCGGGCGATTGGCGGAAGAGCGGGGAGCGAAGACCATCGGCATCCGGCCGGAGCATCTCACCGTCAACAAGCAGGGCCAGGGCTGGGTCGGCAAGGTGGCGGTGGCCGAGCATCTGGGCGCCGATGCCTTCCTCTATGTCGACGTGCCGGAGATCGGCACGCTCACCGCGCGCTGCCCCGGCGAGACGCCGGTCAAGGTCGGCGATGATGTCGGCCTCATCCCCGACGCCCAGCGCCTGCACCGGTTCGACGGCAACGGAAAGGCGCTGCGCGCATGAAGCTCGCCGGCAAGGTCGCTGTGGTGACGGGCGGGGCGCGCGGAATCGGCGCCGCCATCGTCGAAGCCTATGTTGCCGAAGGTGCGACCGTCGCCATTGCCGATCTTGGGAAAGGGGATGGCGAGAAACTGGCGGCATCGCTTGGGGCCAAGGCCTACTTCGTACCGCTCGACGTCAGCCGGCAGGATTCCATCGCGGCGATGGTTGAGACTGTGGTGGCAAAGGCGGGCGGCATCGACATCCTGGTCAACAATGCGGCGGTCTTCGACCTTGCCCCCATCGTCGAGGTGACGGAGAAGAGCTGGGACTTCCTCTTCGACGTCAATGTGAAGGGGCTCTTCTTCACACTGCAGTCGGTGGCGCGGCAGATGAT
>CAZUAL010000369.1:0-3828 GCA_964618305.1 uncultured Dongia sp. | reverse complement strand
CGAATGACCGCCGGATCGTTGCGGATCTCGGTCGGCGTGCCGTCGGCGATCTTGCTGCCGTAATCGAGCACCACGATATGATCGGAGATGCCCATGACGACACTCATGTCATGCTCGATGAGCAGGATGCCGATGCCGAACTCATCGCGGATCGACAAGAGCAGCGCGTTGAGATCGGCCGATTCCTTCGGGTTGAGACCGGCCGCCGGCTCGTCGAGACAAAGCAGCACCGGCTCCGTGCACATGGCGCGGGCGATCTCGAGGCGGCGCTGGTCGCCATAGGGAAGGCTCCCCGCCGGCTCGTCGGCGACGCGGGTGAGATTGACCCGCTCCAGCCACTTGGCGGCAAGGTCGCGGGCTTCCTCTTCGGCGTGACGGAATGACGGCAACCCGAGCAGTCCCAAAACGGTCCAGCCGGAGGCATGCATCAGCTTGTTGTGCTGCGCCACCATCAGATTCTCCAACACGGACATGCCGGAGAAGAGTCGGATGTTCTGGAACGTGCGCGCGACCTTCGCCTTCTGGCCGATGCGGAACCCGTCCATCTGCTCCAGATGGAATGGGGCGCCGCCTTGGCGGTTGCGCAGCGCGATGCGCCCGACCGTCGGCTTGTAGAAGCCGGTGATGCAGTTGAAGAGCGTCGTCTTGCCGGCACCGTTGGGGCCAATGACGCCGGTGATCTCCCGTTCCTTGGCGGTGAAGCTCACATCGTTGATGGCGACCAGGCCGCCAAAGCGCATGGTGAGGCGCTCGACCTCGAGCAATGCCCCATCTGTCAGCGCGTGAAGAACCGGTGCGTTCATTGCGCTGCTCCCGGCTTCTTGGCCTTGCCGGAATTGAGGAGGATCGTCGGCACGCGGTAGGACAGGAGCCCCTTCGGCCGCAGCAGCATGATGAGGACCATGACGCCGCCGAAGATCAGCATACGATAGAGCGAGAGCTCGCGCAGCACTTCAGGCAGGCCGATCAGCAGAAGTGCCGCCAGGGCGACGCCCACTTGGCTGCCCATGCCGCCCAGGACGACGATGGCGAGGATGACGGCCGATTCAATGAAGGTGAAGCTTTCCGGGCTGACGAAGCCCTGGCGCGTGGCAAAGAAGGAGCCAGCGAAACCGGCGAACATCGCGCCCATGGCGAAGGCCGTCAGTTTCGTGTTCGTCGGGTTGATGCCAAGAGCCCGACAGGCCGTCTCATCCTCGCGCAAGGCTTCCCAGGCCCGGCCGATCGGCATCTTCCTCAGGCGGATGGTCACGAAATTGGTGATCAGCGCCAGGACAATGATGACGTAATAGAGAAAGTAGACGCGATGCGACGTGCTGAAGTCGGTGCCGAACAGGGTGTGGAAGGCAAGCTCGCCTTCCTTGGGATTGCGCTCGAACGGCACGCCGAAGAAGTCGATCTTCGCGATATTACCGATGCCGTTCGGCCCGCCCGTGAAATCCTGCCAGTTGATGAGAATGATGCGGATGATCTCTCCAAAACCCAGCGTCACGATCGCTAGATAGTCGCCGCGCAGACGCAAGACCGGGAAGCCCAATGCAACGCCAAAGCTTGCCGCCATGATGCCGGCGATCGGCAGGCTTTCCCAGAAATTGAAGCCGAGTGTGGTCGAGAGCTTGGCATAGGTATAGGCGCCGACCGCATAGAAGGCGACGTAACCGAGATCGAGGAGACCGGCGAGGCCGACGACGATGTTGAGACCCCAGCCCAGCATGACATAGGTCATCACCAGGATCAGGCTGTCGACAAGCTTGCGATCACCGAGCGGCGTCCATGGCACGATCAGGGCGACGATGATCAGGACCGGTCCCAGCACGCGCGAGAGGTTGCGGGCAAAGTTCGCCTGCCGGGCTTCCGCCGCCTCGCGCTGGTCCAGAGTTTGCGCACCTTGTGCCTTTTTTCGCCGGCTCTTCAGGGCGGCAGCGAAAATGAAGAAGGCGCCGAAGCCGAAGATCACGTTCACCATCGGCTGCTCGAAGGGCAGCAGATCCGGCCGAGCCAGATCGGCCGTGTCCGGCGTCACTAGCATGTCGGCATAGAGCGGCAGTTCGAGGACGCCGATCACACCGCCTACGAAGAGATATAGGAAGGCAAGACCGCCCAGCACCAATGCGGGCATCGGCTTGTCGAAGCGCGTCAATGTCAGCAGGAAGCGTCCGGCGGGGATCAGGATGACGGCCCACATCACGTCGCTATAGCGCGTGATGTAACTCATCTGCTCGCCCTGCAGAACCTGGGTCTGATAGCCGACCATCAGCCAGCCGAGCAGGAAGACCAGGATCGCGGTGAAGACGGCATCCTTGCCAGCCTCGACGAAGACCGACGGTGCCTTGGGTGCGGCGCCAAGATTCATGTTCGTCATGATCGTCAAACCTTCTCAACTTCCGGCCGGCCGAGGAGACCCGTCGGTCGGAAGATGAGCACCAGAACCAGCACACCGAAGGCGGCCACATCCTTGTATTCGGCGGAGAAATAGGCCGACCACATCGCTTCGATGAGACCGATGAGGACGCCACCCAGCATGGCGCCAGGCAGTGAGCCGATGCCTCCAAGGACCGCCGCAGTGAAGGCTTTGATGCCGGCGACGAAGCCCATGTAGAAATCGTTGTTGCCCCAATAGAGCGTCACCATCATGCCGGCGACGGCGGCAAGCCCCGCCCCCATCACGAAGGTGAGTGAGATGGTGCGGTCGACATTGACGCCGAGGAGCGAGGCCATCTTCATGTCCTGCTCGCAAGCGCGCTGGGCGCGGCCCAGGCTGGTGCGCGAGATGATGAGTGCGAAGCCCGACATCAGCACGACAGTCAGCACGACGATGATGATCTGCAGATAGCCGAGCTGCACGACGAAACTGCCGTCCGAGCGGCTCATCAATTCGATGCCGCCGCGGATGATCGGCTCAACCGGCTTCGGGCGCGGTCCCTGGAGAAGCTGCACATAGTTCTGCAGCACGATCGACATGCCGATGGCGGAAATGAGAGGTGCCAGACGCGGCGCGCCGCGCAAGGGACGGTAGGCGATCCGTTCAACCGACCAGCCATAAGCGGCGGTCAGTACGATGGCTACGACCAGCATGATGAGAAGCTGGAGCGGAACCCAAGTGATCCCGAGCGTGCCGCACAGGAGCAGCACGATCATCGCCTGGAAGGCGCCGATCATATAGACGTCGCCGTGGGCGAAGTTGACCATGCCGATGATGCCGTAAACCATCGTGTAGCCGATGGCGATGAGACCGTAGATTGACCCGAGCGTGAGCCCGTTGATCAGCTGCTGCAGGAAATATGGAAACCAATCCATCTCGCGCGCAGTCTCCTCTGTTCTGGGCCAAACGGCCGGCCTGTGCGGCATGCCAGGGAGATGGTCGGAAAAGGACAATGCCCGAAACCGGCACGCGGAACCGAGTCCCCATCCGGGCTTCGATCCATTCGTACCGACGTCACGTCAAACGAAAGGCCCCCATTCCGGCCGCGTCTCGCAGGATTGTTAACCACCCTGTCGGCATGCAGCTCGTCATTTCGGCGGACCCTATCGCGACAATTCGGGAGGGACAAGGTGTTATTTGCGTTCGCCGGCCGTTCCATCGGCCGACGCTCCGTTTCGCCGGGCCAGCACGAATTTCAGCTTGCGGATCGCCGCCTGAGCGGCCTGGTGCTGCGACAGGCTGGCCGGGACGGGAATCGATACCTCGGTGAGGGTGGCCGGATCCATGGCTGACACCTTGACGAAGGCCCCAACCTGGTGGAATTCGATGATGTAGCCGTCTTCAGACAAAATCCGAGCCCTTCGGGGAGCAGGTTTGGCGGCGGCGCGCATGGCTCGCATGCACCG
>CAZUAL010000368.1:0-3842 GCA_964618305.1 uncultured Dongia sp. | reverse complement strand
GCACAGGTCTGGTCGAAGATGAGAACGGTAACGCCCTTCATCTCGCGCAGATTGCGCTGGACCTCGTCCAGCTGGTCGCGGTGATCGATGCTGGTACCGTGCGGGAACTGGCTGTCGCTGCCGTATTTCTCCGGCTCGTCGCTCAAGATTGTGACGCGCTTGACGCCTTCGGCCGCCACCTGCTGCGCCACCATGGCGACGCTCAGGGGGCCATCCATCGGCTGGCCGCCGGTCATCGCAACGGCATCGTTGAAAAGGATCTTGAAGGTGATGTTGACGCCCGCCGCGACCGCGGCGCGGATCGCCAGCAGGCCGGAATGGTAATAGGTGCCGTCGCCCATGTTCTGGAAGACATGCTCGGTCTTCGAGAAGGGCGCGCGGCCGACCCAACTTGCCCCCTCGCCACCCATATGGGTGAAGGTCGCTGTGTTTCGGTCCATCCATTGCGACATGAAGTGGCAGCCGATACCGGCGAGGGCCGCACTTCCATCCGGCACCTTGGTCGAACTGTTGTGCGGACAGCCGGCGCAGAAATAGGCGATGCGCTTGATCGGCGGGTTGAAGTTCTTGAGGGCCGCTTCCTTGGCGTCGAGGAATTTGAGCCGTTCCTGGATGCGGGCGCTGGTCAGGTAGCGCTCGATCCTTTTCGCGATGACGCGGGCGATGCGGGCCGGCGTCAGCTCGTCGGCCGAGGGAAGAATCCACTCGCGCGCTTCGTCGAACTTGCCGATGACGCGCGGGCGCACATTCTCGTTCCAGTTATAGAGCTGTTCCTTGAGCTGGTTCTCGATGAGTGCGCGCTTTTCCTCGACGACGAGGATCTCATCCAACCCTTCGGCGAACTGGCGGATGCCGTCGCGCTCCAGCGGCCAGGTCATGCCGACCTTGTAGACGGAAAGGCCGATCTCACGCGCGTAATCCTCATCGATGCCGAGATCGTCGAGTGCCTGGCGCACGTCGAGATAGGATTTGCCGCAGGTGACGATGCCGAATCGGCGATTGGGGCCGTCGATCACCGCGCGGTTGAGGTTGTTGGCGCGGGCATAGGCGAGGGCGGCATAGAGCTTGTACTTGTGGAGCCGCATCTCCTGCTCCAGCGCCTGGGCCGTCGCAAAGGGCGAAGCGGGCAGGCGGATGTTGAGCCCGCCTTCCGGCATGTCGAAATCGGTCGGCGTGGTGACGTGGAAACGCTCCGGGTCGAGCGAGACGGAGCCGGAGCTTTCGGCTGTGTCGGCCACCACCTTCATCGCCACCCAGCAGCCGGAATAGCGTGACATGGCCCAGCCGTGGAGGCCGTAATCGAGAATTTCCTGCACACCGGACGGATAGAGGACCGGGATGCCCGCATCCATGAAGGCATATTCGCTCTGGTGCGCGGTGGTGGATGATTTGCAGGTATGATCGTCGCCGGCCAGCAGCAGCACGCCGCCATTCTTGGCTGAGCCCGCAAGGTTGCCGTGGCGCAGCACGTCGCCGCTCCTGTCGACGCCGGGACCCTTGGCGTACCACATGGCGAAGACACCATCATATTTGCTGTCGCCGAAGAGGTCGCTCTGCTGGCTGCCCCAGATGGCGGTCGCGGCGAGGTCCTCGTTGACGCCCGGCTGGAAACAAATGTCGTGTTTGTCGAGGAACTTCTTGGCGGAGACGAGCGCCTGGTCGATGCCGCCCAAGGGCGAGCCGCGATAGCCGGTCACATAGCAGGCGGTGCTGAGCCCCGCCCGTTCGTCACGCCGGCGTTGCATCATCGGCAGCCGCACCAGGGCCTGCAAACCGGTCAAATAGACCCGTCCGGTGTCGATTTCGTATTTGTCGGTGAGCGAAACGGCGGCGAGCTTGGTCACGGGTCGGTGGCTCCGGCGGCTGGCGAAATCGGACGCGGCAATCCTCGGGACGATCATCCGATTCAGCCAACTTGTCCAGTCGCTTGGCGGGCCGGCGATGAGATAGACCGATTTTGTCGCCACCGGTCGGCATGCTAGCTTCAAAATTGCGTGCGGTACGGGTTCGCACGCAGTGGAATTGTTGCTGCAACGCGGCGAAAGAATCGGATGAGCCGTCCATGATGGGCAGAAGGCAGAGCCACCGGGGTTGGCGGGCACATGTGAAGGGGCGGCAACGCTTGCTCGCCGGTGCCGTCGGCATCCTTGCCGCCTATCCACTCGCCTCCACGACGGGCTTCAGTGGCACTCTTTCGCTCGCCTTCGCCTGGGACTTTGGCATCCTGGTCTATCTCGTGCTCACTTGTTGGATGGTGTTCGGCTCGACGCCCGCGGCGATCGCCCGCCGCGCGCAGGAACTCGATATTTCGCTGGGGGAAATTGTCATCGTCAGCGTGCTGGCGGCAATGTTCAGCCTGCTTGCCGCCGCCCGTGTGCTCGCCCTGGCCAAACCCCTGAGCGGCGAGGCCGCGGCGATTCATTTGCTGACAGGCATCATGACCATCATCCTGTCATGGTTTCTGGTCCACATGCTCTTCTCGATTCACTATGCGCATGAATTCCACAATGCGGGCGAAGAGGGGAAACCGGCCGGCGGGCTCGTCTTTCCGGGCGACCGCGCGCCGGATTATTGGGACTTCATCTATTTCGCCGCGGTCATCGCCATGACCTGCCAGGTCTCCGACGTCGCCATCGATGGCCGCGAGATGCGGCATCTGGTGACGGCGCACGGCATCATCAGCTTTTTCCTCAACACGGTGATCCTGGCCTTGAGCGTCGGCATCGCCGCCAGCCTCATCTAGGGAGCCCACGCATGCAGGCCCGCGACTTCTTCATGACGACCCCGCTCGACCAGCTGCTGGAGCCGGGCGAGGCCGGCGACGGGTTCGCCGCCGCGCGGAACCTGCTGGCGCGCGTTGCCAGCGACGTGCCGGCCTATCGGCAGTTGCTGAAGGAGAAGGGAATCGATGCCGCGGGCATCGGCTCGCCCGGCGATTTCGCGAAATTGCCGCTGCTCGACAAGGCGAATTACGTGCGCCGCTTCGCGCCCGACGAACTGGTCTTCGGTGGCGACCGCCTGCGCTGCGATTTTCTCGCCGTCTCCTCCGGCTCGACGGGTGAGCCTACGTTCTGGCCGCGCGCGACGGCGGACGAATACCCGGTCGCCGTCCGCTTCGAGCAGGTCTTCCGCGACATGTTCAGGGCGCATGAAAAGCGGACGCTGGCCGTGGTGTGCTTCGCCATGGGCACCTGGGTCGGCGGCATGTTCACGACCTTCTGCCTTCGGGCATTGGCTGAAAAGGGCTATCGGCTGATGATCGCGACCCCCGGCAACAAGCCCGACGAGATCGTGCGGATCGTCGAAAAACTGGGTGGCGATTTCGAGCAGACTGTTCTGCTGGGCTATCCGCCCTTCCTGAAGGAAGTCATCGATTTTGGCCGTGCGCGCGGGCTCGACTGGGGGCGCTTCAATCCGCGCCTGGTCCTAGCCGGGGAAGTCTTCAGCGAGACCTGGCGCGAATTGATGGCCGAGCGGGCCGGTGTCGAGGATGTCGGAAATTTCGCAGCCTCGCTCTACGGCACCGCCGATGCCGGCGTCCTGGCGCAGGAAACGCCGCTCTCGGTTGCCGTGCGCCGCTTTCTTGCCAAGCATCCGGCGCTGGCGCAGGAGATCTTCGGCGACACGCGCCTGCCGACCCTGTGCCAGTACGATCCGGCCAATCGCTATTTCGAGATGGTCGACGGCACGCTCGCCTTCAGCGGCGACAATGGCGTGCCGCTCATCCGCTATCACATCGCCGACCGGGGCGGCGTCATGGCCTGCGACGTGATGCTGTCGCGCCTGGCGAAGGCGGGCTTCGTGGCGCCGGAGGCCTTTCGCCGCCAGCCCTTCGTCTGGGT
>CAZUAL010000367.1:0-3868 GCA_964618305.1 uncultured Dongia sp. | reverse complement strand
AGCGTCAACCGGTGCCAGTGCCCATAATGCGAAGCGATCGCCTGGCGCAGCTCCGGAATGCCCATCATCGACGGATACTGATTGTAGCCGTTCAGCGAAGCGTCCGCCGCGGCCCGTCGGATGTCTTCAGGTCCGGGATCGTCAGGAAAGCCCTGACCGAGATTGATGGCATTGTTGTCGCGCGCGGCTTGCGACATCGCCTCGAAGATGGTGACCGGGAGGTCCCCAAAAACCTTGTTCAAGGTGGGCATCGAAGGTCAGCCGCCGACCTTGGTCGGCAGGCCTGCAGCCTTCCACCCCAAAATGCCGCCCGCAAGATGCTTGTCATAGGCCAGTCCCGCCGCCTGTGCGGCCAGCGACGCCGTCACCGACCGTTTTCCGGAGCGGCAGGCGAACACCACCTGCTTGCCCTGCGGGTCCGGGATCGCCTTCGGATCGAAGGTCGAAAGCGGGACGACCACGCTTGCGGGATAGGCTTCCGCGGCGACCTCGTTCGGCTCGCGGACGTCGACCAGGAGATAGCGTCCCTCGTCTACCCCTTTCGACACTTCCTGCGGTGTCAGATCCTGTACCCGATTGCTCACGCCACATCCTCCAATAGCCCGTCTGCGGGCACCGCCGCAATTCGCCGGCCAAAGTCGCCTCTGGCGGCGGGAAAATCAAGCGTCGTGAACGGCTTGAAAAAGACTTCGAACCTAGATCGTCACCTGCGTCCCAACCTCCACCACCCGACCCGTCGGGATCTGGAAATAGTCGGTGGCGTCATTTGAGCTTCGGCTCAGCGCAATGAACAGATGGTCCTGCCAGCGCGGCATGCCGGAATGGACAGCCGGCTTCAGCGCGCGTCGGGACAGGAAAAACGAGGTCGACATGATGTCGAACTGCCAGCCGAGCTTGCGCGCGATTGCGAGTGCCTTCGGCACGTTGGGACTTTCCATGAAACCGAACCGCAGCGTCACTTTGGAGAAGGTCGTGCCGATATTCTCCAGACGCACCCGATCGGCATCGTCGATCCGCGGCGTCGGGGCGGTCTCGATCGTCAAAATGACGTTCTTGTCGTGCAGGACCTTGTAGTGCTTGAGGCTGTGCATCAGTGCGGTCGGCGCACTCAGGGGATCGCTAGTCAGAAACACTGCCGTGCCTGAAACCCGCTGCGGCGGTTTCTTTTCCAGCATCGCCACCAGGTCGGCCAACGGAAATTCCAGCTTGCGGGTCTTCTCGAAGAGTAAACGGCTTCCGCGTCGCCACGTGTACATCAACAGCATCACCGCGCCGCCGAGCAGCAGCGGCACCCAGCCGCCCTCGAATACCTTGAGAAGGTTCGCGGCCAGAAAGGTGGCGTCGAGAACAAGGAACGGAACGATCAGGGCTGCGGCGGCAACCGGCGACCACTTCCAGACCTTCCAGATCACGACAAAGCCCATCATCGCCGTCACCACCATCGTGCCGGTGACCGAGATGCCATAGGCCGAGGCCAGCGCGCTGGACGAACGAAAAAGGAAGACCAGCAGGATCACCGCGAGAAACAGCATCAGATTGATCTTGGGAATGTAGATCTGGCCGGAATGAGCTTCAGAGGTGTGACGGATCTCGAAACGCGGCATCAGCCCGAGCTGGATGGCCTGCCTCGTCAGGGAATAGGCGCCGGTGATGACGGCCTGGCTCGCGATCACGGTGGCCATCGTGGCAAGCCCGACCATCGGAATCAGCGCCCATTCCGGAAACATCAGGAAGAACGGATTTTCGATCGCCTTGGGATCGGCAATCAGGAGCGCGCCCTGCCCGAAATAGTTCAACGCCAGCGACGGCAGGACAATGAAGAGCCAGGCGGTCTGAATCGGCCGTTTGCCGAAATGACCGAGGTCGGCATACAGCGCTTCTGCGCCCGTGACGGCCAGAAAAACGGCACCGAGCGTGACGAAGCCGATCATGCCGTGATGAAGCATGAACGATACGGCATGGAGGGGATTGAGCGCCTGCAACACCTCGGGATGCCGTGCGATCTGCGGCAGCGCAGCGATCGCGATCACGACGAACCACACCAGCATGATCGGTCCGAACAGCGAGGCCACCCGTGCGGTGCCGCGCGACTGCACGGCAAACAGCGCCACCAGGATGATCACGGTAATCGGCACCACATAGTGCTCGAAGGCCGCTGTGACGAGCTTGATACCCTCGACGGCGGAAAGCACCGACAGCGCGGGCGTAATGACGGCATCGCCATAGAACAGCGCGCCGGAGATGATGCCGAGCAGGATAATGATGGCCGAGTTGCCACCCACCGCGCGCTGCGCCAGCGCCATCAGCGCCAGGGTACCGCCCTCGCCGTGATTGTCGGCGCGCAGCAGGATCAGCACGTATTTGAGGGTGACGACGACAATCAGCGCCCACAGGATCAATGAGAGCACGCCGAGCAAGGCCTGGACGTCGACGCTGCCCGACGATCCCGTCGCTGCAACGACGGCTTCGCGCAAGGCGTACAGGGGGCTGGTGCCGATATCGCCATAGACGACGCCGATGCTGCCGAGCAGAAGTGCTACCGAGCCGGCGGTGGTGTGCGCCTGCCCATGCGCGTTGACCGCAGGCGCTTCCTCTGCGGCAGCCGTGGTCTGCGTTGTCATGAGGCGCCTCGATTGTTCACTGCACCATGAGCAGCGGGGCAGCGCTATACGCCTGCACGCAGAGCATAGGTTAGGTCGAAATCAGGCCTCAGTCATGCACACCGCGCATGCCCCGTGAAACTTACGGGGAAATCCGACATATATGTCAGATAGTTACCTGCGTTCCCACTTCGACCACGCGTCCCGTCGGGATCTGGAAATAGTCGGTGGCATCGTTGGCCGAGCGGCTCATGGCGATGAACAGGTGATCCTGCCATTGCGGCATGCCCGACTGGGCGGATGGCTTCAGCGAGCGGCGCGACACGAAAAATGACGTCGCCATGATGTCGAACTGCCAGCCGAGCTTGCGCGCAATGACCAGCGCCTTCGGTACGTTCGGCGACTCCATGAAGCCGAAACGCAGGCGCACGGTGGCGAACTTGTCGCTGATCGTTTCCATCTTGACCCGTTCGGCGGGATCGACCCGCGGCTCCTGGGCCGTCTCGATGGTGAGGATCACATTGTGCTCGTGCAGAACCTTGTTGTGCTTGAGATTGTGCAACAGCGCCGTCGGCACGAACAAGGGATCGCTGGTAAGGAATACCGCTGTGCCCTTGACGATGTGCGGCGGGCGCTTCTCGAGGCTCTTGATGAGATCGGCAAGCGGCACTTCGATGCGGCGCGTCTTGGCAGCGAGAATCGCAGCGCCCCGCCGCCAGGTCCAGATCATCAGCGCCATCGCCGCACCGAACAGAAGCGGCACCCACGCCCCCTCGAGCAGCTTGAGCAGGTTGGCGGAGAGGAAGCTGAGGTCGATGACGACGAAGGGAACGATCATCGCCGCGGCAACCGCCGCGCGGAAGTTCCACAATTTCCAGATCACCACGAAGCCCATGATGCCGTCGCACACCATGGTCGTGGAAACGGCGATGCCGTAAGCCGATGCAAGTCCGCTCGATGTACGGAAGAGCAGGACCAGAAGCAGGACGCCGATCAAAAGCAGCCGGTTGACGCGCGGCAAGTAGATTTGCCCGGCATGGGATTCGGAAGTGTAGCGCACCTCGAAGCGAGGCAGGAGGCCCAGTTGCACGGCCTGCGCGACCAGAGAAAATGCGCCGGTTATCACCGCCTGGCTCGCGATGACCGTCGCCATGGTCGCCAGCGCGACCAGCGGCAGCAGCAGCATCTCCGGTGCCATGCGGTAGAACGGATTTTCGATCGCGGCAGGATCGGCCAGCACCAGCGCGCCCTGCCCGAAATAATTGATC
>CAZUAL010000366.1:0-3887 GCA_964618305.1 uncultured Dongia sp. | reverse complement strand
CTCCTCGTGCGTCACGGTCTTCACCACCTCGGGGCCGGTGACGAACATGTAGGAGCTGTCCTTCACCATGAAGATGAAGTCGGTCATGGCCGGCGAATAGACCGCACCGCCTGCGCAGGGGCCCATGATGACGCTGATCTGCGGCACGACACCGGAAGCCATGATGTTGCGCTGGAACACCTCAGCATAGCCGGCAAGCGAGGCGACACCTTCCTGGATGCGGGCGCCGCCGGAATCGTTGATGCCGATGACCGGCGCGCCGACGCGCATCGCTTGTTCCATCACCTTGCAGATCTTCTCGGCATGGGCCTCGGAGAGCGAGCCGCCGAAGACGGTGAAATCCTGGCTGAAGACGAAGACGAGGCGGCCGTTGATCGTGCCATAGCCGGTGACGACGCCGTCGCCCGGCACGCGTTGCGTGCCCATGCCGAAATCATGGCAGCGATGCTCGACGAACATGTCCCATTCCTCGAAGGAATCGGGGTCGAGCAGCAATTCGATGCGCTCCCGTGCGGTCAGGCGGCCCTTGGCGTGCTGGGCGTCGACGCGCTTCTTGCCGCCGCCGGCCCGCGCCGCTGCGCGCTTCTCTTCGAGCTGTTTCAGGATTTCCTGCATGGGTGTCCCCCGAACGTGAAACATCGCCCCGCGTTTTTCCGCAGGTGCGAAAAGACGGGATTGGATAGCACGAAGAATGACGGAACCCAAGAAAAAGGAGGGGATTTCTCCCGGTCCTCGCTTGGGCCAGTCCTATTCCTGAGCCAGGAGATCAAGAAAGCGCCGGGCCGCCACCAAGTCTCTCAGCTGACCCACCCGCCGCTCGACCGCCTCGGCATCTTCACCCCAGCGCTCGGTCTGGAACAGTTCATCCAGCTGCGCGGCATGGGCAGCCTCTTCCGGTGTGATCTCGCCTTCCGCGGCGGCGAGGCCCACTACCAGGGACCCGCTGGCATGGACGAGGTTTGCCAGCGCTGCCAGGCGGAAATCGTCATAGGCGTCGACGACCTTTGCAAGCGCTTCCATCGTCGCCGGCGGCTGCGCCACGGGGACGATGCCGGATGTGACGGCGAGCGTGACGTCGAAGCGCCGCCTGATCCAGTCGAGCAGCGGGTCCCAGACCTGTGCTTCGCGTTCGGCCAGGGCCGGCGGCTCTTCCGCCCGGTAGCAGACAAGGTCCGTCCCGGCATAGCCGGCGACTTCCGCGACGATGCGCGCCCGCTCGGGCGCCACGCGGTCGATAGCGGTCGCGGCGAGCTGCATCAGCGGCATCGAACTGGGCTTCACCTCTTTTTCCTGGGCATCCCATTCGGCGGCGATGGCGCGGGCCAGTGACGCCGTGGGCAGATCGAGATCGAGCTTGCCGGGCGAGCGCAGCACCTTGCCGTCGAGACGGACTGCCCAGCCGCGCGGCCCCTGCTGAACGTCGACCTTCTGATAGAACCGGCGCGGCGCCGCAATCTGCATGATCAATTCCCAAAAAGCTTGTTGAGCCCGTCGCCGACCGATTCCAGCGCCTTGCCGGTTTCCTTGCCGATGGACTTGGCGCCTTCGCCGACGCCTTCCAATACCTGACCGGCGCCCTCGCCGACACCTTCCAGCACCTGTCCCGTGCCTTCGATGATCTTCTCGCCCGGTGTCGCAGACTTGCCGGCCTTCACCCCGGCATCAAGGGCGGACCGGCAGGGATTGGGGCCGAGATCATTGGACTCGCCCAGGCCCGTCAAGGCCGACAGGGCACCGAATGTCGCGAAGTTGGCGGCGCGTGTCGCGAAACCCGCCGTATTTTCCACCGTACCGATTGGATCGGGCACGACATTGGGGCTGGAAAGGGGGCCGCTCACGATCATCGGCACGGCAAGATTGGCAAGGTTCACCTGCTTCGATTGCGTGTCGAGATGAAGATCGAGCCGCTCGTTCCGGAGATCGATATTGCCGCTGCCCAGAACGGTCGCACCCGGCGTGTCGAGGACGAGGCCGCGCGACTGGGCGACACCGTTCTTGATGTCGAAGCGCGTCACCAGGCAATTGACCTGCGACGCATCGCCGCTGCCGCCGATCGAGATGAGATTGAAGAGGTTGGCAAAGAGCAGCTTGACGAAGCTGTTCTGCAGCCGGCCGCTGCCCGTCTCGAACATCACATTGCCGTTGGCGTCCGACATCAGGCTGCGCAAGGAGCCAGCCGGGCCGGCGATCTCCACTTCCAGATTGGCATTCTTGGCCTGCAGCACGCCGGCAAGGCCCATCGTTTCGAGAAGCGGCGCGGCGGCCACATCATCGGCGCGGATGCGGGCCAGGAGGGATGGCGGCGACTGCATCGAATCGAGCGTTCCGGCCGCGGAGAAACGGCCGTCGACAAGGTTGCCCGTGACATTGGTGAGCGTCAGCTTGCCGTCCCGCAAGTGCAGTTCGATGCTGGCATTCTTCAGCGGATAGGGGCCGTGCTTGAATTCCTGCGCCGTCCACACGGCATCGGCATCGAGCATGTCGAGCTGCGGAATGTCCCAGGGTTCGGCCGAAAAGGCGCGGCCGTCCTTCGGGCCTTTGTCGGGACCGGACAGGATTGGTTCGAGCCCGAAATCCTTGGTATCGAGATGAGTCGAGGCCAGGCGCAATCCGACGAAGGGCCGCTTCTCGCCGCGCACATAGTCAAGCTCGCCGGTGAAGTCGCTGTCACCGACGCGGCCGCTCGCGGTCGAGAGCTTGTATTCGCCCTTGGCGCCGGCGAGATGGCCGGCCAAGCGATAGGGGCCGGTCCCCGGCAGCTTGAAATCGCCAAACCGCACTTCCTTGTCGGCGGCAAGCGACAGGTCCACATCGATCCCTTCGAATTGCGCCGGATCCGCGATCTGGCCATTGACGCTGAAGGCGACGGCACCGACGCCGCCCTTGAGATCGATCGGCAGCGGCCCTTGCGTGAATTGGCGCAGCGCACCCACCGTGCCCTCGGCGCTGAAGGTTTCACCCGCCATCGCCGCCTTGAGCGCAAGCTCGATCGGGGCCCCGGGGCCGGTGGTCTTGGCGGCGAGACTGTCGATCTCCGCTTCCCGCGACATGCCGGATTCGCCATCGCGATAGCGGATCTTCAGGCGATCGATCTGCACCTGGCCGATATGCGGCAGCGGCGCCGAAGCCCCGCTTTGGGTCGGACCCTGGCCCATCACCCAATTGCCGACGCCTTCGGCATTCGTTTCCAGCAGCACGTCGGCATCGCTGAGCACGATCTTGTTGATGACGATCTCGTTGGAGATGAGCGGCATCAGCTGGATATCCGCCGTCAGCTTGTCGAACTTCAGCATGGTGGGCTCGCTGCCCCACTCGGCATTGCGGAAGGTCACCTGGCTGACGCTGAGCGTCGGGGTGAGCGAGATGCCAAGCTCGACATTGCCGGCCAGCACCAGATCGCGACCCGTCGCGGCCTTCACCTGCTGGGCGATGAGGTCCTTATAGGCGTTGAAGTCGGTCGACTTGACGATGGCGACCAATGTGGCGATGAGGGCCACCACCAGCATCAGCAAACCGGCGAGGATCGTCTTCAGGCGCATGGGTCGGGTCCTTCCATCCGTCGGACCCCGATTTTAGCGGCTGGCGGAAAGGCTTTGCAAACAGGGGATGAGTTCGGCCGGGTGGCCGAGCACTGCATGGGCGCCGGCTTCATGAAGCTCTTCGACCGGATGATAGCCCCAGGAGACGCCGATCGCCGTCGCACCGGCGGCGCGCGCCATCTCCATATCGAAGCTGGTATCGCCGATCATGACCGTTTCCCCCGCCTCGCAGGCCGTTTCCGCCATGGCCCGGTGGATCATGTCCGGATGGGGCTTGGAAAGGGCGCGGTCGGCGGTCTGCAGGGTGTGGAAGCGCTCCCGCAACCCGTGGAGAGCCAGGGTGTGTTC
>CAZUAL010000365.1:0-3888 GCA_964618305.1 uncultured Dongia sp. | reverse complement strand
CCCATATAGTGGTGCACCTTCTTGCCACCGAAGCTGAAGCGGCTGGAGCCGTCCGGCATCAAGCCTTGCCCCTGCGTCGAGCGGATCGCCTGGCAGAGATTGGTCTTCTGGCTGAGGCAGTATTCGCATTGGCGGCATTCCGGCGTGTAGAGCGGAATGACATGGTCGCCCTTCTTGAGGCTCGTCACATTGGGGCCGACATCGACGACGATGCCCGCCCCCTCATGCCCCAGGATCGCCGGGAAGAGGCCTTCCGGATCGGCGCCGCTGAGCGTGTAGTAATCCGTGTGGCAGAGGCCCGTCGCCTTGATCTCGACCAGGACTTCGCCGGATTTCGGACCTTCGAGCTGCACCGTCTCGATGACCAGGGGTTTGCCGGCCTCAACGGCCAATGCAGCGCGTACGTCCATGTCGTTCCTCCGTCGGATGGGAATTCTTGTCTCAAATCGATCGCGGCGCCGATCTTCCGCCAAAATCCCGCGGCTTTAAAGACCTTAGGGTTTCGATGGGCCGATCGGTCGCAAGTGCCTGTAATATCGTAACATCGTGGCTCCATGCTAGCCTTCGTTTCATGACCGCCACGCAAAACGAAACGTTCAAGACACATGATTTCCGGGGCCGCCATCACGCGCGCAATGCGCGGCGGGTCCGGATCGTCCTGCTCTTCTCCTTCGCCATGATGGTGGGCGAGATCGCGGCCGGGCAGATTTTCGGCTCGATGGCGCTGCTGGCCGATGGCTGGCACATGGCAACGCATCTCGCGGCGCTCGGGATTTCCCTCTTGGCCTACACCTTCGCCGAAAGCCATGCCGCCAATGCGCGCTTCACCTTCGGCACCGGCAAGTTCGGCGATCTTGGCGCCTATACCAGCGCCATCGTCCTCGCCATCGTGGCCCTTGGCATCGGCTACGAGGCGATCGGGCGCTTCTTCAATCCGCTGCCGATGCAATATGCCGAGGCGATGGGCGTTGCCGCGCTGGGGCTCGTCGTCAACATCGTCGCCGCCCTGCTGCTGCAGGACGAGCACGGGCATGACCACGGGCATGATCATGCACACGAACACAGCCATGATCACGACGACGATCATCACCATGACCATCACCGGGAAGACCACCACCGGGACCTCAACCTCAAATCGGCCTATGTGCACATGCTGGCCGATGCCGCGACCTCGGTTCTCGCCATGCTCGCTATCGGCTGCGCCTGGGCTTTCGGCTGGCAGATCCTCGATCCCATCGTGGGTTTGGTCGGCGCCATCGTCATCCTGCGCTGGGCCTATGGGCTGATGAAGTCGGCGGGCGCTGTGCTGCTCGACGTACAGCCCAATGAGGAACTGACCGACGCCATCCGCGCCGAGATCGCGGCGCTGGGCGACGACGTGACCGATCTCCATGTCTGGCGTGTAGGTCCCGGCCACCTCGCCGGCATCGTCTCCATCGCCACCAAGGAAGCGCGCAACGTCGATTTCTACCGCGCGGCCCTCACCGGTATTTCCAAACTCTCCCACCTTACCATCGAGGTTGAGGTGAAGGCGGGGTAGGGCCGGACGATTGCTCTAGCGTCTTTCCCCGCGAAGGTCGGGGCCGAGAAATGCCTTCACCCAGCAGCTGGACTGCCCCACAAAAGTCCGAATCAGCACTTATCCAGGCTCAAACAGTGGAGTGGATCCTTCCGCCGCATGCTGGAGATGGGTCCAAAGACAAGGGGCCGGAATGGATCGATTCTTTCTAATTGTCCGCCGTGCGAACAGTCTCATCTTGTTTGCGCTGATGCTCGGCGGTGCCTTTCTCTTCGGCATCAACCTGTGGCCAGCGCCGCTGGACCGGCCGCTATTGGTTCGGCAAGCCGATCCCGACATAGCTTCTCGTCTTCGTCTGGAAGAAGCCCGGAAAGTGCGCGGCACTGAAACCTACTACGCCATGCTCGTGTCAGAAGTGGATGAAAGGCGCCTTTCATCAGGTCCTCATGGAGAAATCGGCAGGAACGTTTTATTCATCCAGGGCAATGCCGGTTCTGCCGCATGGCTGTTTCCGACGAACGCGCAGATACTGCGGAAGATCACACCGCTTCCTCGTACTGTCGATTCCGATGCGCCGCCATCATCTCAACCGCCGGTCCTTGCCTTCTACATGGAAGTCGTCAGCGCGGACACTGATGGCGATGGTGGAATGGGCTGGAGCGACGCCGTAGATATCGCCCTTTCCAAGCCGGACGGCACAAAGTTGACGACAGTTCTCACGGGCGTATCCAGAGTGTTAGCCCTGGACACGGTGGGCGATTCGGCTGCGCATGCTGAATTGGTCATCATCTATCAGACCGGCTTGGAGCTGCGGCATGGCCGGATTGGGCTCGAGGATTTCAAGCTCCTGTCGAGCGACCGCATCGCCAACATGCCGAAGTCGCTTTAGACGTCCCAACCCGATCGTCATCCCCGGCTTGGCCGAGGGATCCACGAGTCAATTTCTTTGTGTGGCTGGCGAACTCGTGGATGGCCCGCCTGAAGCGGGCCATGACAAGCTGGGTCAGGCCGATTACGCGATGATGTCCGGGAGCAGTTTGCTCTCGAGCCGGATGATCTGGTCCTTGAGGGCCAGTTTGCGTTTTTTGAGGCGCTGGATCTGGATCTGGTTGAAGGGGGAGGCTTCGGCCATGGCGCGGATGGCCTCGTCCAGATCGCGGTGTTCGGAGCGCAGTTCCTCGAGCTTCACGCGCAATTCATTGAGGCCGATCATCACGGTCAGAGCAACTCCCCGCCAAAGACTAGAAAGTCCCAGAATCAGACCGCATTCTAACCTAAAGCGGGGGCGCCGTCACGGTTGCTAAGGCCCGGCCCCGGGCGCCCTTGCGGCAAATCCCATGCCCCCGCCGATCCGGCCTTGCGCCCTTTCCGGACAAAGGGATAGAGAACAGGTGACAGGATTGCAGCGCAGGAAGGGATGCCCGCCATGGAGGGTGCTTTGGACCTCGTCATCAGGGGCGGTTCGGTCGCCACCCCGAACGGTGTGGAATCCCTGGATATCGGGGTCCGGGACGGGAGAATCGCCGTCCTCGGCCACATCCCGGCCCAGACCCGCGCCGCCGAGTCGCTCGATGCCACGGGGCTCACCATCCTCCCCGGTGTGATCGACACTCAGGTGCATTTCCGCGAGCCCGGCCTCACCCACAAGGAGGATCTGGCGAGCGGCACGGCCGGGGCGGCGCTGGGCGGTGTGACGGCCATATTCGAGATGCCGAACACCAATCCCAACACGCTCGACGAGAACGACCTCAACGACAAGCTCGCCCGTGCCAAGGGGCGCGCCTGGGTCGATCATGCCTTCTTCATCGGCGCCTCGGACGAGAATGCCGACAGACTCGGCGAGTTGGAGCTGCTGCCGGGCTGCGCCGGCGTCAAAATCTTCATGGGCTCCTCGACCGGCTCGCTGCTGGTGGCCGACGAGGAGACGCTGGAAAACGTGCTGCGGCATGGCAGGCGGCGCGTCGCCATCCATTCCGAGGACGAAATGCGCCTGCGAGAGCGGCTGGCGCTGGTGAAGGGGATCGACGATCCAAGCCTGCACCCGCATTGGCGCGATGTGGAAACCGCCGTGCGTTCGACCAACCGCCTCCTCAAGATCGCGCGGAAGGCGGGCCGCCGGGTCCATGTGCTGCATGTCTCGACCGCGGACGAGATGGAGATCTTCCCCCACCACAAGGATATCGCGACGGTCGAGGTGCTGACCCATCACCTGACCCTCGCCGCGCCCGATTGCTACAAGCGCCTCGGCACGCTTGCCCAGATGAACCCGCCGGTCCGCGACCAGCATCACCAGGATGGCATCTGGGCGGCGGTCAGGAACGGCCTGGTCGATTGCATCGGCTCCGACCATGCGCCGCACACGCTGGAGG
>CAZUAL010000364.1:0-3894 GCA_964618305.1 uncultured Dongia sp. | reverse complement strand
AGATCGCCGCCCAGCATGTGCTGGATCCGCGTCACCTCGGCATCTTTGCCCAAAACGTCCTGAAAGAGCTTCAATTCTGCGCCGCACAGGCCGGAACAGGCCTTGGCTGCCTGCGCGATCGGACAATGGTTCTCGACGAGCAGCCATGCGCCATCTTCGGCTTGCCGGCACTCCGCCATATAGCCGTCGATGCGGCGCAGCTCGGCGAGGCGCTGCACGCTGTCACCCAGCGAGCGTGTTCGGCCCAGCGAAGCGCGATAGCGTTGCGCCTGCTGCGCCTCGCGCGCGGCGAGAATGCGCATCAATCCGTCATCGCCCTGCGCTTCGACGATGGCGGCCAGCAATTCGCTGGCAAGATCGCGGTGACGATCCTCGAAATGGGCATGGCCCTCATCGCTCAACGACCACAGGCGTTGCGGCCGGCCGACACCCTGCCTTCGGTCCGCGAAGGTCACGAGGCCGGCCGCGCACAGGCGGTTGAGATGCTGTCTTGCGCCCACGGCCGTCATGCCGAGCTCGCTGCCGATCCTGGCCGCCGTGAGCGCGCCAGCGGTCTTTAAAACTTCCAATACCCGGGTCGGCCCAAAATCCGTCATGGCGCCCAGCCTATCCGGGCTGACCCATTTTAGAAAGTATTTACTTTCTTTAATGGGCGGCCTAGCTTCCGCCCCATGCCAGCCACCGAAGTCATCGCTAGCGACGCACCGCCCCGGCTCTTGCAGCGCGCGAACATCGCGCCGCTGGCGCTCGTCAATCTCGGCGTCGGACTGCACGCCATCATCTGGTATCTCGCCTCGACTGCCATGCCGACGGCCATCGGCGATGTGGGCGGCGCCGAATATTTGAGCTGGGTCGGCAGTCTCTATCTGGTAACGACCATTCTGGGCGGTGCCGTCACCGCCATGCTGAAGGCGCATTTCGGTGCGCGCAACACGATGCTCTGGTCCGGCTTCATCGTCTTCATCGGCGGTCTTGCCTCGGCCTTCGCGCCGGGCATCTCTCTCATCCTCGCGGGCCGGGCAATTCAAGGTCTGGGCGAGGGCGTGCTCGTTGCCATGTCCTACGTCATCACGCGCGAGCTATTCGATAATCGGCTGGTGCCGCGAGTCTTCGGCACGCTGGCGGCGACCTGGGGCAGCGCCGTCTTCCTGGGGCCCCTTATCGGCGGTGTCCTGACCGAGCTTTTTTCCTGGCGCGTTGCGTTTCTGGGCGCCGCCCTGTTGCCGCTGCCCATGCAGGCCATTGCCTATCTGATCCTGCGCGACAAGCACAAACGCATTTCCGTCGGCAAGCCGCCGCTCCTGCGCGTTTTGCTGCTGGCGCTTGGTGTCATCGGCATCGCGGTGGCGGACCGTTTGGGCCATGCCGGCCTGGGGCTGCTTGCGATCGGTGCCGGAATCGGGGCGGTGGCGCTTGCGTTGAAGATCGACCGCCATGCCGGAACCCATCTCATCACCACCCTGTTCCCCAGCCTTCGCCACAAAGTGTCGCTGGGTCTCTGGATATTGATCCTGATGCCGATGGGCGAGGCCGGCGTCTGGGTCTACACGCCCTACCTGCTGCAGCTGAGTGTCGGACTTACCCCGACCTGGGCCGGCTATTTCGGTGCCATCCATGCGCTGACCTGGTCGCTGTCGGCGCTCTGCGTCGCCTCGCTGACACCACGTTGGCACGGCGCGATGATTGCGGCAGGCCCGGCAACCCTCGCCGTTGGCCTGGCCCTGCAGAGCGTCACCTTGGGAACCGCGCCGCTCCCCCTGGTGGCGATCGCCTTGGGTCTGGTGGGTATTGGATTCGGCATTTCCCATTCCTTCATCAACCAGCGGATCATGGCGGCGGCGCCGGAGGGGCAGGAGGATGCGACGGCGACGGCGATCCCGACCCTGGAATGTCTGGGCGGTGCCATTGGCTCCGCCGCTGTTGGCCTCATCGGCAATGCGGCTGGTCTGGCCGGTCCCCTTTCGGCCGAAATCGTCCGCGCGGGGTCATTCGGGGTCTTTGGCGGCGGCGCGGTGATCGCTGCCATCGCCTGGCTGGCGGCCATCGCCTTCTTGCGGTCGGGCCGCCAAAGCAAAGATCGCGCCGGAATAGAAAATATTAATGCCAACCTTCATTGAATTCGATTTCCTAAATACCTTTCCCTGCGGCAGACTGTCGCCCATGATCGATTTCACGTTAAGGAATCGCCATGGGAAGGATTGAGTTGATGGCCACGGTTAAGGTCGAAAGCAGCGCGGCGCCGGTCGAAAGTGTCGAGGCCGACACTTTTGTTGAAGCCATGCGGGTGCAGGCGACCGCGGTCAATCTGGTGACGTCGGATGGAGCGGCCGGGCGCACGGGTGTCACCGTCAGCGCCATGACGTCGGTTTCGGCGGAACCGCCGCTTATTCTCGCCTGTGTCAACCGGCGCAGCCCATCAGTTGCCATCATCCGGCAGAACGGCGTCTTCTGTATCAATGCGCTGTCGGCGGAACAGAAGGAACTGGCCAACACCTTTGCCGGGCGGCCCAGCAGCGGGCAGCCGTTCGACTTTTCGGCGGCTGAATGGACCCGACTGACGACGTCCGCGCCGGCCCTGATCGATGCGGTCGCCAATCTCGACTGCGTCATCCACGACATCGTCGAAGCAGGTTCGCACACGATCTTCATCGGCCGCGTCGTTGGTGCCGCGCACCGCAACGTAAAGCCGCTGGTCTATTGCGACCGCACCTATCTCGCCCCCGCACCCCTCATCGGCTGAGCCCTTCGGCCCGGCCAACACATCAAGGCGAACAACAAAATGGCGCGCGACCCGCGTTACGACATCCTATTCGAGCCGGTGAAGATCGGGCCAGTCACGGCCAAGAATCGCTTCTACCAGGTACCCCATTGCAACGGCCAAGGCTATCGCGATCCGTCGGCGGTCGCGAAGATGCGCGGCAACAAGGCGGCGGGCGGCTGGGGCGTTCTCTGCACCGAGCAGGCCGAGATCCATCACACGTCGGAAATCACGCCCTTCATCGAACTTCGGATCTGGGACGATCGCGATCTGCCGCAACTCATCAAGATGAGCGACGCCATCCATGCGGAAGGGGCGCTTGCCGGGATCGAACTGGCCTATAACGGACCCAACGGATCGAACCTCTATACCCGCGAAGTGCCGCTGGGTCCGTCGCATCTGCCCATCGCGACCTTCTATTACGATCCGGTCCAGGCTCGCGCGATGGATAAGAGCGATATCCGCAATCTGCGCCGCTGGCACAAGAATGCCGCGATCCGCGCCAAGCGTGCCGGCTATGACATCATCTATGTCTACGCCGCGCATGGCTTTTCGATCATCCAGCATTTCCTGTCGCGCCGGTTCAACACGCGTAGCGACGAATATGGCGGCAGCCTCGAGAATCGCATGCGCCTGCTGCGGGAAATCACCGAGGATACGAAGGATGCGGTGGGTGACACATCGGCCGTGGCGGTCCGCATCGCCGTCGACGAATTGATGGGTGAAAGCGGCCTCCACAAGGCGGAGGTTGAAGATATCATCGGCCGCATGGCCGAGACGCCCGACCTTTGGGACGTGACGCTCTCCGATTGGGGCAACGATTCAAGGACTTCGCGCTTCACCGAGGAAGCGGCGGAAGAGGAGTTCGTGCGCGGCATCAAGAAATTGACCACGAAGCCGGTGGTCGGTGTCGGCCGGTTCACCTCGCCCGATCTGATGGTGCGCCAGGTGAAAAGTGGCATTCTCGACCTCATCGGCGCGGCGCGGCCATCGATCGCCGATCCGTTCCTGCCCAACAAGATCAATGAGGGACGCATTGACGATATCCGCGAATGCATCGGCTGCAACATCTGCGTCTCCGGCGACATGACCATGTCGCCCAGCCGCTGCACGCAGAACCCGGCGATGGGCGAGGA
>CAZUAL010000363.1:1878-3932 GCA_964618305.1 uncultured Dongia sp. | reverse complement strand
ACATCATGCGTCGCGTGGTCGTCACCGGTATGGGTATCGTGTCGCCCCTGGGTGTTGGCGTGGATCATGTTTGGAAGCGGCTGATCAAGGCCGAATCCGGCATCAGCGGCATCCAGAGCTTCGATGTCTCCGACCTCCCCTGTAAGATCGGCGGCCAGGTGCCGCTCGGCGACAAGGCGTCCGGCAATTACAACCCGGACGAATACGTGTCGTCGAAGGACCAGAAGAAGATGGAGCCCTTCATCGTCATGGGCATCGCCGCCGCGACCGAAGCGGTCGCCGATAGCGGCTGGGCGCCCACGGACCAGGAATCGCTCGATCGCACCGGCGTCCTCATCGGTTCCGGCATCGGTGGCTTGAACGGCATCTACGACACCTCCCTCATCCTCAAGGAAAAGGGCCCGCGCCGCGTCTCGCCCTTCTTCGTGCCGTCCTGCCTCATCAACCTGGTCTCCGGCCACGTCTCGATCAAATACGGTTTCCGTGGCCCCAATCATTCGGTCGTCACCGCCTGCGCCACCGGCACCCATGCCATCGGCGATGCGGCGCGCATGATCGCGCTCGACGATGCCGACGTGATGGTGGCGGGCGGTGCCGAGGCCACGATCGGCCGCATCGGCTATGCCGGCTTCTGCGCGGCGCGCGCCATGTCGACCTCGTTCAACGATACACCGACCGAGGCCTCGCGCCCCTGGGACAAGGACCGCGACGGCTTCGTCATGGGCGAAGGCGCCGGCATGATGGTGCTGGAGGAATACGAGCACGCCAAAAAGCGCGGCGCCAAGATCTATGCCGAAGTGGTGGGCTATGGCCTCTCGGGCGATGCCTATCACATCACGGCGCCGTCGGAAGACGGCAATGGCGGGTTCCGCGCCATGCAGGCCGCGCTGAAGCGCGCCAAGATGAACCCGGAAGACATCGACTATATCAACGCGCACGGCACCTCGACGCCCTTGGGCGACGAGATCGAGCTCGGCGCGGTGAAGCGCCTCTTTGGCGATGCGGCCTACAAGCTCACCATGTCGTCGACCAAGTCGGCGACGGGCCACCTGCTGGGTGCCGCCGGCGCGGTCGAGGGCATCTTCTCGGTCCTCTCCATCCGTGACCAGGTGGCGCCGCCGACGCTCAATCTCACCAACCCGTCGGAAGGCTGCGACATTGACCTCGCGCCCAAGCAGGCAAGAGAGCGCAAGATCCGCGCCGCTCTCTCCAACTCGTTCGGCTTCGGCGGCACCAATGCCAGCGTCATCTTCAAGGCGGTGAACTGAGGAGGCGGGGCCGGAAGGTCCGCGCGCCGATGCTCAGCCATCTGCCGATGTTGGGGCCGGTGATCGCGCTGCTCGTGATCATGACCTCGGTGCTGTCATGAGATTGAGCGGCAAGACGCTGGCCGAGATTGTCGGCGGTTTGTTGTTCATCATTCTTCTCATCGGGGGTGGTGGCGCAGCCTGGTTCTGGAACGCCTTCAACGGCAACGGACCGCTTCGTGACGAGAAGGTGCTGGTCATCCCGAAGGGCAGCGGCGTCAACACCATCGCCGATCTTCTGGCGGCTGAAGGAATCATCGACAATCCGCTGGTCTTCAAGATCGGCGTCAAATTCTTCGCGAAAGATCAGCCGCTCCATGCGGGTGAGTTCCGCTTTCCCGCCGCCGCCTCGCCCCGGGGCGCCATGCAGGTGCTGATCGAAGGCAAGTCGGTGCTGCACCGGATCACACTGGCCGAAGGGTGGACGGTGAAGGAGATCTTCGACGTGCTCGAAGCTTCGCCGCTCCTTGACGGGCCATTGCCGCCGCCGCCGCCCGAAGGCTCGCTGCTGCCGGAAACATATTTCTTCGTGCGCGGCGACGGGCGCGGTGCGCTGGTCGAGCGGATGAAGATCAACATGGCGGAAACGCTGGCGCGCCTCTGGGGCAGCCGCGATCCGGCGGTGAAGCTCGCGACCCCGCAGGAGGCATTGATCCTCGCCTCGATCGTCGAAAAGGAGACGGGGCAAAAAGACGAGCGCGCGCGCGTCGCCGCCGTGTTCCATAACCGCCTCAAAAAGGGCATGTC
>CAZUAL010000363.1:0-1868 GCA_964618305.1 uncultured Dongia sp. | reverse complement strand
CCCCACCGTCATCTACGCGGTGACGCTGGGCAAGGCGCCACTGGGGCGCGATCTCACCTACAGCGATCTCAAGCTCGACAGCCCCTATAATACCTATGTCATTGCCGGCCTGCCGCCGGCGCCGATCGCCAATCCGGGCGAGGCGGCCTTGAAGGCCGTGCTGCACCCGGCCAAGACCAAGGAACTCTATTTCGTGGCGGACGGGACCGGCGGGCACGCCTTCGCCGAGACCCTCGACGCCCACAACAAGAATGTCGCCAAGTGGCGAAAACTCCAGAAACAGACCAAGCAGGCCAACTGATGACCAGCATGACCAACGGCACCGGCAATCAGGCAAGCAACCGCATCGAACCCGTCATGAATGTCGGGAAGCAATGCGCGCTCTATCTCGGCATCGTCGCGGCGCTTGCGGCCGGCGTCGCCTTCTTCGGCCCGTTCGAGCGCGAGAAGGCGATCGCGCAGGAAGAATCGGGCGTGGCGCTCGAGGGCGATCTCACCATGCTGCCGCCCATGGAAGCCCCCGACGATGCGCCCAAGGACATCGCCGTCTTCTACGTGACCGGTGCCGCCGCCGAAAAGATGTGGAGCGCCATGCCCATGGAACCGGTCGCTGACGAATGCGTCGGCCGCCAGTCGAAATACGGCAACGGCATCATCTGCTATGGTGCTAACAATGACGGCTCGCCGGCCGAGAACAAGTTCGAATGCAATTTCGGCATCGACATGAAAAAGCAGATTCTCACCCTGCCGCACGATTGCTGAGGCGGCGCTGCGATCAGGGTGTGGTCGGCGGTATGCTGAGCAGCTCCGGCGCGACGAGCAGGGCGACATATAGGCTCTGCGCCACCAGATAATCCACCACGGCCAGAAGCCCGGCGCCGAACCAGCCGAAACCGATCAGCGTGTTGAGCAGGAATGCCTCGTAGACCAGCGAGGCGAGGATGAGCAGACTCATCAAGAGACCGCTCAGGCCCGCGAGCGGCTCGGCAAAGCCCAAGAGATCGATCGCGAAAGCGAGAAGCGAGAGCCAGAAGCCGAACCAATTGTAGGCGCTTAAGGCGCCGATCGCCTGTGTTTCCCGGTCGAGCGTCCGGCCGATGAGGATGAGCAGCAGGGGAAAGCTGATCCAGCTGAGAAGGTAGTAGGCGCCGAGGCTCAGGGCGACCATGGCCGGGTGCGCCTCCGGCGCGACGCTCAGCCCTGTGAAGATGCGAATGAGCGTCACCGGCAGCAACGGCAGCATCAGCAGGAACGAGCGGCGGGCGCCGGCCGGCGAGCGGTCGAACCAGTCGGCGAAGTGGGCGTCGAAGCGGAGCAGCCGCGAAAGGCCGGTCAAAGACGCCCGCGCTTCCGCCCCGCTGATCATTCGAAATAGGCGTCCAGCACGCGCTCGTAGATGCGGCTCAGGGTTTCGATATCGGCGATGGGCACATGCTCGTCGACCTTGTGCATGGTGCTTCCGGCGAGGCCGAACTCGATCACCGGGCAATAATCTTTGATAAAGCGCGCATCCGACGTGCCGCCGGTGGTTGAGAGTTCCGGCGTCAATCCGGTTTCCGCTTCGACCGCCGCGACCAAAAGGCCGGAAAGGGTACCGGGCGGCGTCAGGAAGGATTCACCGGAGCATTCGCAGACGAGATCGTAGCGTCCACCGACGCCATCAAGGCGGCGGCGGATCTCCGCCTCCAGGCTCTTGGCCGTATGAAGGTCGTTGAAGCGCGAATTGAACACCGCCCTCGCTTCCGACGGGATGACATTGTTGGCCGGGTTGCCGACATCGACCGTGGCGAATTGCAGGCTGGTCGCCGGAAAATGCGCCGAACCCTGATCTAGCGGCTATGTCAGGGATGCGATCATCTTACCCAAGC
>CAZUAL010000362.1:0-3935 GCA_964618305.1 uncultured Dongia sp. | reverse complement strand
GTCGTCTCGATACCGGGTGTATGGCCGAATTCCGGATGGCCCGGCGTCTTGCTGCCCCACTGGCGGAACCGCTTCAGCTCGTCGAGCGTCACACCCGGGACGCCGGTCAGGTGCAGCAGCGAATAGATCAGCATGGAGCCGTGACCGGCGGAGAGCACGAAACGGTCGCGATCTGGCCAGGCCGGGTTGGCGGCGTTGAATTTCAAATGCCGCTGAAACAGCACCGTGGCAACGTCGGCCATGCCCATCGGCATGCCCGGGTGGCCGGAATTGGCTGCTTCGACCGCGTCCATGGAAAGGGCGCGGATAGCGTTGGCGAGGTCTTTGTGCGGGATCGTGCTCTTAGCGGCAGCGGCCGATTTGGCGTCCATCATCATTCCTTGGATTGCCGGCGTATACCGGTGAATCCTCACGAGGAGAATCATCAATGAGCGGCCGGGCGATCCGGCCGCCGGATCGGGGCGGAACATGCCCGCCCGGCGGCGCTAGGTCAACACCGGATTCCCTTGAGAATTTAGCGCAAAGTGCCAAGTTCCCGGGGGTCTGCGACAGATTGGCGGGCAGGGTCGGTTGACGCCGCTTCAAGAGGTCAGGTAAACGAGAAGCCACAAGCTTTTCCAAACCGGACCCATCGTGGCCGGGCCTAAAAATCGGACCGTCGCAACCGGGGGGCAGGAACCGACCATATGTCCAAACTGGATGCTGCACTCAGCCGCCTCGACGCGGCCATGGCCCGCCTGGATTCCGCCGTTGAGGAAAGTTCGTCCCGCGGCTACCGGGACCGCGATATTCTGCAAACCGAGCTCGCCGTGCTGCGCCAGACCTATGCGCTGCTGCAAACCGAAGCACGGCTGGTGTCGGATCGCCTCGACAATGTCATCGGGCGCATGCACTCCGTGACCGAAGGAGCTTGAGAGCCATGCCGACCGTGACCATTGCCCTCAACGGCCGCAATTACGACATCGCCTGCGGCGAAGGCGAGGAAGCCCGGGTCCAGGAACTGGCCGGGGAACTGCGCCGCCGGATGGAGGGCCTATCCAAGAATGCCGGGCCGGTTGCCGAAAACCTGCTTTTTGCCCTGACCGGACTGCTCCTTGCCGACGAGGTCGACCAGAAGAACCGCCAGATCGCCCAGCTCAAAGGGCAGCAGGAGGATCTGGTGCAGCGGCGTGAAGTGGCCCTGGCCGATACGATCGAACGCCTTGCCGTGAAGATCGAGGCTATTGCGGCGAGACTGGAAGCAGCCTAAGTACCCATTGGGCGGACCGCTGCGGGGCGCGATAGGTCGTGCATTCCCTGAGGCCGATTCTTAAACCTCTAGGGAGCTGTCCCTACCTGGACCCTGGTCCTGGCATATGGCACCCACCTGCTTAAGCAGGCCCGGAGGAATCATACGAGCCAACGGCTCATGTGGCACCGCCCACCCAATGTGCAGCCGCGTCTCTGATCGACGGAAGCGATCGTAGACGCGGCTGTTTGCTATCCAGCCGATTGAAGAAGTACTTGATGGATTCCCAGGAACTCGCTGACTTTAAAGCTCAATTGCGGAAAGAGATGTTCGCCAGGCGAGAAGCCGCCTGGCGTGCCGATCCCGACGTCGGCGAGGGGCTGAAGCGGCATCTTCTGGAAGCTCTGGCGCTGCCACCCGGGATCGCCATTTCGGGCTATTGGCCTTTGCCCGGGGAGATCGATGTGCGCCCGGCGCTGCGCCACTTCCATGGGGAGGGGCACCCGATCGGCCTGCCTGTTGTGACGGGCAAGAACCAGCCGCTGATCTTTCGCCGATGGAACCCGGAGGTCGAACTCGTGCCGGGCAGCTTTCGGGTGATGATCCCGCCGCCCGAGGCGCCGGAAGTGACCCCAGCCATTCTCATGGTGCCCTTGCTGGCCTTCGACCCGGACGGATATCGGCTGGGCTATGGCGGGGGCTTCTATGACCGGACGCTGGCCAAGTTGCGCGCCGAGGCGCATGCTGTCGCCGTTGGCGTGGCCTATGCGGTCCAGGAAGTGCCGATGGTGCCAAGGGGCGCCTTTGACCAGCCGCTCGACTTCATCATCACCGAGCACGCCGTATTCAAGTTTGACGATAAGATTGAGCGTTAACTAAATGAATTTATTGTTTTTAGGTGATCTGGTTGGGCGTGCCGGGCGCGATGTCGTTGTCGAGCGGCTGCCGCAATTGCGGCGTGACCTCGGCATCGAGTTTGTCGTCGCCAATGTCGAAAACGCGGCTGGCGGTTTCGGCATCACCCAGAAGATCCTCGCTGATCTATTTTCGGCCGGCGTCGATTGCGCGACCACCGGCAACCATGTCTGGGACCAGAAAGAGACGGTCTCCTTCATCGGTTCCGAACCCCGCCTGTTGCGTCCGCTCAATTTTCCGCAAGGGACGCCCGGCAAGGGTGCCGGCATCTTTCAGACCCAGCGGGGCAAGAAGGTGCTGGTCGCCAATCTCATGGGCCGCCTCTTCATGGATCCGCTCGACGACCCCTTCGCCGCGGTCGAGACCTTGCTCAAGACGTACCGGCTGGGCGGCAATGCCGACGCCATTCTGTTCGACTTCCACGCGGAGGCGACCAGCGAGAAGATGGCGTTCGGCCACTTCGTCGACGGGCGGGCGAGTTTTGTCGTGGGAACTCATACCCATGTCCCGACGGCGGATCACATGATCCTGGAAAAGGGGACGGCCTATCAATCTGACGCCGGCATGTGCGGGGATTATGATTCCGTGATCGGCATGGAGAAGTCGCTCCCCGTTCAGCGCTTCACGCGCAAGCTGCCGACGGAACGCCTGAGCCCGGCCACCGGGGCAGGGACGATGTGCGGGGTCTTCGTGGAGACGGATGACCAGACGGGCCTGGCGCGACGCATTTCGCCGGTAAGGCTCGGCGGGAAGCTAAGCCCGTCGCTGCCGTCCTTGGAGAGTGCCAAGGTGAGCGCTCAGTAGATCGGCTGTTGGATTAGGCGCGCTTGCCGCCGGCAACGGCCATGAAGCGGTCGACTTCGGACTGCATCTGCTCGGCCCGGGCCATGAACTGGCGGGCCATGTCGTGGACCCGGTCGCAGGCGCGGGGCTCGCCGTCAGCCGCGATCTTGAGCGCACCGCTCACACCCTCGATACCCATCTGACGCGCGACCTGGGTCACGACCTCCGCCATACGGCGGATTTCGGCCTCCAGATTGACGCTGCGGCTTTCGTTGCCGCTCTCCCGGATCGTGCGGGACATGCAAGTGACCTCGCCTTCGGTCTATTTGGTCCGAATCGGGACCAATCGTTAAAAGCTATAAGGACCCTTCCGTAAACGAGTCATGAATTTTGCGATCGGTGCCAGCGAAAACCTGCGGAAACGCAGATTCGGGTGTGTGGCGGCATTCGGTCCCTTTCGGGCGCCGCCCGGGCTTGGCAGCGGGGGGAATTGTGCTAAAAGGCGTCAAAATCCTGCCATATTCGCGGTCTAGCGTCGCCTCAAGGATGGCGCCGAACCCTATATATGGTCAGGATTTGCCGATCATCGACACAAGGTTTTGCGTTCAGGAACGGATCAATGGCTGGCCATTCCCAATTTAAGAACATCATGTACCGCAAGGGCGCGCAGGATGCGAAGCGCGCCAAGGTCTTCACCAAGATCATCCGGGAGTTACCGGTTGCGGCCAAGACCGGCCTAAGCGACCCCAATGCGAATCCCCGCCTGCGCGCCGCCATGATCGCCGGGATGTTGCACCCGAAGCCGAGCAGCATCGGGATCAGCGACTTGCCATGCAGCCCGAAACGTCGCATGACGCGGTCCATGAGAAACGCCGCCCGCGCCATGTAACCGGTGCTTTCGAGCAGTGCGATGAAGACAAACAGGATCAGGATCTGTGGCAGGAACACCAGCACGCCCCCGACGCCGCCGATCGCGCCGTCCGTGATCAGGTCGCGCAAGTCTCCGGGG
>CAZUAL010000361.1:0-3957 GCA_964618305.1 uncultured Dongia sp. | reverse complement strand
CGGAACTCCATCCCAGCGCAGTTCCATATTGTAATTGAGGCCGCCGCGGATGATGTGCAGATGGCTGTCGATAAGGCCTGGAATGACGCGCCGCCCAGCCAAATCGATCACGCGCGTCTTCGGCCCGGTCGATCCCAGAATGTCCTGAGCGTCGCCCACTGCGCTGAAGCGGCCGTCGGTGACGGCAACCGCTTCCGGGTTCGGGTTGGCGCGGTCGAGCGTCGTGAAGCGGCCGTTGACGAGGATGAGATCGGGATGCATGGACGTTTCCTGGGCGAGTAGTGGGCGGGTGCTGAAGCCGAGTGCCAAGGCTGATGTGGCGGCGAGGATATCACGGCGGCGATAGCGTCGCATCGGTACCTCCTAAGTTGAGCGGAAACAAAGGGGGCGACCGCCAGCGTTCCGGCGATCGCCCTTCCTTTTACTGCGCCTTTACCGGCGCGATCGCTTCGTGCGGGGTAGCGGTGCGCTGCGCCGCCTTGTGCACCATCGTGTAGGCGTAATCGATGCCCATCCCATAGGCACCCGAATGTTCGCGGGCAATATCGATGACCGGGTTGTAGGTGTCACGCCGCGCCCAATCGCGCTGCCACTCCAACAGCACCTGCTGCCAAGTCACTGGCACGACACCGGCCTGCACCATCCGCTGCATGGCATAGTCATGGGCGTCCTTCGACGTGCCGCCCGAGGCATCGGCCACCATGTAGATCTCATAATCGCCTTCCAGCATGGCGCAGAGCGCGAAGGTGGTGTTGCAGACCTCGGTCCACAGACCGGCGACGACGACCTTCTTGCGGCCATTGGCAGCGAGCGCGTCGCGCACCTTCTGATCGTCCCACGAATTCATCGAGGTCCGCTCCAGCACCTTCTTGCCCGGGAACACATCCAGCAATTCCGGATAGGTGTAGCCGGAGAAGCTCGCGGTCTCGACGGTGGTGATGATGGTCGGGATATCGAACACCTTCGCCGCCTTGGCGAGGCCAACCGTATTGTTCTTCAGCACCTGGCGGTCGATCGACTGCACGCCGAAGGCCATCTGCGGCTGGTGGTCGATGAAGATCAGCTGGGAGTTCTGCGGGGTCAGGACTTCGAGCTTCGGGTTGGTCATCTGGGTCTCTCCTGTCGGTGCGGTTTCAGTTTCGGGTTCGTGTCGGGAGCGTTCTGTGCTCGTGGGGAAAACCTACCGCTGGCCATGAGATGCAACAATCTGCTATATTGGAACATGATTGTTGCATGAAGTGAGACAAATGGATCGTCTGGCCAATATGGAGGCTTTCGTCCGCGTGGCGGAAACCAAGTCCTTCTCCGAAGCGGCGCGGCGCCTCAGAAGTTCCAAATCGCTCATCAGCCGGCAGGTGGCGGCGCTCGAGGCGGAGCTTGGCGTCCGCCTCTTCCACCGTACCACCCGCTCCCTCTCGCTTACCGAGGAAGGCCGCGGCTATCACGAGCAGGTGGCGCGCATCCTCACAGAGATCGAGGAAGCCAATCTCTCGGTCAGCAAATCGCAGGAGGCGCCGCGCGGCCGCCTGCGCGTCAGTGCACCAATGAGCTTCGGCATCCTGCATATCGGCCCGGCCATCCGCGACTTCCTGGTGCAGTACCCGGAGGTCGAGCTCAACCTCTCCCTCAACGACCGCTATGTCGATGTCGTCGATGAGGGATTTGACCTCGCGATCCGTGTCGGCCGCCTGTCGGATTCCAGCCTCATCTCGCGCAAGCTTGGCCAATACCGCATGATGCTCTGCGCCAGCCCCGCCTATCTCCAGGACCATCCCGCGCCTGCCGACCCTGACGACGTCAAGCAGCACGCATGCATTTGCTACTCCAGCAACAGCCTGGTGCCGGAATGGACCTTCGTGCGGCCCGACGGCAAGCCATGGCCTGTCCAGATCGGGGGCCCATTGCACTCCAACAATGGCGACGTGTTGCGCGCGGCGGCATTGCAGGGCCTTGGCCTCGTCTATCTGCCGAGCTTCATCGTCGGGCCGGACGTCCAAGCCTCGTCTTTGGTCTCGCTTCTCCCAGAATTCGTGCCAACCGACACGGCGATCCACGCCGTCTACCCGCATTCGCGCCACCTGTCGCCCAAAGTCCGGGCGCTTATCGATTTTCTCGCCGGCCGGTTCGGTGCGCGCCCTCATTGGGACTTGGTGGAATGACCCGCAAAAAATAGGGAACTCTCCCGATGCTCCAATACAGCAGCCCGCCTAGCTTGCCGGCTCGGCGGGCCGCGCGTGGCTCGCCGCGCAAGGAACATGATTGGGAGATCGAAAGTGAGCACGCTAAAGATGATCGCGAGGACCTTCGCTGCGATTCTGTTTGTCGCCGGAACAGCTTGTGCAGTGGCGTCCGATGGCAGCAGCCTGCCGGATCAGGTCCGCAAGGCAAATTCGCGCTTCGAGGATATCAAGGTCGCGATGAAGGAAGGCTACGCCCCCATCCCCTGCACCAGCGGCATCGACGGTGGCGCCATGGGCGTTCACTATGTCAACGCCGACCTCATCAATGAGACGGTCGAGCTCGACAAGCCAGAGGCCGTGATGTACGAGCCGATGAAGGACGGCAAGATGAAGCTCGTCGCCGTCGAATACATTGCGACCAAGGGCCCGGCCAATCTCGGCGGGCAGCTCTTCAGCTTCACGAATACGCCGAACCGCTATGGATTGCCGGCCTTCTACGAACTCCATGTCTGGGCCTGGAAGAAGAATCCGAAAGGCGTCTTCGCCGACATGAATCCCGACGTCTCGTGCGAACACGCCCACTAAGCGCGCAGTTCTTCTCTGTCAGTGACTAAAGCCGACCGGCCCTGCGCTGGTCGGCACTTTTCGTTTGCTTGATGCGATCGCAGCAACCGGCACATCCTGTCAGTTGGGCCGAACTAGGCATCCGATCCTCAATCGCACTGCACAATTTGGCTTCTCACTTGGCAACCGGATTCCCAGCAGACACTCTGTCTTCTCAAAAGGACCACGATGCCTTCCTGCCAGTGGGTAGTTAAAATGGATGACCTCGACGAACATACCAGCATTACCGCCCCGACCGTCGAGGGCAAGGCAGAGCTTGGCGAATTGGCGGCGCTGCTGTCTATGTGGCAGGAACGCTGCGAAACAGATCGGCTGCCGGCACGCGCATCTTTCGATCCGCTGGACATGCGCGCCTTTCTCGGCCGCATCGTTATGTTCGACGTGCTCACCGATCCGCTCCGCTTTCGTTTCCGGCTTGTCGGTACCGACTGGGTGAAGCAGTTCGGCTTTGACCCGACGAACACGCTTGTCGAGGATTTTCCGCGCGTTCAGTCAAGAGCTTTCATTCAAGATATCCTGACCAGAAGCGTGACTGAGCGCGTGCCGCTCATGGTGCGTCGATCGGTGATTATCAACAGCGAATATTTCCGCTACGGCATGCTGCTCCTGCCGCTGGCAGCTGACGGGCAAACGGTTGACGTCATTCTGCTCGGCTTTGATTTTTCGAACAGTTGAAGGGTTCATCGGAATCCGATTGAAACTCTCTGCTTTCACGCCTGTCTTGGCAAAGTCTCCGCCAACGCCTGCGCCGCTTCCTCGAAGATCGGCAGGCATTCGACAGCGCGCGTCAAGCTGAAGCGGGCGCTGGGGGCATGGCAAGCGATGGCCGCCAGCACATCGCCGCCGGCATCCCTGACCGGTACGGCGATGGCGACGAGGCCCAGCAGGAATTCTTCGCGGTCAAGGCTGTAGCCGCGCGCGGCGATCTCGGCCAGTTCGGCAGCGAAGGCCTCGGCGCTGGTGATTGTGTTGGGCGTGAAGGGCGAGAAGTCGATATTCTTCAGAAGCCGCGCACGCCGCGTTTCGTTGAGGTATGCCAGCAGCAGCTTGCCACTTGCCGTGCAATGAATCGGCACGCGCGAGCCGGGCTCAAGATGCAGCCGCAATGGCCAGCGCGCCTCGACACGGTCCAGATACAGTACGGTCGAACCGT
>CAZUAL010000360.1:0-3966 GCA_964618305.1 uncultured Dongia sp. | reverse complement strand
CATCTGTGTCATGAACAGCGGCCGCATTCAGCAATTGGGCAGCGCGCACGAAGTCTATTACCAGCCGGCCAACCAGTTCGTTGCCCGCTTTTTCGGTGACAACAATTTGATCGAAGGCCGACTTGGCGACGTATCCGGCGGGCGCCGCATCATTGAAACGCCGCTTGGGCGCATTAATTGTGCCATCGACGGTCAGCCGCATCTGGCGAGTGCACCGGTTGGAGCCGCAGCCTTCGCCGTCTTCCGCCCGGAAGCTGTTTCCCTGTCGCCGCTCGGTGGCGAGGATAATCGCGCACACGGTGTGGTGGCGTCCTTGAATTTTGCTGGCGCCCACACGCTGGCGACCTTCAGTGTCGGCGCTTCCGAACCGCTGCGCCTGCGGCTGCCGAGCCGTGTCGAAGGCGTGTCGCTCAAGGTCGGCGATGCGGCTGATCTCTTCTGGCGTCCGGCTGAATGCCGCCTGGTGCTGGTCTGACATGAGCAGCGGCGCCGACATGAAGCCGGCCTGGGCGTCGCGCATCGGCGTATTCGCCTATCCCGTCGCCTTCATCCTACTGCCGCTCGCGGCCTTCCTCACCTACAGCTTCTTCTGGACCCAGCAAGGCGTGATGTCCTACGACCTCACGCTCGGCAATTATCAGCGCTTCTTTACCGATCCGATCTTCGTGCCGGTTCTGTGGCAGACCTGCATCCTCTGTTTCGAGGTTTCCTGCCTCACAATCCTCTTCGGCTATCCGGTCGCCTATTTCCTGGCCGGGCTCAAGGGCCGGAAGCGGTACGTGCTTCTCATGCTGATGCTGGTGCCGTTGCTGATGAGCTATGTCATCAAGATCTATGCGATCCGCTCCATCCTCGGCGGCAATGGCGTGCTCAACAGGGTGCTGCAATGGCTGGGACTGATCGACGAGCCGCTCACGGTCTTCGTCTTCAACCTCAACGCCGTCCTGCTGACCTTGACGATACTCCTCATCCCCTTCGCGGTGCTGCCGATCTTCTTGTCATTGGAGCGCATCCCGAAATCCCTGATCGATGCTTCGGCTGATCTCGGCGCCTCTGCGTTGCAGACCTTCGGCCGCGTCATCCTGCCGATGAGCCTTCCCGGCATCGTCACGGCGATGACCTTCGTCTTCGTGCTGGCAATCGGCGATTTCCTGACGCCGCAGATGGTGGGCGGGCAAAGCGGCTTCACCTTCGGGCGCATCATCTACAGCCAGTTCGGCACCGCCTTCAATTGGCCCTTCGGCTCGGCGCTTTCCGTGATCCTCGCCGCCGTCATCATCATCGCCATCGGCATCGGTGCCATCTTCGGCCGTGACCGGAGTGTCCCGCGATGACGCGCGATACGAAGCAGCAATATTGGCTGGCGGCCATCACGGGCGTCGTCTTCGTGCTGCTCTACGGCCCGATCTTCGTGCCCATCGCCTCGTCCTTCTTCACGTTGAAGCAAGGCGTGATCGACTGGCAGCAGCCGACGCTCTCTGCCTATGCGACACTTGCCGCGAACGAGGGCATCCTGGTGGCACTGCGCAATACGCTGGTGGTGGGTGCGGCAGCCGTCGTCTCGTCGCTCATCCTCGGTATTGCCGCCGCCCTCTATGTCGGCAGTGGTCGCTCGAAGGACCGCACGTTGCTGCAGTTCATCATCTTCCTGCCGTTCCTGATGCCGCCGATCATCACCGGCCTCTCGCTCCTCATCTATTTCCGCGAGATCGAGTTTGACCGGTCGCTGGTGACGGTCATCATCGGCCATACCGTTTTCGTGCTGGCGCTTGTCTACCGCACCCTTCTGGTGCGGCTGCAATCCCTGAGCCGCTCGCTGGTCGAAGCGTCCTACGATCTTGGCGCCAGCGGCTGGCAGACCTTCCGCTACGTGCTGCTTCCCAATCTCACCTCGGCGATGATCGGGGCGGCGATTCTCGCCTTCGCGTTGTCGTTCGATGAGACGATGATCACGCTGCTGGTGACGGGGACCGACAATACGCTCCCCATCCGGCTCTGGGCGATGATGCGGCTGGGCTTCACGCCGGACATCAATGCCCTGGTGGCCCTGATCCTTGCCTTCACGACGCTCCTCTGCCTCCTCGCCGCGCGCTACCTGATGCCGCGGGAGGCGTGACGTTTATTCTACATTGTAGAATATGAGGAGGCCGGGACGGGGGCCGCTCAGGCCGAATTGGCGGCCTTGAGCGGCCGAATCTGCCCTTCCAGCCGGAAATCCCGGCAGGTGCCGGTATAGAGGAGGCCGAGCAGCGGAATCTGCGGCTCGGCCGGCGCCTTCGCGGGGGTGACATTGTCCTTGGCGACATGAACCTTCGCCGCCGGGTCGTCCCCGGCAAGGCCGAGCTCGTAGCTCTCTTTCTCCGCCGGGGCGAGGAGGTCGGCACCGTAGAGGAACTCGCACGGAAGCATGGCCGCGAGGAACTTGAACTTGCCGTCGCGGACACCGCCCTTGAGGAGCGAGCAATGGTGCAGCACACCGTTGCGCGTGAGGGCCAGCGAGCCAACGCTCGGCGTGCTCATGTGGAAGATGCCGATGAGCTTGCCGCCTTCAAGATCGAGGCGCAGGCGATGCTGCGCCAGATCGACTGCGCTGAAGGCGAAGCGGCGGTTGTGGAATTCGCTGAGCTTGGCGCCGTCGGCGGCATCGAAGATGTCGGCGGCGCTGATGATCGTTGCGTCGGCGAAATGTTCGGGATCGACTGCCGGTGGCAAGGCGCCGAGGCGCGCCCTCGCCAAAGCCTCACCCATTGCGTCGGCGGCGATGTCGGCCACCATGGCGGTGGCGACGGGCCGCGAATAGTGACCTTGATCGATATAGAAGGCGGGATCGGTCACCACCTGCCGCCCGAAGCGGCGGATGAGCTCGCGCGAGACATCGATGATCCCGGCGCCGTACCAGTCGCTCAAGTAGCGGATGCCGGCGTCGATGGACGGTACGCTGTTGAGCCAGGATCCGTTGCGCGCCCCGAAAATGAGGGTGACGATCCGCAGGCGCGGATTGCGCGCGAGGGCATGGCGCAGGATGCCTTCATAGATGCGCGCCCAGTGGCGGAACTGCCGCCGCTCATCGCCATAGATGAAGGCGTCGTTGAGAGCATATTCGATGAGGAGCAGGTCGGCGCGCTCGAGTGCCGCCGAGGCCTTCAGGCGGAAGAGCCCATAGGCGCTGGTGGTTCCGCCCACGGCCAAATTCTCGACGATGTCGAGCTCGATGCCGCGGGCGGCTGTCGCACCCAGAAGCTGCGAGAGATAACCCGGCTCCATCACCGTGTTGGAGCCGCCGATGACGATCGTCTTGAGGCGCGTCATGGGATCAGGCCGCCTGCAGCATGGCCTGATAATTCTCCGTCATGTTGAGGCCGGCCTCGGTCAGATGACGATGGAAGTTCCTGAGGCGCGTCCGGTAGGTGTCGAGGAATGCCTCGATCCAGGCGGGTGAGAGGAACTCCGCCATGAAGGCCTCGATCCCCATCGTCGCCGCCTTGTCGACGGTGGTGTGGGGAACGCCGAAGAATTCCGCGAGCTCCTTCACGCGCAGATCCTTGAACAGGATCGCCGTCGGCAGGCCGACCTGCAGCGCCGCGACGCCGCCATGGAAGCGGTCGCCGATGAAGATGTCGTGCCAGCTATAGCATTGCCGCCACGCATCGACGCTGTTGAAATAGAAATACTTGTCGAACGGCGCCTCTGTCCCGATCGCCTCGTTGACGAGCGGCTCGATGACGCTTTGCAGCAGCTGGTCGCGGGCATCGTCATAGAAGTGGCGGCCTTGCAACTCGTCCTTGAACAGGAAGATCTCGTCCTGGAAGACGTAGGAGCATTTCTGCCCGGCGAAGAAGTTGGCGAGCTGCTTGCCGCGGACCGACTTCTTCTGCAGGTAGCCAGCCGTGACGAAGCGGTAATCGGCGGGCTTCTTGGTCGGCGCCTTGATGCTGAGGATGATCTCCGGATAGAGCATCATGCTGG
>CAZUAL010000359.1:0-3978 GCA_964618305.1 uncultured Dongia sp. | reverse complement strand
ATACCGGACATACCCGACATGCCGCCCGTACCGGACATGCCGCCCATGCCCGACATACCGCCCATACCCGACATGCCACCCATGCCGGACATCCCTTGCGCCAGCACTGCGGTCGAGCCCATGACGACACCTGCCATCATCGCCGTCCCGATCAGCGCCCTTCTGATATTTTTCAACATTCGACTTCTCCTGATGTGCCGTTCCTGGCCCGCCGTGGTTGGAGCGGGTTAAAATTGAACCGGAGCCTTGAGCCACCTCCGATTTCGCGCGATCTGACGCCGCGCGAATCCTCTCAGCCTGCCGGCCTCAGCGGCTGTGTCCGCTCTTCGGCTTCTGCTTTTGCTTCGGCTTCTCTTCCTTGTTCGGCTTGGCCTTGTCGGCCGCAGCTTCATTTGGCTGCGCGCGCTGAACTGCGATGGGCGGCGGCGGAATCTGGTTGAAGTTCGCGGGTTGCCGCAAAGTCCACTGCGTGCATTCTCGGCCGAAGGGATTAAGCATGGTCAGTTCGACCGATCGCCAAGCCGTGCATGACCAGTCGATCAAGGCGGGCTGGGCAAGCGGCGCATCCGTTGCGAGAAGAAGAATTCCAAGCGCGCCCAGCATTCGCGGAGTCGACGTCATCATCGGTTCTTCCCCTTGCCGGCGTGCCAATTTCGGAGATCGTAGGGACCGGTCATGCCGGGCCGGTCGAAGGGCGTGTACCAAGCGCCCTGATCTGCAAACCACGAGAGGCTTGCAGGCCGCGTCCCGGTGACGCCGCGAAAGAAACGCTCCTCATATGCGGGGGAACGAGCGTTCTCGCGGATGACCGGCGCGCCATCCGGCCTGCGGTCAGGATTGAGGCCGGCGATTGGATAGTCGCTCGCCGCGCCCGCATCCGACGCGGTAGCCAACAACATGAAGACGATGATGCGTCCCAACATCGGGTTCTCCGGCATTCTTCCTTTGCAAAGAATTGCAATGGAGATGCCAGTAACCGCGGCTGCGCTATCGTCCTGAATTTGCTGACTGAATAGTCCGATGGACGAACCGCACCGGATCGCCTCAACTGCCGATTTGGCAGAACAATGATTGGCGCATCGAGATTCGTCAGCAACTCCAATCGGTTGAATTAACCGTCAAAACGGCAGTCGCTGCAGCTCAATCGGCAGTATTTTTGAAGGCATCTGGAGGTGGAACGCATTTTCGACGGCGAAGGTCGGCCCCAGACCGGTCGCCGGAGAAGGCGGCAAGAAACAGCAATGCGCCCCCCAACGACTTCCTTTTCACATCGCTGGCAAGCGGCCCTCCGACGCGGCGAATGGCGACGTGACGGTTACCCGCAGCGGGGCATCCACGGGAGAACGCAACCGGATTCGACCGAGGTGTTCTTTCTCTGCAACAAAGAGAATAAGCTGAATTGTGCACGGCAACATCTGCGTGACCGGGACACAGGGGGAGCATGATGGACATCAGCACCAGTCCGACCACAGGCGCAAACGGCTTGCTCAAGTCCGTCGCCGATCCGATCGGCCATTTCTTGACGGAGTTGTTCCACTATCTGGGCCTTTTCGCGATCGGCGGCGCGACGGTATGGGCTGCTGTCGCTGCGTTCGTCGCGATGATGAGCAAAGGGCACGCTTCTATCGAGGATCTGCTGCTCCTCTTCATCTACCTTGAGGTCGGATCGATGGTCGGCATCTATTTCAAGACCAACCACATGCCCGTTCGGTTCCTCATATACGTCGGCATCACGGCACTGACACGGCACTTGATCGGCTTTATCAATCACGAGCACAAGCCGGACCCAAGCGTTCTCGTGCTGACGGGCGCCATTCTCATGATGGCGGTCGCCGTTCTGATCATCCGCTATACGTCTTTCCACTATTCTTCTGACCGCGCGCAGCGAACGGCAGGAGACGCCGAAATCGGAATCAGTTGATGCTCCCGCCAGGCTCATGTGGGGAGTGAACGATGACGACCAATGACACAAAGACGCTTGCCGGCAAGGTCGCGCTCGTTACCGGCGCCGGCCGTGGACTCGGCCGCGCCTTTGCAGAGAAGCTGGCCGCGATGGGCGCCGATGTCGCTATCCATGGCATGCGCGAGAACGGGCCGGCTGAATATCACGAGGGTACGACGCTGACCGCGGTGGCGCAGGAGGTCGGCCGAGCCTATGGCGTCCGCACCCAGCGCGTGCTCGGCGATCTCACCCGGAGCGATGACATCGCCCACGTGGTCGACGAGACCGAGCGGACGCTCGGGCCGATCGACGTCCTCGTGCACAATGCGGGCGGCGATATCGCAGCCGCCGGCGGCAAGCCCAATCCGAACGACGCCGTCACCATCAAGGAAGAGGACGTCCGCGCCGTGCTCGATCGCAACCTGCTCGCGACCATCCTGACCTGTCAGGCGGTGGCGCGCAGCATGATGGAACGCAGGCGTGGCCGTATCATCACCATTGGCTCGGTCGCAGCTTTCAAGGGCCGCGCCAATTCTTCGATCTACGCGGTGGCGAAGGCCGGCATGACCCACTACACCCGCTGCCTCGCCGACCAGCTTCGTCCCTACGATATCGCCGTGAATTGCATCGCGCCCGGCGACACCCGTACCGGCCGCTTTCTCGGCACCCGTGCGGTGGACCAGAACCGCATGGTCGAAAGCGGCACGCTGGATCGTATCGCCACGGTCGACGAGGTTGCGCGCGTCGTCGAGTTCTTCGCCGGGCCACAGGCCGCCTTCGTCTCGGGACAGGTGCTGCGGATCGATGGCGGCGGCCAGTGCTGGCCGGGCTAAGGATGGTCGAGAAAGCCGACCAGCCTCGCATCGATTTTGCCGGCGGTGCGGTCGGCTATCGTTTTCGGCGCGGCGGCGAGCGCGGCCATCCGCTGGTGCGGGCCGCCGGTATCAAGCGCGACCGCATTCCCTCCATTGTGGACGCCACGGCCGGCCTTGGCCGCGACGCGTTCCTGCTGGCGTCGGCGGGCGCCAGAGTCACGCTGATCGAGAGATCCCCGGAAGTCTACGCGCTGTTGAAGGCCGCCCTCGCCGGTGCCGCGGAGTTACCTGAGCTTGCCGAGGTCGTTGCGCGCATGAGCCTCGTCCACGGAGATGCCAAAGACCGTCTGCCGGGCATCCAACCGGACGTCGTGATCGTCGACCCCATGCACCCGCCGCGGCGCAACACTGCTCTGGTGAAAAAGGAGATGCGGCAGCTTTCCGCGATCGTCGGGGCCGACGAAGACGCGGACGAACTGATGCGGATTGCGCTGGCCTCGGCGCGTGAGCGCGTCGTCCTGAAGTGGCCGCTGCGCGCCGCACCTCTATTGCAGCTGCCAAAACCGTCGCATCAATTTGCCGGCAAGACCGTGCGCTACGAGGTGTTCATGACCGCGCTCAATGCTCACCTGAAGTAGCGGCGAGAGCAAGAGAGCCCTTGGATATCAAGCGATTGCGGGTTGACGATCAGGTGACGGCACAGGATATTTTCCGCAATCGACTGAGTGGCAACTAGGGTTCCGGACGGCCGTCCGCCGTCGCAGGTCCGAGCGTTGCGGAGACCGCGGCCCGAAAGAAGCCGTGGCTGCACCCGAGGGGAAAAAGCCCAGAGGAGGAGACGTCGAGATCAATCTCGCGGGCCATGGGCCCCGGAGGTCTCATGTCGCTTGCTCCCCTCGCCCTCGTCGTCGCCGCCGCCCTCATCCACGCCAGTTGGAACCTGCTTGCCAAGCGCGCCGCAGCAGCCGGCCCAGCCTTCGTGTTCGCCTACAACGTGGTGGCCACGGTCGCCTACCTGCCCTGGGTGCTCTGGCTGCTTGCCACCCGCGAACAGCTCTGGAACTGGGCCATTGCCTTCTGCTTCGTTGCCAGTGCCATCATCCATCTCGGCTACAGCCTCTGCCTGCAACGCGGCTATCAGGTGGCCGACCTCAGCGTGGTCTATCCAATCGCCCGCGGTACAGGCCCGCTGTTTTCTTCGATCGGCGCGTTCATATTGCT
>CAZUAL010000358.1:0-3998 GCA_964618305.1 uncultured Dongia sp. | reverse complement strand
CAATAGGGCCGGCCGGGCTCGGCCGCGTCACCACAGAAGTGGAAACCGGGCTGCTTGGGATCGCCGACCGGCCAGGAGCAGGATTTGGAGCCTGCACTCGCCGCAACACGGGGGGCGGCCGGCGCCTTGGGCGCGATCGGCGCCTCAACCCGAGCTTCGCTGAGCTCCGGCGCGTTGAAACGGGGTTCGATTTTTGCCGAGGCGATCGTCGGGCTTGGCGCCACCTGGCCGGCATTGACCGGGCCGGCATTGACTTGGCGTGGCGCCGGCATCGGCGCAATGGCCGGCTGCTGGCGGCGCTGGCTCACAGCCTTACGCCGGGGTGTCGCCGCCTCGGTACCGTCCCGCTTGATCGGCGAGGGTCGGCCAGTGAGGCCCAAGCGATGGACCTTGCCGATCACCGCGTTGCGGGTGACCCCGCCCAGCAGGGTCGCGATCTGGCTCGCCGTCTGGCCCTGGCCCCAGAGTTTGCGCAGCATTTCAATCCGCTGTTCGGTCCATTCCATGGTCTCTTCTCCGCGACGGTCTTGTGGCTGGTCATTCAGCGGGCGCCATCAACCATATTTGGCGGCGCCGCCTCAAGATGTTGAGTGGTGTTTATTTCACCCTACAACATGCGGGGAGGCAACAGGGAAAACTCAAAATGTTGTGGATAACAGCTGATTTACTGGAACATATGGTGGTCAGACCATCATATGTGTGTGGCGGTTCCTATTCGACCAGATTGAGCTGCCGGTCCATGAAATCGATCAGCTCGGTGAGCCGGCGCGAGGATTTCAGCTGCCGCTTGCCGGCGAGGAGGATGTAGTTGGGCTCCTTCTCGCCGCGCAGCATGATCTTGGTCACCGCGAAGGTCGGCTGTTCCTGGGTGCGGCGGAAGACGGAGAAGACCGCCATGTTGCTGCGGTGGTCGATGGCATAGTCCCGCCAGATGGCGTGCGCCACCTTGCGGCTGTAAATACCAAGCAGAAGATTGAGTTCCTCGCGGTTGAAATAGACGCGGCGGCCTTGGCGGCGATAATCATGGAGGAGAAGGAGCTGCGCCATTCGGTCCTTATGATTGCGTCACGACTCGGGATGAACCCGGCCATGACGAAAGTGTGACCCAAAGCGCCGAATCCGTAAAGCGCCGATGCCCGCCGGAAGGCGCCGCGACGGCGAGCTACCAGCCGTGTGGCTCGGGATAGAGCATCTGGGCATCCGACGCCGTGCCATCGACCGTGTCGTAGCAGACGACGCCCGCGCGCTGGCGGTAGCAATAGCCGGGATAGGGCCGGTGCTTTTCCGCCTGTTCCTGCGCGATCTCGGCCGCGGTCCGGCAATATTTGCCCGTCTTCGTATAGTCGAGGATCGAGCAATCCTCGCCCGTCGCCATGGAGGCGAGATGGTCGGATGCCGTCTTGCCGGTCTGGTTGAGCGAGATCCCCTCGACCGCGGCATAAGCCGTTGTTCCGGAAACCCAGCTGGGCATCGTCGTGGTGTTGCAGCCGGCCATGGCGAGGGCCAGGCCGGGCAACAGGATCCCGCACCGGATGACCGTTTTCAGATAATCATGCGTCGACATCGCGCCTACCCCGCTTAAGCCCTTCCGGAACACTTGCCCCGATCTTAAAGCAATTCCCATTCCAACAGCGGCAAAGTGGCGGAAAAGCCTTGGTTGGCAAGGCGCTGGCCTTGCCTGTATGTTAGCGCGCAATCACACCCCGGGAGGTCAAAGTCCCAGGGCCAGGGAAGGTTTGCCCGAGCGGGCATCAGAGGTCTTAAGTGGCTGACATTTTTGAAGAAGTCGACGAGGAACTGCGTCGGGACACAGCGACGAAGCTGTGGGCGAAATATCAGAATCTGGTCTACGGCGCGGTGGCCCTGATCATTCTCGGCACGGCCGGCGTCACGTCCTGGCAGATCTACGACCGCAACCAGCGGGAAAAGGCCGGGATCGAGTATCTCTCGACACTGCAGCGCGTGACGCAGGACCCGAAATCGGCGCAGGAGCTTCTGGGCCAGATCATCCATGCCGAAGGCGCCTTTGCCAATCTCGCCCGCTTTGACCTGGTGCATGCCGCGCTCAAGGAAGGCGACAAGGCGAAGGCCCTGGAACAGCTGACCGGCATCGCGAAGGACCCGGCGATCGCAGCCCCCTTCAAGGGCGCGGCCGCGATCATGGGCGGCTATGTGGCGCTCGATCTCGGCAAGGCGGATGAGGCGGAGGCGCTGGTTGGCCCGTTTGCGGCCGACGGCCAAGCCTATCGCTTTTCCGCCCTGGAGGTCACGGGGCTTGCCGCCTTTGCGCGCGGCGACAAGGCGAAGGCCAAGGAAATCTTCGACAAGCTCGACGCGGAGCTCAAGAAGGAAGACGAAGCCGGGCTGGAGAAAGCGCCGGCCAATCTGCGCGAACGCGTTGCCATCATGCTCGACCGGCTGAACGCCTGAACAAGGACAAGTTGGGAAGCGGCGGGTATGAGAAAAGCAGGCATGACAAAAGCGGGCATGAAAATGCGGGCTGAAGAATTCGGGGGAGCGATGCCTGGCAAGATCGACCAATCTCGTGGGACGCTGCGCTTGGCCGCACTCGGCACCGCCAGCCTGATCGCCGCGTTGCTGCTCAGCGCCTGCGGCCCGGACAAGGTGCCGCTGCCGGGCGAGCGCATCTCGGTGCTGCAGCAGAGCAGCCAGAACGCGGCCGATCCGACCATCGCCGATATCGCCGTGCGGCTGCCGAAACCCTATGTCAACAGCGACTGGTCGCAGGTGGGCGGCAACCCGGCCCATGCGATGTATCATCTGCAGGCGACGTCCGACGTGCTCACCGAAGTCTGGTCGGCCGATATCGGCTCCTCCGCCGATTCCGCCAACCGCCTGCTCGCCGAACCGATCGTCGCCGACGGCATCGTCTATACGCTCGATGCCGAGGCCCTGGTGCGCGCCTTCGACGCCAACACGGGCGCCCGCATCTGGCAGGCCGACTTCACGCCCGAGGATGAGGATGATGATCTCTTCGGTGGCGGCATGGCCGTGGCCGAGGGCAAGATCTTCGTCACGACACCCTATGCCAAGGTCTACGCACTCGATGCCAAGACTGGCGCCTTCATCTGGGAAGCCAAGGCACCGGCGCCGATGCGCTCGGCCCCGGCAGTGAGCGACGGCCGCGTCTTCGCCACCACGATCGACAACCAGCTGGTCGCCTTCGCCGTCGATGACGGGCGCAGGCTTTGGTCCAATGCCGGTGTCGAGGAAGCGGCGGGCCTGCTCGGCGGTTCGACACCGGCCGTGCTCGGCAATGTCGTCATCGCCGCCTATACATCGGGCGAACTCCTTGCCTTCGACGTCGTCAACGGCCATTCGCTGTGGACCGACAACCTGGCCGGCAAGGCGCGCACCTCGTCGGTCGCGGCGCTGACCGACATCCGCGCCAAGCCCGTGATCGACCGCGACCGCGTCTTTGCCATCGGCAATGGCGGCGTCATGGCCTCGATCGACTTGCGCCGCGGCGAGCGCTATTGGGACAAGGATCTGGGCGGCACGCAGATGCCCTGGGCCGCCGGCGACTTCCTCTATGTGCTCACCTCGCAGAGCGAAGTCGTGTGCCTGACGCGCGACGAGGGCAAGGTGAAGTGGCTCACCCCTTTGCCGCCCTTCGAGGACATGGAATATCGCGAAGACCCGATCTATTGGTCGGGCCCCGTGCTGGTCGGCGACCGGTTGCTGGTGACGGGCTCCAACGGCCTGGCGCTTTCGCTTTCGCCCTATACCGGTGCGCTCCTCGGCAAGCAGGATCTTCCGGACCGCTCGCACCTGCCGCCGGTGGTGGCCAACGAGATGGTCTACATGCTTTCGGACGATGCCGATCTGATCGCGCTCAAGTAACGGCGGGACCGGGCCCTTCCCGGTCCGGCCCGCCAACAGAAACTAAATGACCCGATGTCACTGACCGTCGCCATCGTCGGCCGGCCCAATGTCGGCAAGTCGACGCTTTTCAACCGCCTCATCCGTAAGCGTCT
>CAZUAL010000357.1:0-4012 GCA_964618305.1 uncultured Dongia sp. | reverse complement strand
CAAAGCATCACTGAGTATCCGAGAAGGGCGGCGGAGAACCCCTCCGCCGCCCGATCGGTTTAGCGTAGGTTCTTTCTGAATGGCTAAGGTGCGTCGCAACGCGCTCGGTCTCGCTCTTGAAGCCGATCCGGCATCGGAACTGGTGCTGGCCGGCGCGCGCGTGGGCGATTTCTGGGCGCTGTTGAAGCCCCGCGTCATGTCGCTGGTGATCTTCTCCGGCTTCGCCGGTCTTTATGTGGCGCCGGGACATATCCATCCGCTGATCGGCGCCATCGCCGTTCTGTGCATCGCCGTCGCCGCCGGCGCCTCGGGCGCCATGAACATGTGGTACGACCGCGACATCGACGGCATCATGAGCCGCACCTGCGGCCGGCCAATCCCCAAAGGCTATGTGGCGCCCGAGCAGGCGCTCGCCTTCGGCCTCACCCTTTCCGCCTTCGCCGTCATGCTGATGGGTCTTGCCGTCAATTATGTCGCGGCGGGGCTTCTGGCCTTCACCATCTTCTTCTATGTCGTCGTCTACACGATGTGGCTGAAGCGCCGCACGCCGCAGAACATCGTCATCGGCGGCGCCTCCGGCGCCTTCCCGCCGATGATCGGCTGGGCCGCGGTGACGGGCAGCATCGATTTGGGCGCCATCGCCCTCTTCCTTCTCATCTTCATGTGGACGCCGCCGCACTTCTGGGCGCTCGCTTTGTGGCGCAACCCGGATTACACCAAGGCCGGCGTGCCGATGATGCCGGTCGTGGCCGGCATGCAATCGACCAAGCGCCAGATGCTCGTCTACACGCTGCTCCTCGCCCCCATCGCGCTGGCGCCGGTCTATCTCGGCATCGCCGGCTGGGTCTATGGGACGGCTGCCATTCTGCTCAATGCCGGCTTCATCTATCACGCTTGGCGCGTGCTGCGGTCGGACGATCTGCGCCCTGAAGGTTTGCGCTGGGCCAAGCGCATGTTCGGCTTCTCGCTCCTCTATCTCTTCCTGCATTTCGCCGTGCTGATGATCGACCGCGCGCCCGGCCTCCTCTCTCTCATCGGTGGGGGGATCTGATGATGGCCGCGCCGGATCAAATCGAACTCGAACGGCAGAAGCGCCTCAAGCAGCGCAATTGGGCGCTGGCCGGCGCCCTGATCTTCTTCGTCGTCATCGTCTTCATCGTATCCATCGTCAAGATGGGGAGCCATTGATGAGCCGGCACGATCTAGCAAAGCGCAACCGCAACCTGATGATGACGCTGGTCGGCGTGGTCTGCGGGATGATCGGGCTCGCCTATGCCTCGGCCCCGCTCTATGCGCTGTTCTGCAAGGCGACGGGCTTCGGCGGCACGCCGCAGCGGGCGGCCGAGAACACCAGCCGGGCCGGCACGCGCGAAATGCGCGTCACCTTCAACACCGATCTCGGCACCGGCATGCCCTGGCACTTCCAGCCCGAGGTGCGCTCGATGGATGTGCGCACGGGTGTCACCTACAAGGCGGTCTTCATCGCCGAGAATCCGACCGACCAGACGATCACCGGTTCGGCCACGTTCAATGTCTCGCCGGATGTGTTCGGGCAGTATTTCGTGAAGGTCCAGTGCTTCTGCTTCGACAAGCAGGTGCTGAAACCCGGCGAACGGGTCGAGATGCCGGTCGTCTTCTTCCTCGACCCGAAGCTCGAGGAGGATCCCTATCTCACAAGGCTGGGCGATGTGACGCTCGCCTATACGTTCTTCCGCGCTCCGGATGAGCCGGCCGCGCAAGTGGTCGGCGGTGTCGGGAGCGAAGGTCAGTTGGTGCCATCCAGCCAGGTTCAAGCTGGTCAGGGGGGCGGTAGTTAAGTAGATTGTCAATGAGATCCGGTCGATCGGGGGAAACCCGGGGGATCGACCGTTATTGCAGAGAGAGTTGGAACCATGAGCGAAGCGGCACATAAGCCAAATCATCCCTATCATCTGGTCAACCCGAGCCCGTGGCCGTTGGTCGGAAGCCTTGCCGGCGGCGTCTTCTTCATGGGCATGGTGCTCTACATGCACGACAAGCTGGGGCTCTACGCGATCCTGCCGGGTCTCGTGATGATCCTCGGCACGATGTTCGGCTGGTGGCGCGACGTGGTGAAGGAGGCCGAGATCGACAAGGCCCACACGCCGGTCGTGCAGATCGGCCTGCGCTACGGCATGGCGCTCTTCATCGCCTCGGAAGTGATGTTCTTCGTCGCCTTCTTCTGGGCCTTCTTCGATGCCTCGCTCTTCCCGAAGGAAGCGATCGGCAGCGTCTGGCCGCCGAAGGGCGTCATGGTTCTCGACCCGCTGGCCATTCCGCTCCTCAACACGATGATCCTGCTGCTCTCCGGCTGCACGGTCACCTGGGCGCACCACGCCCTGCGGGTGAATGACCGCGCCAACTTCATCAAGGGCCTCACGCTCACCGTCCTGCTGGGCATCATCTTCACCTGCTTCCAGGCCTTCGAGTACGCCCATGCGCCGTTCCACTTCAAGGACGGCATCTACTCGTCGACCTTCTACATGGCGACCGGCTTCCACGGCTTCCACGTGCTCGTCGGCACCCTGTTCCTGTTGGTCTGCCTCATCCGCGGCATCAAGGGCCAGTTCACCGCCGACCATCATTTCGGCTTCGAGGCGGCGGCCTGGTACTGGCACTTCGTCGACGTCGTGTGGCTGTTCCTCTTCACGTTCGTCTACATCTGGGGTTCGGGTCCTGGCCCGTACCATGGCTGAGGCGATGAGGGATCGGTGAGGGGGCGGATTTGACCACTCCCTCACCCATTCTGACCGGATTAGCCTGCCGCTGCCCGTTCTGCGGGCGGGGCAGGCTTTTTCGTGGGATCCTGTCACTCAACGAGACCTGCCCCGCCTGCGGCGCCGACCTCAAATCGGCCGACAGCGGCGATGGGCCGGCGGTCTTCATCATCCTCATTCTGGGGGCCATCGTGGCACCCTTGGCGATCTGGGTGGAATTCGCCTTCGAGCCGCCGCTTTGGGTCCACATCATCCTGTGGCCGATCGTCGTCTTCAGCGGTGCCATCGGGTTGCTGCGGCCGATGAAGGGCGTGCTGGTCGCCCTGCAGCTCCACAACCGGGCCGCCGAACACCGCAACGAGTGAGGCCGGCAATACCGGCCAGTCCGCCACTATTGCTTCCCGTCAAACCCTGCCTTCCTGGATCGTCATGACTTTGCGCAACTTCCGACCCGGTCTCTGGCCGACGCTGTTTTCCATCCCCGCCATCATCTTCATGGTCGGCCTCAGCATCTGGCAGGTGCAGCGGCTCTATTGGAAGGAAGGCCTCATCACCGAGCGTGTCGAGCGCACCAATGCGGCGCCGATCGCCCTGCCGCCCGCCGGCACCGACCTCAAGGAGAGCGAATTCCACCGCGTGTCCTTGAACGGCCGCTTCGACCATGCCCACGAATTCTACATGCCGGCGCGGTCGCAGAACGGCAATGTCGGCTATTGGATCGTGACCCCCCTGCTGCCGGCCGACGGCAGCCAGCCTGTCCTCATCAACCGTGGCTGGGTGCCCGATGAAAAGCGCGATCCGGCGACGAGGCCGCAGGGCCAGTTCGACGGCGGCGTCGCTTTCGACGGCATCATCCGCCTGCCGCAAACGCAGAGCTGGATGCAGCCGCCCAACGAGCCGGGCAAGAACCGCTGGTTCTATCTGTCGCCGGCGGAGATGGCGGCGGCAAGCGGCCTTGGCTTCCGCACCGACCTTTATCTCGATGCGGTCAAGACCGAGATTCCGGGCTATTATCCGCTGGGCGGGCAGACGCGCATCAACCTGCCCAACGATCATCTGCAATACGCCATCACCTGGGGGGCGCTGGCCCTGGCGCTGGCCGCCATCTACAGCATCCACGGCGTCAAGAACGGCCGCCCACGTAATGACGAAACGCCCAAGGACGAAAAGCAATGAGCAGCACCGCCGCCCGCAAGAACAGTGCCTATGCCGAACTGGGGAAGCGCTTCGCCCGGATGGGGGCGCTGCAGGAAGCGGCCGGCATGCTGCATTGGGAC
>CAZUAL010000356.1:0-4015 GCA_964618305.1 uncultured Dongia sp. | reverse complement strand
CCCGTTTTAATTGGTCCCTGAGATTCTGCCGACCCCTCTTTAGGAGCGACTCTACTGCCTGCACCGAAATACCCATCGTTGCAGCAGTATCCTTTGCACTATAGCCTTCATGGTAGCTTAGAAACAAGGCAACATATTGTGATCCAGGCAGGCGGCTCATGGCATCGCGCAACCGCCTCAGCACCTGTCCGCGATAGATGCGGGTCACCGCGTCCACTTGCTCGTCGCTTGGTTCGTCGACATCCTCAAGGCCGATGTCGCGCCGCTTGCGTCGCGCATCCATGCATCTGTTGTAGACGACCTTGAACAGCCAGGACGTGAACTTGGCATCTGTCCGGCGCCAACTCTCGCGCTTGATCCAAATCTGTAGGAAGACATCCTGCACGACATCTTCGGCCGCGGCCCCTTCACCAACCAGACGAAGAGCCAGTCTTTGGGCGCGGTAGACGTGACGCGTGACCAATTGGCGAAACGCCTGCTCGTCGCCGCCGCGCATGAGCTCAAGCAATTCCTCATCCGACGTACCTACACCGAGAGTCGGTGCCAGGTTCACACTAGGTGCTTCCTCGGCAAGGATCGACTGATGGTCAATTCGGCTAGAGTACGACATTCAGATCTTTTACCGGGCGGATTCCGCTATCATGCGCGGAATGGAGCTTCAAGACTGGCGTTTGGCCACTTGCCACCTGGCTCCATGCAGCTCTCATCGCCCGCATCTGCCGCAGGAGACGGTTGGATGCGCTGACGGGATCAGGTCTGCGTGGGATGGCGGAAATGTGATAGCTCGCCGTCGCATAGAAGACATCCAGTCGCTTCACAAGTGCGCCCCCTCGATCCTCGTCGAGTGCCGATCTCAGCCCCAGTAGTCGGTGCGATGCGCTCTGCAGGCACATGAACTCGCGGTCGAACTGTTGAGTGACCCTAGCCTCTTGCGCCTGCATGAGATCGACGATGATACAATCATAGAGGGAGACTACGATGTCCAGAATGCCTGACCCCGCATGCACTGCGCGATAGGCGTGAACACCTCCGGCCGAGCGTCCTTTCATAGATCTCATTCCCCAAATCTAGTGCAGATGTTTAGTCGTTTTTGTCGTCGAGAAGAATTGCCAACTGCTCGCGCAATCGGCTTGCGCTGTTAATTTGCGCCTCAATGCGCGCGTAGTATTCCGTGAGCCATTCGCGGTAATCCTCGGTTCTTTGCTGAATGTTGCTGATTTCCGTCTCCATGTCCGTGATGCTGGAATTCAAGCTGTCGACCTGTTGCGTTAGGCGAGATGACGAGTCACCGGAATATGTCCCGGCATAGTCGACAACTGTGTCTGAAAGTTTCTGCGCAAGTCCTCGAGTGATTGTGACCTCGATTGATGCAGATTCCGCGCCAATATAGGCAAAAACGACCCCCTCATAGGCAGTTCCTTCTGCCCCCTCGACCCGATTGCCGCTCTTGACGGTGAAAAGGTTGCTGTCTCCGTTGACGCTGACGCTTGTGATGGAGCCGCTGGAATCCACAGCGATATCCAAGGTGAAGGTTCCGTCGGCACTCGCGGACCCATTGTCGATGACCGCCAGATTGGTGGAAGACGTGGTCGCTTCGAACCGAAAGAGCGAAGTCAGTCCATCAAGATCAGACGCCAGGGCCTCAGACAGGGTTGTGCTGTTGATGACCAGCTTATTGTCCTCGTCGAGACTGATGCCGAATGCCGCAAGGGAGCTCCCGTCAGAATTCTGTATGGCCAATAGATCCGATAACTCCGCGCTCAAGCTGCGAATGAGGGAATCACCGAAAAGAGCAGCGTCATCCGCGGCGCTGCCATCTGAATTCGTCTCTTGCTGAGTGAGGATAAAGTCCCGAACGGCATTGTAAGCGTCGACGAATGTCCCGATAGCCGTATTGATGCCCGAAAGGTCAGCGCCAACATCAAGCGTTATGGTCGTACCGCTCGCGGCCCCGTAGAGATAGAGAGTGACTTCGTCGATAAGATCATCAATCTCATTGCTCGACCTAGTTACAGACACCCCATCAACGCTCAGAATTGCCGGCTGCGCAGCCTGCAATTCATTGCCGATGCCGCCGCTTGCGGTGATGAGGCCCAGGGTCTCTAGTGCATCTCCGGAGCTATCCGCAAGGCTGATGGTTTCGTTTGTTTCACTGGAGCTTAAGATAAGCAGAAAGGAGCCGTCATTTACCTTCAGAACGCTAGCTGAAACACTGGTTGAGTCGGTCTCGTTGTTGATGAGGTCCGCAATGTCATCAAGGGTCATGTCGATGGTAATTTCCAGCGAGCTACTCGTATTGGCGCCGGCGGAAAGTGTAAAAGTGCCGCTCAGACCCAAAGCCGTGCTTCGGCTCGACTGGCTATCGCTTGCGATCTTGTGCTCGGTGGCAATCTGACTGACGACGATTGTGTATGTCCCAATATCCGCGTTGGAATCGACCGACGCGCCAAGAATATCGGTTGCCTCCGCACCGCCGCTCGCCGTCAATGAAACAGAGCGTTCGTCGAAAGCATCAGTCTCGGTCGAGGAGGATGGATTGCGCAGATCGTCGAGCGAATCTTCAAGGGTAAGAAGAAGGGATTCAAGCTCCTGATAGGCGCTGACCTTTGTCTCGGCCTCGGTAACCTGGACCTCGATCGCATCTGCTTTAGCGTTTCGCGCCGCGACGGCGTTTTCGATCAACGTCTCGGTGTCGAGAGCGGCGCTCGCAGATGTGACGGCGGAACCGCTTGTTGTCGATCCGGTTGAAGAAATGACCGTCATGGTTCAGTCCCTCGGCTGGAAACGGGGGGCGGGCCCAAATGGTGAGCCCCCCCCCCGGGCCGGTACTGCAGCAGTTTTGAAAGGCGCGTCGCCATGTCGTTGGCATGGCTGAGAGCCGAGATGCTGGCGTCGGTCAGAACCTCCGCCGTTGTCAGATTCGACTGCTCCTCAGCGACATCCGCATCCATGATGGCCGACTGCGCCGAGCTGAGGTTTTCGATTGATGTCTCGATCATCTGCCCGCGATAGTCGAAGCGCGACATTTGGGCGCCAATGCTGGCACGCGCAGAAAGAACGGTATCAATTGCGGTATCAATTGCTGTTGCCGCCGTCTCCGCGCTGGCTTGGGTGGCGACGGTGGAGGCGGCCAGGCCAAGTGCCGTGGAATCCAGATCGTCGATTGTGATCGTAAGGGTGTCGGTGGCCGCGTCGGTGCCAAGCAGGAAGTCGACGCCGGTTGCGAAGTCAGTCGTGCCGTCAAGCAGGGATTCGCCGTTGAAGCGCGTACCTGTGGCGATGCTGTCGATTTCCGATATGAGCTCGCTGAACTCCGAGTTGATATAGGCTCGCTCGTCATCGGTGACGGCACCTGACAGTGACTGAGAGGCCAGGGTCTTCATACGCTGAAGAATGTCGGAGATACGTGCGGCACCACCGTCGGCGGTCTGGAGGACCGATGTGCCGTGAGAAGCATTGGTCGATGCCTGTTGCAGAACGGTCACATCCGATTGCAGGCGAACGCCAACGGCGAGCCCGGCGTCGTCGTCGGAGGCCTTCGTGATACGTGAACCACTCGAGAGCTTGGCGACCGAGCTCGATTCTTGAGAAGAATTGAGATTGAGATAGCGCAGAGCCGTGTTGGCTGCTGTGTTCGTTGCGATGACTGGCATGAGAAGTCTCCATGCGCTTGTAGGTTTCGACACCTGCCGACGGTAAGGCCGACACCATCAACCCTAAGCGACTGCCAATACGGGCTGACTGCCAGTTAAACGCCCACTGGCGGCAAATCAGGCGCACAGAAATGCTTCTGTTTATTGCCGCTTGATATTCGCGGACACGTTGAGAAATCTGCGCCTGACATTCCTTTCCACTTCGTTAAACCAGCAGACAAGCAAGCTTGGAGGGACGGAGATGTCAGTCAGCAGCGCCGTTACAACGTTGACGAATGCGACAGCGACAAGCACCAGCTCAAGCAGCACGAGCTCGTCGTCATCCTCAAGCTCATCATCGACACTTTTCGATAATTATGATG
>CAZUAL010000355.1:0-4017 GCA_964618305.1 uncultured Dongia sp. | reverse complement strand
GTTCCCATACTTGCCCATTTGACCTTCCGCCTATTCAGTCTTAGATAAGCCCCATGATGAAGCTTTCCGCCCAGCGCGACATGAACAACCGCTCCATTCCGCTCCACGATGCAGAGGGGTTCGAGGGCATGCGCCGGGCCGGGCGCCTCGCTGCCGAGACCTTGGATTTCATCGGCCCCCATGTGCGGCCGGGCATCAGCACGGCAGCGCTCGACAAATTGTGCGAAACCTTCATGCGCGATCACGGCGGCGTGCCGGCGACGATCGGCTACAAGGGCTACCAGCACGCGAGCTGCATCTCAGTGAACCATGTGGTCACGCACGGCATCCCGTCGGAGAAGAAGATCCTTGGCGAGGGCGACATTCTCAATATCGACGTGACGCCCTTGGTCGATGGCTGGCATGGCGATTCATCCCGCATGTATGTGGCGGGCCAGCCCAGCGTGAAGGCGCGCCGCCTGTGCGATGTCACCTATCAGGCGCTGATGGCGGGTATCGCCGCGGTGAAGCCCGGCAATACGCTGGGCGATATCGGCCACGCCATCCAATCGCTCGCCGCGAAGAATCGATTTTCAGTGGTGGAGGATTTCTGCGGCCATGGCGTCGGGCGCGTCTTCCATGATGCGCCGCAGGTCCTGCATTACGGCAAGCCCGGCACCGGCGTCGTGCTGGAACCCGGCATGATCTTCACCATCGAACCGATGCTCAATGCCGGCAAGGCGGATGTGAAAGTGCTGGGTGACGGCTGGACCGCGGTCACGCGCGACCAGTCGCTTTCCGCCCAGTTCGAACATTCGGTCGGCGTCACTGAAACCGGCGTCGAAATCTTCACGCTCTCGCCCCAGGACGTCTTCTGGCAGATGGCGGCGTAAGACGTCAGGCGCTGACTTGTGCGAGCTAGACGCGCAAGGCCGGCCGCAGCGGTAGAACCGAATCGAAGCGACTTTTCTTCGCCTCCGCTTCCGCCAAGGCCAGGGTTTCGGGCGTCATCGCAGAGGCGATGCGTGCGAGCGTAGCTTCCGCTCGCGCTCTGAACTCGGCCGGCAAGTGTTCGAGAGCAATATGCGTCCAAACATACGCATCCATCGGCGAATCTGGATCTCCGTAACCGGCCTCGGCGCTTTCGCCATACCGCATCTGGGCCAGCACATGACCTTTCTCGGCAGCAAAGTAGAATTCGCCGCCGGCGCGCTCGCGATCCTGTTCCACGAACTTCCCCTCATCGTAAAGCATGCCGAGCAGATATTCGGCCTCGGCACTCTCATACTCGGTGCTAGCGAGTTCGAGTATTTCAAGTGCCTCTGGGATATTCTGCTCTACGCCATTCCCTTCCAGCATCAGTCGCGCCAGACCGCAGGCGCCCTCGTCATGCTTCCAATCTAGTGCCCGCCGATATCGGGATGCGGCCTCGACATAATCGCCGTCCTCCTCTGCGAGCAGGCCGAGTTCGAATTCAGCATCGGCATCGTCGGTGTCGGCAGCTCTTTGAAACCAGGCTTTGGCCCGGCCACGATCGGGTGTGCCCAGCATATCTGACCGGTACCACTGTCCAAGCAAGACCATGGCTTCCGTCTCGCCGAGCTCCGCGGCCCGTTCCATGAAATCCACGGCCTTGCTGAGAGAATGCTCCCTGCCGCGCCAGCCATTGAAATGCGCGAGCCCTTCGACATATGCCTCGTGAGCTTCTTCTTTTCTGGCCTTTATCTCGTCTTCTGCCATCGCACATATCTCTTGGTTGATGTCACATCTGTGGAGACCGCTTTTCAGCACCTGCCCAGGGGCTTCAGGAAAGCGATGATCTTTGCGGCCTCTTGCTCGGCACGCGCCAGCCGCCATGGTCCCAGTTTTTGCTTGATGCGGTTCAGCATCGCTTCGGCGCGCGGCATCTCTTCTTTCGGCAGATGCTCCATCGCGACGCAGGTCCAGACATAGGCCTCATAAGGTTGATCGGTATGACCAAAGCCGAGCTCGGCCAGTTCGGCATATCGCAACTGAGCCTCGGCTATGCCTCGATCGGCCGCCAGGAAGTAGTAACCCGCCGCTTCCGCAAGGTTCTGCCGTCCATATTTGGGGTCGTCGTGCAATCGCGCATAGCCGAAATGCCCGAGCGGATACTGCAACTCGTCGCCGGCATGTTCGTAGAGTCGGCAAGCCTCATCGATATCCTGCGGGGCACCTTTGCCATCGGCGAGCAGACCGGCCAAGCGAAAATGCGCCGCTCTATTCCTCTCCTTCACCGCCAACCGAAACCATTTCACGGCTTCACCGAAGTTTCCCTCGCTCTCGTGGAACATGCCGTAATTGAAAAGACCAGAATGATTGCCTGCTTCCGCCGCTTGGCGAAAGCAGTCGGCGCCTTTCGCCTTGTCGTATGTGGCCGGGCAGTTCTTTTCCAGATAGAACCCGCCGAGCGTATTCAAGGCCTCAATATTCCCTGCTGCTAGAGACCGCTGCACAAGCTGCAAGCCCCGCTCCGGGTCGGCAGGAAAATGATGGCCATAGAGATACAAGCTGCCCAAATGTAAGAGTGCCTTTGGATGGTTCTGCGCGGCCGCCTTCTCCAGCCAGTAGCAACCCTTCTCCACATCCTGCGCGCCGAAATAGCCATAAAGCAGATTCCGGCCGAGGTTGAATTGTCCTTCGGAATCCGTCGGCTCACCGGACGCCATAAAGCTACATCCTTCTTTGCATTTAATCGCAATAAGAGTATTTGCACAAAGCAAGAACAAACGCAAGGCGGAACGACGCAGACGGCGCGATCGACGAACGGGTCAGTTAAGCCCGCTTGAACCTGAAATAATGCGGCACGCGGCCCTGGGCGATGGCTTTCTGCTCGTAGCGGGAAGGCGGCCAGTCGGCGGGGCGGATGGCCCAGTCGGCTTCGCGTTCGGCGAGCCATTTGAAGGCCGGGTGGCGTGTCACATGCGCCAGCGACCAGCCGATATAGATGGGGTCGTCGGTGCCGAGGCGGAACTCACCGCCGGGCTTGAGCAGCTTGGCGACGATATCGAGATTGGCCTGGTTGACGAAGCGGCGTGCCGCGTGGCGCGTCTTCGGCCAAGGGTCCGGGAACAGCAGGAAGATCTTGTCGAACGAAGCGGGCTTCAGCAGAGGCAGCAGGTCGCGCACGTCTTCGGGATAGATACGGACACTCTCGATCTTCGCGGCATCGATATGCGAGAGCGCCGAGGCGATGCCGTTGAGGAAGATCTCGCAGCCGATGATGCCGACATCCCGGTTGGCCGCTGCCTGCGCCGCGAGATGCTCGCCGCCGCCGAAGCCGATCTCCAGCCAATGCGCGCGCATGCGACCAGGAAAGAGGGCCGCGGGGTCGATCTCCTGCCCCTCCGCCACTGAGACGGTGAGACGCGGCAGCAGGGTTTCCATCAGCCGCTTGCGGTTCTCGCGCAAGGGCCTCCCCTGGCGGCGGCCATAAAAGTTTCGCCGCGGCCCCGTTTCTTCCGGAGCCGCGGCGTTTTTGTCGGTCATCGACGTTGGTCTCGCAGAGGTTACGCCATCGCCGCCTGGAGCTTGGCGACGAGGTCGAGCTTCTCCCACGAGAAGCCGCCATCGGCATCCGGCTCACGGCCGAAATGGCCGTAGGACGAGGTCCGCGCATAAATCGGCTTGTTGAGGCCGAGATGCTGGCGGATGCCGCGGGGTGAAAGATCCATCACCTCACCCAGCGCCTTCACGAGCTTCTCTTCATCGACCGTGCCGGTGCCGTAGGTGTTGACGTAGAGCGAGAGCGGCTTCGAGACGCCGATCGCATAGGCGACCTGGATCACGCACTTCTCCGCATAGCCCGCTGCGACCACGTTCTTGGCCAGATAGCGCGCGGCATAGGCGGCCGAGCGGTCGACCTTGGTCGGGTCCTTGCCGCTGAAGGCGCCGCCGCCATGCGGGGCCGCACCGCCATAGGTGTCCACGATGATCTTGCGACCGGTCAGGCCCGCGTCACCATCGGGGCCGCCGATCACGAACGTGCCTGTCGGATTGACCCACCATTCGGTGCGT
>CAZUAL010000354.1:0-4021 GCA_964618305.1 uncultured Dongia sp. | reverse complement strand
CGCGGCATCGCCCGACCCTACCGCCCCACGCTGCGCACGCTCTGCGGCTCGTTGCCGACACCGCGTGGCTGAAGCTCGTCGATGAGTCGGTGTTCGACTGGAGCGGATCCCTCGCCGACAAGGGGGTGCTCGCCCTTGCCGTGTAGCCGGGGCGCGAGGATTTCGCGTGGAAGGCCCTAGAGAATCTGTTGAATTGGAGAAAAAGCTGAATGGAGGCGGGGCTTCAATCTTCCTGAATGACCCGGGCCACCGCCAGGACATCGATTGCCGCCGCGCCGCCACGGCGGAGGGCCTTGGCGCAATTGCCGATGGTGGCGCCCGTCGTGATCACATCGTCGATGAGCAGTACCCGCTTGTCGGCGACCAAGGCCGCGCGCCCGGGGTGGAGGGTGAAGGCGCCGGCGACGTTGCGCTGGCGCGCCAGGCGCACCAGATGCCCCTGCTTTTCGGTGGCACGGCGGCGCACGAGGAGGTCGGGGACGGCCGGCTTGCCGCTCATTGCCGCCAGGGCGTTGGCCAGTAGGGCTGCCTGGTTGAAGCGGCGGGAGAAGAGCCGCGACCAATGGAGCGGCACGGGCGCGATGAGGTCGCAATCGGCGACGAGCGCGCGGCCGGCGCGGGCCGCCCAGGCAGCGAAAGCGGGGGCCAGCGATGTGCGGTCGGCGTGCTTCAAGGCCAGGATCATGTCGCGGCTTGCCTCGTCGTAGCGCAGCACCGCGCGGGCGCGGTCGAAGGGTGGATGGGCGGCCAGGCAGGCGCCGCAGAGCGCGCCCTCACCCAGATCGAAGTCGAAGGGCTGGCCGCAGCAGGCGCAGCACGGCTCCCCCAGGAAGCTCAGTTTTCCCCAGCACGAAGGGCACAGCGCGCCCTGGCCGCTGCCGACGCTGACCACTTCGCCGCATTTCAGACAGCGCGGCGGCAGAATCGCGTCGATGGCGCGCTGCATTCCCCGGCGCAGCGAGCGGCCCAAAGAAGCGTGAATGGCGGTGTGGTCGGTCATCGGGCCATTTGACGGGAAGGCTGCTCGGGGCGTCAATTGAAAGTTGCGAACCAGCGCGGGTTGCACCCGACCGGCAGATGGGCATACTCCGCGCCATGACGAACGCGCCCACCAAATCCGGGTCCGAGCCCGACCAGCGCCTGATCTTCGACCGCGTGCAACTGGGGCGGCAGCGCGCGCGTTCGGGCGCGAATTTTGCCGCGCACGATTTCCTGTTCCGCGAACTGGCGGAACGGTTGCTTGACCGGCTGGCCGACGTGCGCCGGACGTTTCCTGTGGCGCTCGATCTGTCGCCGCGCTCCGGCGGGCTCGATGCCATCAGACGGCAAGTCGATCCGGCGCTCGGCGGGATCGAGCGGATCGCGACCGGCGCGATCGATGCGTCCACCTTGCCGGACATGGTGTGCGACGCAGCCGGCGCGCCGCTGGACACTGCGGGCCTTGATCTCATCCTCTCCTGCCTCGGCCTGCATTGGGTCAATGACCTTCCAGGCGCGCTCATCCAGATTCGCCATGCGCTGAGGCCGGACGGGCTTTTCCTCGCCGTGCTGCTCGGTGGCGAAACGCTCACCGAGCTTCGGCAATGTCTGATGGAAGCGGAACTGGCCGAGACGGGCGGGGTGAGCCCGCGCGTCTCGCCCATGGTGGGGCTGCGCGACGCGGCGGGCCTGCTTCAGCGGGCGGGTTTCGCCCTGCCGGTGGCGGATGCGGAGACGCTGACCGTCACCTATCCCGACATGCTGGCCTTGATGCGCGATTTGCGCGGCATGGGGGAGGGGAATGCGCTCGCTGCCCGCACACGCAGGCCGCTCGCGCGCCGGGTCCTTGCCCATGCCGGGGTGCTCTATGCCGAGCGGTTTGCCGAAGCGGATGGGCGCATCCGCGCCACCTTCCAGGCAATCTTCCTCACCGGCTGGTCGCCGGCCGAAAATCAGCAGCAGCCGGCGCGGCGCGGCAGCGGCGATGTGAGCCTTACCGAGGTATTCTCGAAGAAGTGCTAGTTCCCCTTGGGCTCATACCCTTGGGCGCTATTGCTGGCTGTGTTCGGATTCGTTGCTTTGCCGGTCCGACTGGCCTTTGCGTTCTTGGTCGATCGCCCGGTACCAGCCGTCATCGACGAAGGCATCGGCAACCGAGATCACCTGGTCGATGATTTCGATGCCAGCAGCCGTGATCCGCGCGCTTTGGCCAGCTTCAAGGTCGGCGGTGGCGCCGTTGCCTTTCGCCACGATATGCAGGGCGCCTTGTTCAAGGGCGACATCCGTTTGACCGTTGGCGCGCACGCGCAGCTTCAGATTGGTGCCGCGGATGGCGATCGTCGCCGTCGGCGTCTCGATGCTGACACCATCAGGCGGCATCAGGCCGGTGACCCAGCGAAAGGCGCCGCCGCCAAGACTGATCGCAGCTTTGCCGCTGCTCGTCACGTCGTCGAACGCGAAATCGTCAATCTGCACGCTTGCCTCGGCGCCGATCGTCAGCTTGGTGCCGTCGATGAAGCCGATCTCGACCGCGCTCTTGCGCTTGGTTTCGATAAGTTCGTTAAAGACGATGCCGTCGCTTTTGTACTTGGGCTGGGGTGAGCTTTGCGGCTCGGTCCCATAGACATTGTTCTCGACCCGCTGCACCAGTCCGACCGGATCGGCAAGGGCGGGCTGGGTGAGAGCCGGCAGGGTGAGGGTGGCAAGCCCCAGGATAACGGCGGTGAGGGCGGTACGGCGCATGTGACTGGACCCGTATAGTGGCTTTGGGGCTATCTTCACAGCAAATCGCAAATCATGGCAATGAGAGGCTTGTCCGCCGGCGGCATCGGGTAATCGGCAAGCCGCGTTGGACGCACCCAGGCAAGGGCCTGCCCCTCACGTCCCGTCACTTGTCCTTCCCAGCGCCGGCAGACATAGAGCGGCATCAGCAGATGAAAGGTCTCATAGTTGTGCGAGGCGAAGGTCAGCGGCGCCAGGCAGCTTTCCTTGACGTCGATGCCCAGTTCCTCGTGGAGTTCGCGGATGAGTGCCGCTTCGGGCGTTTCGCCTGCATGCACCTTGCCGCCGGGAAATTCCCAAAGACCGGCCATGCTCTTGCCTTCCGGCCGTTGCGCCAGGAGGACGCGTCCATCGGCATCGACCAAGGCGACGGCGACGACCAGGACCATCTTCTTGTCGCTCATGCCGCCCGGCCCGAGGCGCGCAGCCAGTCGTTGCGCTTGAGGCGCCGGTGCACGACCGGCAAATTGCAATTCTGCGCGCGGGAGTGGATCTCGCCGGTTCCGCAGATGGCAAAGCCGATCCTTTCGAGGACGCGGTGCGAGGCTTCGTTGACGGTCACCGCCGAGGCGATGAGTTCCGGCAGCGCATAATTTTCGAAGGCGAAGCGGACCAGGCGGCCTGCGGCTTCGAAAGCATAGCCTTGGCGCCAATATTCACGGCCGACCCAATAGCCGAGCTCGGGACCCTCCGGCGTCTTCTGCAGGCCGACACAGCCGATAAGCTGGTCATCCTCCTTGCGCACGATGGCAAGGACGAGGGCCGCATCCGGATCGTCGAGAAAGCGCGACGCGGCGTCGGGCGAGGCTTCAGGTGTGGCGATGAAATCCTGCGCCATCTTGAGATCGTAAGGGTGCGGAATGGTCGCAGTGTAGCGGGCCACTTCGAAATCATTTACCAGGCGCACCACGTCGTCCGCATCCGACGGCCGGAGCGGTCGCAGGCGCAATCGTTCCGTCTCGATATCAGGAACGGTAATCGGCATTGATTTCGATGTAGCGGTGGGTGAGGTCGCAGGTCCAGACGCGAGCCTTCCCCTTGGCGATGCCGACATCGACGGCAATGTGCACGTCGCGGGTCTTGATGTGCTGGGCGACCGGCGCTTCGTCATAGTCCGGACGGCGCTGGCCGTTCCGGGTGATTTCGACACCGCCGATGCTGATCGAAAGCTTGTCGCGGTCGGCCTTTTCGCCGGACTTGCCGACGGCCATGACGATGCGGCCCCAGTTGGCGTCCTCGCCGGCGACCGCTGTCTTCACCA
>CAZUAL010000353.1:0-4033 GCA_964618305.1 uncultured Dongia sp. | reverse complement strand
GACCAGAGGCTCCACCTGCTTGAGCAGCGTCGACAGGGAGAAGCCGACCCACGGCACCACCATGCTCCAGCCCTCGACGCAGCGCAGGCGATAGACGCGCTCCTCCAGCGGCGCGAGCTTGAGGATGTCCTCGATGGCCAGCGTCCGCGGCTTGTGCACCAGTCCGTCGAGCGTGACCGACCAAGACGAGGTGCGCAGCCGGTGGGCGCGTTCGGCCGGAATGTCCTTGCCGCTGCCGAATTCGACGAAGTTGTTGTAACCGGTGACGTGCCGGTACGGCGTCGGTTCTTCGGGGGTCGAGTAGGGACTGGCGGCTGCCGCCGGCAGCCTGTCGCCGGCATGGGCCGACAGCGCGAGGGCCAGGGCGCTGCCCGCGGCCAGGCGGAGAAATTGCCGGCGCTCCGCGAAGACTGACTTTGGTGTGATTTCGGCGGATGGGATGTCGTGCGGGCGCTGGATGAGCATGATGCGCGTTCGACTCGCGGTGACCTCGGCAAGTTTCCGCGAAAGCGGCCAGACAAGCAAATAAGGCGGCCGCGCCGCCCCTTGCGCAAGGAGGGGAATGGGGTCAGCGCAGGCCGGCGATGTAATCCGACACCGCCTTGATTTCGGCGTCGGTCATCTTGATGGCGACCATGCGCATCATCTTGTTCGGGTCGTTGCTGCGCGTTTCGTCGCGGAAGGCTTTGAGCTGGGCCTCGATGTACTCGGCGAACTGGCCGCCGATGCGCGGATATTGCGCCGGGATGCCGGCGCCGGTCGGGCCATGGCAGGCGGCGCACGCGGGCAGGCCGCGGGCCTGATTGCCGGCGCGATAGAGTTTCTGGCCGGCTTCGATGGTCTCGCGGTTCCTGGCCTTTTCGCCGATTTGAGTCTGGGCGGCAAAGTAGGCCGCCAGATCGCGCATCTGATCCTCGTTGTAGGCGGCGATCATGCCGTTCATGACCGCGTTGACGCGCACCGGCTGCTTGCCTTCCGCCGCCTTGAATTCCCTCATCTGCTTGAACAGGTACTCGGCATGCTGCGCGGCCAGCTTCGGATTGGCGGACTGGACGCTGTTGCCGTCGGGATTGTGGCAGGCTGCGCACACCGTCGAGGCGATTTCCTTGCCCTTGGCCGGGTCGCCCTGGTAAGGGGCCTTGGCGGGCTCGCTGGCATTGGCGATGGCGGCGACCGCGAGCAGCGCGGCCGTCAGCGAGGGCAGCATCGGCGAATGCTTCATGGGGTGCTCCTGGGCGATCCGGAATGAGTACATAAACATGCTATTCTAACCCGACCCATCGATCACGCGCCCGCAGCCCCGCCATGTCCCTGTTTCGCCACGCGGCCTTCGAGATTTCCGTCGCGAAGCCGCAGGATCTGCCGGAAGCGACAGGACCGGAAATCGCTTTTGCCGGCCGTTCCAACGCCGGAAAATCGTCGGCCATCAATACCCTGGTCGGCCATACCCGGCTTGCGTTCGTGTCGAAGACTCCCGGCCGCACCCAGTTGATCAACCTGTTCCGACTTCGCAACGGCGCCGCGCTGGTCGATCTGCCGGGATACGGATACGCCGACGTGCCGGAGAAGATCAGAAAGCAGTGGCAAGGCCTGCTGGAAACCTATCTCGCGCGCCGCCAGGCCTTGGCGGGCCTGGTGATGATCATGGACGCGCGGCGGCCGCTGACCGATCTCGACCGGCAGATGATCAACTGGTTCGGTCCTACCGGGAAACCGATCCATTGCCTGCTCACCAAGGCCGACAAGCTGACCCGGCAGGAGCAGGCCAAGGTGCTGTGCGAAGTTCGCGCCGAATTCGCCGACACCGGCTCGCCGATCACCGCGCAGCTCTTTTCGAGCCTGAAGAAGCTGGGCATCGAGGACGCGGAAACCGTGATCGCCGCGTGGCTGGAACAGCCTTTGTGACGCCGGAAAAAGAAAGAAGCCCCCGGCCAAAGGGGAGAGACCGGGGGCGAATTGCCTTAATGGGGTTAAGGCACCCGCTCAGGGAGGTGAAGCGGGGGATGACCGCACGTCATCCGAAGCATAAGATTGTGGCTAGCGACGAAAGTTCCAGAGACATTTTTACGAGATATCCATGAACCAGAAAGGTGCATTCCCCTCCACGCGCATGCGCCGCATGCGCCGAGATGATTTTTCGCGCCGACTGATGAGGGAAAGCGTCCTCAGAGCCGACGACTTCATCTATCCTGTCTTCATACTCGACGGGCAGGGACGGACCGAAGCCGTCGCCTCGATGCCCGGCGTCGAGCGCATGAGCCTGGACAAGCTCCTGCCGGTGGCCGAGCGCGCGGCTCGCTTGGGGATTCCGGCGCTGGCGCTGTTCCCGGTGATCGATGCCACGAAGAAATCCCCGGCGGCCAACGAGGCCTGGAATCCTGAAGGATTGGTGCCTACCGTGGTGGCCGCCCTCAAGAAGGAGCTGCCGGAACTCGGCATCATCACCGACGTGGCGCTTGATCCCTACACCAGTCATGGCCAGGATGGCCTGATCGATCCGTCCGATCCGACCGGTTACGTCATGAACGACGAGACGGTCGAGGCGCTGGTCAAGCAGGCGCTGTGCCATGCGCGCGCCGGTGCCGATGTGGTGGCGCCGTCGGACATGATGGATGGCCGCATCGGTGCCGTGCGCGGCGCGCTCGATGCGGAACGGCTGATTCATACGCGCATCCTCGCGTATTCCGCGAAATATGCTTCGAGCTTCTACGGGCCGTTCCGGGATGCGGTGGGATCGGCGGCCAGTCTCGGCAAGGGCAACAAATGCACCTACCAGATGGATCCGGGCAACTCGGACGAGGCATTGCGGGAAGTTGCCCTCGATCTCGACGAGGGCGCGGACATGGTGATGGTCAAGCCCGGCATGCCCTATCTCGACATCGTGCGGCGGGTGAAGGCCGAATTCGGCGTGCCGACCTACGCCTACCAGGTCAGCGGCGAATACGCCATGCTCAAGGCGGCCGCCGCCAATGGCTGGCTAGGCCACGATGCCTGCATGCTGGAGGCGCTCCTGTGCTTCAAGCGGGCCGGCGCCGACGGCATCCTCACCTACTTCGCGCTCGAGGCCGCCGAGGCGCTGCGGCGGTAGCCCCGCCCACCGCCTATAGCATCAGTTCCTTCAGCAGGCTGTCCACCTCGTTCTGCGAGAGCTTGCGGTCGTCGCCGGCGGCCGTTTCGACGACGATGGCGCCGACCAGCGCCTTCATGGCCTTGCGAATCGCCTGGCCGGCCAAATCCTGGAATTCCTGGGCAACGATGATGTTGGTCAGGTGCGCGCCAATGCCGTCCAGGCAGGCATGGATTTCCCTCCGGCTCCAGTCCCGGCCGAGACAATCCTGAGCCGAGGCGAGGATCTGCTTGGCCATTTCCGCCTCGGCCAGCGACTTGTTGGCGGCTTCCGCCGTCATGCGCTCGACATTGCCGAGAATGGCCGAGATGTCCTTGGGATCCCCGGGCGTGCGCTTGCCGATGCCCACGGCGGCCTTGTTCAATTCCTTGGCCAGCGACTTGAGTTCCTTCAGCACCTGCCCGGTCGCCGGCGCGGCTTTTTTCCCGGCGGTCTTGGCGATCGGCGCTTTCGTGTGGGTGGCCGCTTTGCTCCTGGTGGCCTTGCCGCCAGCAGTCGACTTGGTTTTCGCTTTCATGACTTCTCCCTCAGTGAGCCAGCAATTGCCATTGTGTCGGCCAGGCCGACAGTGGGTCTTCCTTGAAGCCGCTCTTGACGAACCGGTGCCAGCGACCGAGTGCATAGCAGATCAGGACATCGGCGTGAGCGGCGACATCGTGGTTCTCGGCGAAGACGCCTTGGGTGGCGGCGATGCGCAGCGACTGCTTCAGCGACGCTTCCACGCGATCCAGCAACTGGTTGATGCGCGCCTGCAGGCGCGGGTTCTCGTGCACCAGGGCGTCGCCGATCAGCACGCGCGTCAGCCCGCGGTTTTTCTGCGCGAAGGCGAGCAGGGTAACCATGGTCAGCTCGACCTGTTTGAGGCCGCTTTCCTCGTCCGTGCCGATCTGGTTGATGACCGTGAAC
>CAZUAL010000352.1:0-4037 GCA_964618305.1 uncultured Dongia sp. | reverse complement strand
GTGTGCGAGCCGGTCGATTTGCCGGTGAACAAGCGGCATCTCGACATGGTCTACAGCCACATCAAGTATTCCGATAAGCCGTTCATGGGCTCGGTCACCCAGCCGGAGCGCGCCGAGGACACCGTTGCCATGGCGAAGATCGTCTTCGGCGAGGATTTTCTCGACAAGCACACGGTGCTGACCAGCCTCATCAACGCCAACTCGCCTATGGTGTGGGACGGCACGATGCTGGGCGCCATGAAGGTCTATGCCCGCAACAACCAGGCCTGCATCACGACGCCGTTCATTCTGGCCGGCGCCATGAGCCCGGTCACCGCGGCAGGCACGCTCGCCCAGGTTCTGGCCGAGGTGCTGGCCGGTGCCGGTACCGCGCAGCTTTACAACCCCGGTGCCCCGGTGATCTTCGGCGTTTTCGCCTCCTCGATCTCGATGCAGTCGGGGGCGCCGACCTTCGGTACGCCGGAACCGACGCTGGTCAGCCTTGCCGCAGCACAGCTCGCCCGCCGTCTGGGCATCCCGTTCCGTACCGGCGGCTCGCTCTGCGGTTCCAAGATCGCCGACGCGCAGGCGGCCTATGAAAGCGCCCAGACGCTGCTCCCCACCCTCCAGGCCGGCACGAATTTCGTGCTGCACGGCGCGGGCTGGCTCGAAGGCGGCCTCTCGGCCGGCTACGAGAAGTTCATCATGGATGCCGATCAGCTCGGCATGATGCAGACGCTCGCCAAGGGCATCGATCTCTCGGAGAACGGCCAGGCGCTCGACGCCATCCGCGAAGTGGGTCCGGGCAGTCATTTCCTGGGTTGCGCCCATACCCAGGCCAATTTCGAGACGGCCTTCTATCGTTCCAACATCGCCGACAACAATTCGTTCGAGCAGTGGGAAGCGGAAGGCGCCCTCGACGCCGCCCAGCGCGCCAACAAGATCTTCAAGCGCATGCTGGCCGATTACGAAGCCCCGGCGCTCGACCCGGCCATCGACGAAGCGCTCAATGAATTTATCGCCAAGAAGAAGGCGGCGGTTCCAGACAGCAACGTCTAAAGCCAGATCGCAATAGAAGAGGGCGCCCCGTTTCAGTTCGTGAAGGGGGCGCCCTTTTTATTCTCGCCGCAATCGCGCCAACTTTCGGCCATCAAGCGCGATCATAGAATGGCTATGCGGCTATTCCGGATTCTCGCGCCCTTCATATCACTATCCGCTTTGGCGGCAGCGATGGCTTTTTCAAGGCCCGCTGGCCACACACCCGCTCCGGCGCCGGCCGAAGAGTTGGCAGATCTTGTCTATGTGGATAAATCCGAACGCCGCCTAGAATTGCGTCGGGACGGTCAGATCATTCGCTCGTATAGCGTCTCTCTGGGGAATAATCCGATCGGACCAAAGCGCCAGGAGGGCGACGGCCGCACGCCGGAAGGCGCGTATGTCGTTGACTTCCGCAAAGCCGACAGCGCCTTTCATCTGTCGCTTCACATCAGCTATCCAAATGCCGTGGACCGTGCCGAGAGTGCCCGGCTGGGCCTGCCAACTGGTGGCGCGATTTTCATTCACGGGCTGCCCAACGCTTATCCTTTTGACATGGCACCCAAGCTCGATTGGACCCAAGGCTGTATCGCCATCGACAATGCTGAGATCGAGGAGATATGGCGCCTGGTACCTGATGGCGTTCCGGTAATCATCGTTCCTTGATCAGCTGACTACTTGGCGATGAAATGGCCGTAAACCAGCACATGGCTCGGGCGGTCCCCATCGTCGGAGAGGGGCAGTAGCAAGGTCTCCAACTCGACATGGCGATCATCCGCCGCGACGTCCACCGAGAAATCCACGATGCCAAAGGGATTGGCAACGGCGAGATCGTAATTGTCGAGAACGAAGTCGAGCGCGTCGCCGGTGTAGATATCGCGCACCGTTCGGCCGGTCGGGTCATTGCCGCGCATGGCGATCGCGTGGCTGCCGAGGCGCAGATAGCGGTAATCGTGCTCAGCGTGGAGTATCTCGGTGACGAGCAAGCTGGATTGCAGGTTCGGAACCGCGCCGCAAGCGTCCCAGGCGGCAAGGCTGGGGGCACCGCCATCGGGGCGCCGCAGAGCGTACCAGGCTTCGAAAACGCGACGCGCGGCATTGCTCGCGCGTGCCATCGCCACGTCACCCGGTATCTTGTCGCCCGGCCCAAGCAGGGTGCCACCCGGACCGGCAATCGTGCGACCACGCCGATTCACCCGTCATGTCTCCCTGAACGACGCGGAACGCTAACAATTCGGCTCACCCGGGTCCAGAGCGGCCATGGTCAGCCCAAGATGGCGCGGGCGATTGCCAGCAGGCCGATGACCATCAGAAATCCTAACGCCACACGCTGGTAGGTTCCTGACTTGGCCTTGTTGAACAGGCGGTCACCGATGATGTTGCCGACCGCCATGACGGGAATCATGAGGCCAGCCAGCACCGCGACCCTGAGATCGAGGAGGCCGGCCGTAAACTGACCAAGGATGCTCCAGGCGGAAATGAAGAAGAAATAGACGAGGAGGGAGGCGCGTCCCACCGCGACCCCGTCGGGCGAAGCGAGAAAGAACAGGATGACCGGCGGCCCGCCCATCGCCGTGGCGCCATTGAGCAGGCCGGAGGTGAAGCCGATCCCCACCTGCGCCCCGGTCGGCGGCCGCTGCTTGAACCGATAGCCACGCCAGAGGCCGAGGACGGCAAAGAGCAGCACGATGCCGATGAGGATGCGCATCGCATTGGCCGGCAGGTAGGTCAGCGACAGGACGCCGATGGGTGTGCCCAAGATTGCGCCCAGCAGCAGGCGGTAGATCGCATGCCAGTTGGCGGACTTCCAGGCGCGCGGCAATTGTTCGGCGCCCGCCACCATGGCGACGATGGGAATGGCTGGCACGACCGCGGCTGGCTCGACGAAGAGCGTGATGACGGGCACCGCCGCCAGGGCGAAGCCGAAGCCGGTGAAGCCGCGCAGGAGACCGGCCAGAAAGACGGTCGCAAAAACGAGCAGTTCGGCGCCAAGGCCGAGTTGCGGCATCAAATCAGTGAAGGCCTCTGGCATCGTGGCCGGTGATCAATCTTCGCCCGGCGTTTCGATCAGATGGCGCTTCATGAGCGGCATCTGGCTGAGACTGAACAGGATGGTGAGGCCGAGGATGCCGAACACTTTGAAATCGATCCAGGTGTCTTCCGAGAAGTTGCGCCAGACATATTCGTTGAGCGCCGCCATACCGAGGAAAAAGAGGGCGAAGCGCACGGTGAGCTGGCGCCAGCCGGCCTCGCTGAGCTTCATGGCATCGCTCATCACGATCTGCAGCGTCGGCTTCCGGATGATGAGTCCGCCCGCGAGCAGGAGTGCCAGAAAGGCGAAGATGATGGTGGGCTTCATCTTGATGAAGGTCTTGTCCTGCAGCCAGAGCGTGAGGCCGCCCATGACGACCACGACGATGGCGGTCAGGAGCGGCATTGGCGGCAAGCGCCGGGTCGTGACAAAGCTGACCAGCAGTGCCGCGAGGGTCGCCACGATGATGGCCAGGGTCGCAACCATGAGCCCGGCCAACTTGTAGCTCACGAAGAAGATTACGAGTGGGCCAAAATCCACCAGAAATTTCAGGCCTTTATGGGGTGATCTGACACTCATCGGCGGCGGCTGTCCTATTGTTTTGTCGCAGCGCGGCATGGTATGCGAGGCGGGCTCTTCTGCAAAGCCCCAGGATCAAAGGCAATCAGAGCGGGATCATGAGCGAAAAGACCCATGTCGAGCTGTTCCAGCGGAACCGCAAATGGTCGGAACGGCAAATTGCGGCCGACCCCGACTATTTCAAGCGCCTCGCGGAGCAGCAGGCGCCCAAATATTTCTGGATCGGCTGTTCCGATGCCCGCGTTCCGGCGAACCAGATTCTCGACCTGCCACCGGGCGAGATCTTCGTCCACCGCAACATCGCCAACCTCGTCTACCACATCGATACCAATTGCCTGTCGGTGCTGGAATTCGCCGTCAACGTCCTGAAGGTCGAGCATATCATCGTTTGCGGCCATTACGGCTGCGGCGG
>CAZUAL010000351.1:0-4053 GCA_964618305.1 uncultured Dongia sp. | reverse complement strand
CAGCTTGTTGGTGCGCTGATCGAAGATGGCGCTACCGCGATCAGACAATATCCGTGCCGGCAACTTGGCGGTCGCGGCGGTTGATGTCGCAGACGCCGCGGAGCCACCCGTTCCGGTACCGACCGTGCTGATGCCGCGCAACATCTTCTCGACGACATCCGCCTTCTGATAATTGAGCTGGAAACTTTCGGTACGAACCGGTTCCAGTTCGGCGATGGCTTGTTTGGTTTCGAGTTCGAGCTTCTCTCTCGCCGCAAGTTCGTCGCCAGGCGCAATCCAGATCACATTACCGCTCTTGCGCATCGCCAGTCCTTTCTGCTTCAGGACGATGTCGAGCGCCTGGTCCCATGGTACATCGTTCAGGCGAAGCGAAACGTTGCCGACAACCGTGTCGCTGATCACGATGTTGAAGTTGGTGATATCGGCGAAGACATGGAGCAGCTCCCGCAAGGGAATGTTCTGGAAGTTGAGCGAAACATTCTCGCCTTGATAGCCCTGGCGCTGCGACCCCTGGAATAGTTTCGAGGGGTCCTCTTTAAGAGCCTTCACTTCGATCACGAACTGATTGTCCGTCTGGTACGCCGTGTGTTCCCAGAGTCCTTGAGGCGTAATCACGATGCGCGCGTTCTCACCCTGACGCGTCGTGTTCACGGTGGTCACGGGCGTGGCGAAATCGCTCACATCCAGACGTTTACGCAAGTCCTCGGCAAGCTGGACTTTCTGGAATTCGACAAGGAGATTTGATCCCTGTTGCCTGACGTCGATACCGATATCGGCATCCGACAGGTCGACGGTAACCAAGCCTTCCCCCGTCTTGCCACGCCGGAACTTGATGTCGCGGATGGCGCGGGTCGTCTCGTCCGACTTGACCGCCGGGCCGAAGTGCTGGGCCGTCGGGGCAATACCTTCGCCGACCGTGGTCGGCACCAAGGTGATCAGAAAACTGTTCCCATCGACCTGAGCCTGATAATTGCCCATCTTCTTCAAATTTAGGACCAAGCGAGTGCGATCACCGACCTGCACGATATTGATGCTTCGTAACTCACCCTCATTGACTTGCTGAACGGTACGCCCAAGCGAATTACCCGTTCCCGGAAAATCAAACACCACACGCGCAGGGCTCGCGACGCTGAAACTGGCGGGAGCCGCCGCAACAGGCTGACGCATACCGACCTTCACCAGGGTATTGCCGTTCTGCTGGGTCACCATCAAGGATTCGATGCCATTCGATACTTGTGTCTCGGTGACGCTCCCGTTCGCGGCGAACGAGATATTCAGACTCAGGAAGGCACAGGATCCTAGAACCCAAGGCAACAAAAAACGGGAAAACAGTCCAACGCAACGGGTTCTCATTTCTTCGTCTCCTTCTGCGGCATGAGGCCCTCCTGCAACTGGAGAGTTGCGAGCCGCTCCACCCAGTCGGCCGTCTGGCCGCTGGGATCCTGGACCAATTCCTTGATGTTCACCTGCGCCTCGGTGATGGACGCTACGACGCCAAAATCCTGCCCCAGGTGATTACCTGTTCGGATCTGATGAACCATGCCATCGATTTGGATCAGTGCGTGCAAGACCTTGTTCCGGCGAACAACGCCAACCATCCTGAGAGTTTCCAGGGGATAGGCTTCCAGCGGTTCGCGGGGGCGATCGAAATCGGGCTGAATGCCGCCCGCGCTGACGCGCTTCTCCGGCATTGCCTTGGACGCGCTAAAAGGCTCCGGCAGGTCACCCGCGTCGTAGGACACGATCGGAAAAGGCTTGATTTCGGGAATCGGCTGAACCCGCCCGCGCATGCCTTGGGAGGCTTCCCCCATCCACCGTTTGAGATCCTCGTGCTCGTCACTGCTGCACGCGGTCAGCAGGGCCACGAGCAAGAACAATAGTGAAGGTTGACGGCTCATGCTACTTGCCTCCCTCCTTCGCAGGTCCCTTGGCCGCACCCTTCGCCTTCTCCTTTTCCTTGGCCTGCTTCTCTTTCTTCTGGCGAGCGACTTCCTCTTCGTCGAGATACCGGAACGTCTTGGCCAAGGTGGACATCACCAGTCCACCTTCCTTGGTCTGCGCGATGTCGATATCGTTGAGCGTGACAATCCGTGGCAACTTGGCGATATCACCGGTAAACGCGCCAAGATCGTGGTACGGCCCCGACACCTTGATAGTGATCGGCAATTCCGCGTAGAACTCGTGGAACGCCTCGGCACCCGGTTTGAACAGCTCGAACTGAAGCCCGCGACCCAGACCGGCCTGGTTGATGTCGATCAGCAACGATTCCATTTCCGAGGCGTTGGGCAACTGCTTCAGCAAAGCACCAAACGAACGATTGATCTCTGCCAGCTGCTTCTGGTACTCGTCCAGATTCACTGCTTGAGCCTTCTTCGTCCGCCACTCCTCCTTGAGCTTCTCTTCCTGCTGCCGTTTGACATCGAGATCTTCAAGCTGAACGCGCCAGCCGAGCCACCATCCGAGCGCCAACACCAACAACAGGATCCCTGCCAGGATGATAGCCTTGGGCAACGCCGGCCAAACGCCTGGATCCTTCGGATCCAGGCTCTTGAAATCAGCCGCCAACGAACGGAAATCGATGCGCGGGATAGTGTGCTTCGGAATCGCCGGTATCTTCACGGTCTTCCTTCCTTACCCGCCGCAACCTTGCCGCCTCCGGCCGCCGGTCGCTTGGCCCCCGCACCCTTGACCTCATCGCTCGACTGTTGGCGCGTGAATTGCACGCGGAGGGTAAATTCGCTCAGGCGACGCTTGTCGACGGTTGCCGCCTTGATTTCGACCAAATCAGGCTTTTCGAGAACGGGGGAGTCGTCGAGATTGCGCATCAAGGTCGAGACCTTGGCGTTCGACTGCGCGAAACCATTCAGGGTGATCTTTCCGCCGGATTGCTTGACCGAACGAAGATAGACACCGCTCGGCACCTGGCGGGCAAGCTCGTTGAAGAGATGGACGGTCTCGGTCCGGTTTGCCTGCAGTGACTCGATGATCTGCTTGCGCGACAGAAGGGCCTCCGTCTGCTCCTTCAGTTTCTTGATCTCATCAATCTGCTTGTCGAGCGCGGCAATTTCCTTCTTGAGGAACGCATTCTTGCCTTCCTGCGCCGCAATGTAACCGTTGATGACTGAATAACCGAGGAACCAGATCAACCCGCCGAGTGCCAGCATCAACCCGGCCAAGGCGTAGAACTGCTCGCGCCGCGCCTTGCGCTTCTGCTCACGGTGCGGTAGCAGGTTGATGCGAATCACTGATCCGACCTCCGCATGGCCAAGCCACATGCCACCATCAGGAGCGGAGCGTCTGCCACCAGTTGCCGCGGCCTGACCTTGGATGACGGCACCATGCCGGCGAACGGATTGGCGATGATCGTCGGCACCTGCGTCCTGTTCGCCACTACCTCGTCGATGCCGGCGATCGCGGCGCATCCCCCGGCCAGCACGATCTGATGCACCTGGTTGAACTGCGTCGACGAGAAAAAGAACTGCAGTGCCCGCGACGCCTCGACCGACAGGTTCTCGACAAACGGACGCAACAGTTCCGACTCATAATTCTCCGGCGCGCCTCCTGCCCGCTTGATCGATTCGGCCTCCTCGGCACTCATGCCATAGGCCCGCATGATGTCCTGCGTCAGTTGGCTGCCGCCGAACGCCTGCTCGCGAGAATAGACCAGTTGATCACCCTTCATCACCATGACCTTGGTGGCGACAGCGCCGACGTCCAGCAAGGCGACGATCTGATCGGCTGTCTTGGCTTGCAACTGCTGTCGCACCAGTTCGAAGGCCGACTGAACGGCGAAAGACTCCACGTCCATCACCAGCGGTTTCAGGTCTGCAGCCTCCGCGCACGCAACACGGTCTTCGACCTTCTCCTTGCGCGATGCGGCAATCAGGACCTCGACCTCGTCTGGGCTGGACGGCACCGGGCCAAGGACCTGAAAGTCCAGATTCACCTCGTCCAGCGCGAAAGGAATGTACTGGTTGGCCTCCGACTCGACCTGCACTTCCATTTCGGTTTCACGGAGATTGGCCGGCAGAATGATCTTCTTGGTAATCACTG
>CAZUAL010000350.1:0-4132 GCA_964618305.1 uncultured Dongia sp. | reverse complement strand
GTCATGTCCCACCGCTCGGGTGAGACTGAGGACGCCACCATCGCCGATCTGGCGGTGGCGACCAATTGCGGCCAGATCAAGACCGGCTCGCTCAGCCGCTCCGACCGTATCGCCAAATACAACCAGCTGATCCGGATCGAGGAGGGGCTGGGAGCCGCCGCAACCTATGCCGGGCGGGGCGGTGTGGAGCGTCGGCGGCACTGACAGGCGACGTCTCAGTCATGTCTCAAGGATCGCGGCTAAGGCATTGAATCGCTTTTCTGTTGACGGGTGGAATCGGAGTGTGATTCGCTAGGCGCATGGAAATCGGCCGCGAAATACGGCGTCGTTTGCGCCAAGTGACATTGCCTCTGCTCGGGGCGTGCCTCTCTGCCTATTTCGTCTTTCATGCCATCCATGGCGAGCGCGGGATCCTGGCCTGGCTTCGGTTGAATCAGGAACTCAAAGTGGCGAGCGCGGAGGCCAAGCAGGCGGCCGATGAACGGCAGGCCATGGAACGGCGCGTGACGCTGCTTTCCAACACGTCGCTCGACCTCGATATGCTCGAAGAGCGGGCCCGGATCATGCTGAACTACGCGCATCCGGATGATCTTATCATCTTTCTCAACAATCCCGCGCCTGCTCAGGACGGCGAAACCTCCATCTTGAACTGAAGCGGCTTTTCCAGCGCGGCTGTGTCCATGCGGTGCACTTGCTTGGCGCAAGTTAACTTGATTTCAGTTAAATCTATGTGAATGTATTAGAATCAATAAGTTAGTTATGGTTGATTTGTCGATTGCGAACCGAGATAATCTTTATCTTACATAGAACAGCCAAACCCAGTCAGGGGGGTCTCATGGCCAAGTCAGCTGCGCGTCCGGCCGCAAAAGCCGGCGCATCCGCGTCGCCTCAGGAACTCATCAAATATTATCGCGACATGCTGCTCATCCGCCGGTTCGAGGAGAAGGCGGGCCAGCTATACGGCATGGGGCTGATTGGCGGGTTCTGCCATCTCTATATCGGGCAGGAAGCCGTGGTCGTCGGCATGCAGGCGGCGGCCGAGCCGCAAGACAGCGTCGTCACCTCCTACCGCGATCACGGGCACATGCTCGCTTGCGGGATGGACCCCAAGGGCGTGATGGCGGAACTCACCGGGCGGCGCGGCGGCTATTCCAAGGGCAAGGGCGGCTCGATGCACATGTTCAGCCGCGAAAAGAAGTTCTACGGCGGCCACGGCATCGTCGGCGCGCAGGTGCCGATCGGTACCGGCCTCGGCTTCGCGCACAAGTACAACGAGGACAATGGCGTCAGCATGGCCTATTTCGGCGACGGTGCGTTGAATCAGGGCCAGGTCTACGAGAGTTTCAACATGGCGGCGCTCTGGAAGCTGCCGGTTGTCTATGTGATCGAAAACAACAAGTACGCCATGGGCACCGCGGTCACGCGCTCCGCGGCAGGCGCGAAGCTGTGCGATCGTGGTGCTGCCTACGGAATTCCGGGCCAGCAGGTTGACGGCATGGATGTCGTCAAGGTGCGCGAGGCCGCGGCGGCGGCGTTGGCGCATGCCCGCTCGGGCGAAGGTCCTTACATCCTGGAAATGATGACCTACCGTTATCGCGGCCATTCGATGTCCGATCCGGCAAAATACCGCACCAAGGAAGAAGTCGCGAAGATGCGGCAGGAGCACGACCCGATCGACCATCTCCGCGAGCGCATTCTTGGCGACAAGCTGATCGACGAGGCGGGGTTGAAGAACATCGACCGCGAAATCAAGGAAGTGGTCTCGGCCGCCACCGAATTCGCGCAATCCTCCCCGGAACCAGATCCGTCCGAAATGTGGACGGATGTGCTGGTCGGGGCTTGAGAGGGGAGAGCGCAAGAAATGTCGATTGAAATCCTGATGCCGGCCCTGTCGCCGACGATGACCGAAGGCAAGCTCGCCAAGTGGCTCAAGAAGCCCGGTGAAGCCGTGAAAGCCGGCGATGTGCTGGCCGAGATCGAAACCGACAAGGCGACGATGGAAGTCGAAGCCGTGGACGAGGGGATTCTTGACCGCATCCTCGTTGAAGCGGGAACCGAGAATGTCGCGGTGAATTCTCCGATCGCGATCCTGCGCGGCGAGGATGAAGCGGCAGGCGCCGCGCCCGCTGCCAAGGCGCCGGCACCTTCGGCCGCCCCGGCGCCGAGCGCCGCCCCGGTGGCGGCTCCCGCCATCGTGACCAGCTCGCCAGTGGCCGCCGAGCCTGAATATACCGGCCCGACGGCATCGCATACGGTTCGCGAAGCGCTGCGCGATGCGATGGCCGAGGAAATGCGCCGCGACCCCAAAGTCTACCTGATGGGTGAAGAAGTCGCCGAATACCAGGGCGCCTATAAGGTGAGCCAGGGTCTGCTGGAAGAATTCGGCCCGAAGCGCGTCATCGACACGCCCATCACGGAACATGGCTTCGCCGGCCTGGCGGTTGGTGCCGCCTTCGGTGGCTTGCGTCCGATCGTCGAGTTCATGACTTTCAATTTCGCGATGCAGGCGATCGACCAGATCATCAACTCTGCCGCCAAGACCCTTTATATGTCGGGCGGGCAGATGGGTTGCCCGATTGTGTTCCGTGGCCCAAATGGCGCCGCTTCGCGCGTGGCCGCACAGCATTCGCAATGCTATGCCAGCTGGTACGCGCATTGCCCGGGCCTCAAGGTCGTTTCTCCGTACTCGGCGGCCGATGCCAAAGGCCTGCTGAAGGCCGCGATCCGCGACCCGAACCCGGTCATCTTCCTTGAGAACGAAATTCTCTATGGCCAGTCGTTCGACGTGCCGACAGATCCGGAATTCATCGTGCCGATCGGCAAGGCGCGCATTGTGCGCCCAGGCAAGCACGTGACGATCACGGCCTTCTCGCGGATGGTCGGCGTGGCGCTTGCCGCGGCGGATCAGCTCGCCAAGGACGGGATCGAGGCAGAGGTAATCGATCTGCGCACGATCCGACCCTTGGATACGGATACGATCGTGGCATCGGTCCGCAAGACCAATCGCCTAGTCTCTGTTGAGGAAGGCTGGCCCTTCGCCGGCATCGGTTCGGAACTCGCGGCACTCATCATGGAACTGGCCTTCGACGATCTGGACGCGCCGGTCGTGTGCGTGCATGGCGCCGATGTGCCGCTGCCCTATGCGGCCAATCTTGAGAAACTTGCCTTGCCGCAGCCTGAGGCTGTCATCGATGCGGCCAAGCGCGTCTGTTATCGCTAGAGAAGGGAGGGGATCATGCCGATCAATATCCTGATGCCCGCCCTGTCGCCGACCATGACGGAAGGCAATCTGGCGAAGTGGCTCAAAAAAGAGGGCGATAAGGTGAAAGCCGGCGACGTGCTGGCCGAGATCGAAACCGATAAGGCGACGATGGAAGTCGAAGCCGTTGATGAAGGCACGCTCGCCAAGATCCTGGTTCCCGGCGGGGCGCAGGGTGTGAAGGTCAACGACGTCATCGCCGTCCTTACGGAAGAAGGCGAGGATGCCAGCGCCGTTGGTGCAGGTCCCGCGGCGAAGGCCGCGCCGGCACCTGCGCCTGCGTCAGCCGCTCCTTCCACGAAAGCGGATGCCGCACCGGCGGCCAAGCCGACAGCAGTCGCCAGCGGCGGCGGTCGTGTCATCGCAAGCCCGCTTGCCAAGCGCATCGCCGAGCAACAGGGCATCGATCTGTCCGGCGTAAAGGGCAGTGGCCCAAACGGCCGCATCGTCAAGGCTGATCTCGAAGGTGCGCCCAAGGGTGGTGCGAAGGCGGCACTGTCTGCGGCCACCAAGGCCCCGAGTGCCGCGCCAGTCATCTCCGGCGCCGCCCAGTTCGGCGAGCCGGCGTTCGACCTGGTTCCGCATACCTCGATGCGCAAGACCATCGCGCGCCGCCTGCAGGAATCGAAGCAGTTCGTGCCGCATTTCTATCTCACCGTGGATTGCGAGATCGACAAGCTGCTAAAGCTGCGCGAAGAGGTAAATGCTGCTTCGCCAAAGGAAGGTCCTGGTGCCTATAAGGTTTCCGTCAACGACTTCGTGGTGAAAGCCTGCGCCACGGCGCTGACGCAGGTGCCGGCGGCCAATGCGTCCTGGTCCGACGACGGCATCAAGATGTACAAATCGGCCGATATTTCGGTTGCGGTCGCCATC
>CAZUAL010000349.1:2248-4156 GCA_964618305.1 uncultured Dongia sp. | reverse complement strand
GGCTGCCTGCAGGATTTCGTGCGCGCCTTCTTCGGCATCGACAATCTGCCGGTCCGTTTCCGCCCCAGCTATTTCCCCTTCACCGAACCCTCGGCGGAAGTCGATATCGGCTGCGACCGCTCGGGCGGCGAGTTGAAGCTCGGCGGCGACAAGGACGGCAATGCCAAGCATTGGCTGGAAATCCTTGGCTCCGGCATGGTGCATCCGAACGTGCTGAAGAATTGCGGCATCGATCCCGCGAAATATCAGGGCTTTGCCTTCGGCATGGGCATCGAGCGCATCGCGATGCTGAAATACGGCATCCCCGATCTCCGCACCTTCTACGAATCCGATTTGCGCTGGCTCAGGCATTACGGCTTCGTCCCCCTTGATATCCCCACCGCGGTGGGAGGACTGACACGATGAAATTCACGCTTTCCTGGCTGAAGACGTATCTCGACACCGATGCGGATCTTGCCACCATCACCAAAAAGCTCACCGATCTCGGCCTTGAGGTCGAAGGCGTCGAGGACAAGGCACAATCCTTGAAGCCCTTCGTCGTCGGCTATGTGGTCGAAGCCAAGCAGCACCCGAATGCCGACCGCCTGCGCGTCTGCCAGGTCGATACCGGCAAAGGCATCCTGCAGGTCGTCTGCGGCGCCCCCAATGCGCGCACGGGTTTGAAGGGCGTCTTTGCCCCCGTCGGGACCCACGTGCCGGGCACCGGCCTCGATCTCAAAGCCGGCAATATCCGCGGCGAAGCGTCGAACGGCATGTTGTGCTCGGCCCGCGAATTGGGTTTGGGCCAGGATCATGACGGCATCATCGAACTCCCCGACGATGCGCCGGTCGGTCAGAGCTTCGTCGAATATCGGAAGCTCAACGACCCGATCATCGAAATCAAGATCACGCCGGATCGCGCCGATTGCCTCGGCGTCTATGGCGTCGCGCGCGATCTGTCCTCGGCAGGCCTCGGCAAGCTGAAGCCGCTCGCTGAGAAGCACATCAAGGGCACGTTCAAGAGCCCGATCGCCTGGAAGATCGACGAGAGCGCCAAGGCCAGCGTGCCTTACGTCGCCGGCCGCTATTTCAAGGGCGTCAAGAACGGTCCTTCACCGCAATGGCTGCAGGACCGTCTGACCTCGATCGGCCTTCGCCCCATTTCGGCCCTGGTCGACATCACCAATTTCGTGACCTTCGACCTGTGCCGCCCGCTGCACGTCTTCGACGCCGACAAGGTGAAGGGCGATGTCGTCATGCGGCAGGCCAAGGAAGGCGAGACCATCCAGGCCCTCGACGGCAAGACCTACAATCTCGAACCCGGCATCATTGTCATTGCCGATGAGAACGGGCCGGAAGCGATCGGCGGCGTCATGGGCGGCGAGGTTTCCGGCTGCTCCGATGCGACCACCAATGTCTTCCTGGAAGTGGCGCTGTTCGATTCCGTGATGGTCGCCAAGACGGGCCGCAAGCTCGGCATCCTTTCCGATGCGCGCTATCGCTTCGAGCGCGGGCTCGACCCGCAATCGGCGACCTGGGGCGTCGATGTGGCGACGCGCCTCATCCTGGAGCTTTGCGGCGGCGAGGTTTCGGAAGTGACCAGCGCCGGCATGCTGCCGACTGCCTTGCGCGATATCGTCTATCGCCCGTCGCGCGTCGCGTTCCTGGGTGGCGTCGATGTCGCCACCGACCGGCAGCGTCAGATTCTCGTCGATCTCGGCTTCAAGGTGAGCGAGCCGGGGCATGATTCCTGGCTCGTCACGGTTCCCTCCTTCCGCGCCGATGTCGAAGGCGAAGCGGATATTGTCGAGGAAGTGATGCGCGTGCATGGCTTCGACCATATCCCCGCGACCTCGCTGCCGCGCCTCGGCGCCATGCCGCCGGTTGCGGTCACGCTGACGCAAAAGCGCGTGCAGCAGACCAAGCGGC
>CAZUAL010000349.1:0-2238 GCA_964618305.1 uncultured Dongia sp. | reverse complement strand
CCTTCAGCTTCATGCCGAGCAACGTCGCTACGATGTTCGCCAGCAGCAACGCCTTGGTGCCGCTCGCCAACCCGATCAGCGCCGATTTCGACGTGATGCGGCCCTCCATCCTCGGCAATCTGCTGATGGCGGCGGAACGCAACGCCGCGCGCGGCTTTGCTGATGTGGCGCTCTTCGAAGTCGGGCCCACTTACTTGGGCGAGACACCGAAGGACCAGGTGCTAGCGGCGACGGGCTTGCGCGTCGGCAACACGCCGCGGCATTGGCAAGTCAAACAACGGCCCTTGGACGCATACGACGCCAAGGCCGATGCCTTCGCGGTGCTCTCTGCCTTCGGCGTGCCGGTTGAAAACCTGCAGTTCGAAGCAGCGGCGCCGGGCTATTATCACCCGGGCCAGTCGGCCGTGCTGCGCCTGGGCCCCACGATCCTGGGCCAATTCGGCACCATCCATCCGAAGGTAACGCAGGCCTTGGGCATCAAGGGTGCGGCCATCGGCTTTGAAGTGTTCCTGGAACGCCTGCCGGCACCGCGCGCCAAGGGGACGGCGCGGCCGCTGCTCAACGCCTCGGCCCTGCAGCCCTTGGACCGCGACTTCGCCTTCATCGTCGATGCGAACGTGCCAGCGGAAAAGCTGGTGAAGGCCGCCAAGGGTGCCGACAAGGCGCTCATCACCGAGGTGAAGCTGTTCGACATCTTCCAGGGCGGTAGCTTGCCCGAAGGCAAGAAGTCGCTCGCCTTGTCGGTGACGCTGCAGCCCCGCGACAAGACCCTGACCGACGCCGAGATCGAGGCCCTCTCGGCCAAGGTCGTGGCGGCGGTCAACAAAGCGACGGGCGGCGAGCTGAGGAAGTAGCTCGCGTCACCCGCCCGAAGGCCAGCACCAAACCTTTGCCGGCGGGGAACAGGCGGATCATTGGGGGGATTTCCGTTGGGCACGTTGATCACGATCTTCTTTCTGTTCCTGGTTTCGTGCCTTGCCGGCGGGATCATGATGGGGTTGCCGGCCTTGATCCTCAAAGGGCTGGTGCTGAAAGGCTGCCGGATCGATCCGGGCGAGCGGAAATCCATTCTGGTGCGCGCCGCCTTGGGTGCCGCTGCCGCAGGCGGGATCGCCATCTTCGTTTCGATCGCCCTGCCGCAGTTCAAGGATCGCTTTGCCCTGGGCGGGATCAGTCAGTGGGAGGCCGTGACGCTCATGACCCTCCTCGGCCTGACGGCGCTGGCTGAGATTGCCGTCTGGCGGCTTGGGCTGCCGGACGCGCTTGCCAAGCGGCGATTGGCCTGGGTCGTTTTCGGAAATCTCTGGCTGGTCCTGGCCTTCTTCCTGGTTTCCCAGACCGCGAACGATCATTTCCTGATGCGCTGCCAGCGCCTGCCCGAACTGGGGCGGAGCGCGGCGGAGAAGACAGATTGCGAGGCCGCACCGCGGGCCTTCTGGCAAGGGCAGCCGGACCTCCTCAAGTCCGCCGCGGCACCGATCGTGCCAGCGCTTCCCACCCCTTGATTCCGGCGCCGTTCCGCCGCATATGAGCGGCCAAAGTCCCATCAGCTCAGGAGTTAAGGCAAGGTCATGACGCTGGAACGCCATGGTTTTCAGGCCGAGGTCTCGCGCCTGCTGCACATCGTCGCGCATTCGCTTTACAGCGATAAATCCGTTTTCCTGCGGGAGCTCATCTCCAACGCGTCGGATGCCTGCGACAAGCTGCGCTATCTCGCTCTCACCCAGCCGGAACTGCTGGAGGGCGGCGGCGATCTGGCCGTGACGCTGACCACGAACAAGGACGCAAAGACGCTCACCATCGCCGATAACGGCATCGGCATGAACAAGGACGACCTCATCAGCCATCTCGGCACCATCGCCCGCTCCGGCTCGGCGAAGTTCGCCGAAGAGTTGGCAGGGGCGAAGACGCAGGAGCAGAAAGTCAGCCTCATCGGCCAGTTCGGCGTCGGCTTCTATTCGGCCTTCATGGTCGCGGACAAGGTCGAAGTCGTCTCGCGCAAGGCCGGCGAGACCCAGGGTTGGAAGTGGGTCAGCGACGGGACCGGCGAGTTCACCGTGGAAGCGGTGGCGAAAGCGACGCGCGGCACCGAGATCGTGCTGCACCTGAAGAAGGAAGAGGGCGAGTGGCTGGAAGCGGCGCGGCTTGAGCACGTCATCGCCAAGCATTCCGAGCATGTCGCCCTGCCCATTCATTTGAAGGATGAAGATTTTTTGAACTTGCTTGAGGTCATTGCTA
>CAZUAL010000348.1:0-4161 GCA_964618305.1 uncultured Dongia sp. | reverse complement strand
GAGAGCAGCGTCACGCCGAGCGCCAGGGAGACCAGGCCGATGACGCAGAAGACGAGGCCGCAGACCATCGCGGCATAGACGGCTCGGCCCTGCCATTTCGCGGTGAAGACGGAAGCGGCCGTCCAGCCGATCGCCAGCACCGCCATCATGTAGCCGGCGACGATCGGGCTTTGGCCGTGCAGCTCCTGCAGCGCTAGTGGCAGGAATACACCGATGACCGTATGGGTCATGGAGGCCAGGAACATCACCCAATAGCCGGTTCCCGTGGTCGTGAACCAGGATAGGGGATGGCTTGGAAAGACGCGGTTGAGACCGCGCCGATCGAGACTGAATGTGACGAATACGAGCACCAGTGCCAGCAGGATGAGGCCGACGCGCGAGGCCAGGTTCGCTCCTTCGCTGGCGATGCCGATGCTCAAGACACCGGCACTGAGGAGTCCCAAGCGGCCAAAGGGGAATTGCAGCACCATTGCCTGCTGCCGCTTGTCGGCCGGCAGGCGCGCCAGGGCGACGCCGAGAAAGAGCAGCACGAAGGGCAGGTTGAACCAGAAGGCGCCGCGCCAGAAATGGAATGCGGCGAAGGTGCCGCCGAGCGCCGGCCCGATGAGCGCGGCGATGCCCCAAGTCGATGAAATGAGCGCAAGAAGAGGCTTCTTCATCGGTTCGGGGAAGAGTTCGCCCACCATCGCCATGGAGCGGGAGAGAACGATGCCGCCGCCGAACCCCTGAACGAAGCGCGCCAGCACGAAGAGTTCCATGCGCGGGGCCGCGGCGCAGCCGATGGAGCCAGTGAGAAAGAGAATGGCCCCGACGCAATAGGCCCGGCGGCCACCGAAGCGCAGGCGCAGGGGCGCCGTCGCCGCGGCACCGATGATCGACGCCACCATGTAGAGCATCGTCGACCAAGCGTAATAGTGCGCGCCGCCAAGATCGCGCACGACATCCGGCATCACGGTGGAGACGACGAAGACATCAACGGCATGAAGGCCTATGCCGAGATTGAGCATGACGACATAGAGGCCAAGGCCCTGGGAGAAGAGCGCGCGCCAGCTGCTGGCGGCGGCTTGATCGGCTGAAGGCATTGGTCCTGTCCGTGTCATGTGCAGGTTGGGCGCGCGACTTTAGAAGGCAGCAAGTCCCAGGTCAAAATCCGTGCACGCCGGTCAGCTATGCCATTTCAGAGCGCGAAAGATGGCACTTGGCCCTCAGCTATCCAAAGGTCTGGCCCCAAAGCCATTGGTATGCCTGCACACCCAGGTGCGGTGCCAACAGTGGCCAATAGAGCGGCTTAGTGATAGAAACAAACGGAGATTCTCTGGGGAATGGAATGAGCGTCAAACTGATCCGCTTCGGCAGCAATCCGCCTGCCGTCGAAACCGGGGTGCCTGGCAATATCGTCAGCGGCAATCCCAGCACGAAGCTGCAGAACTATTATACCGACGGCACCGGTCAGTTCTTTTCCGGCGTCTGGGAATCAACACCGGGCAAGTGGCAGGTGAGTTACGGCGAGGAGGAATTCTGCGCCATCCTTTCCGGCCGGGTCATTCTCACCAATGCCGAAGGTGTCGCCGAGACGTTTCAGAAAGGGGACGCCTTTATCATTCCCAAAGGCTTCACCGGGACTTGGGAGACGATCGAGGCGGTGAAGAAATGGTACGTGATCTTCGAGCCCAAGGCATGATCGCCACCGCATGCCTCATGAGCTGAGGTTGTTGCTATGCCGGATCTAACCACCGGTCTGCGCGTACTCGTCATCGATGAGCAGAACATCACCCGCCGCATGGCGGTCAAGATGGTGCGCGACGGCGGCGCCGGCGACGTGCTCGAGGCGGAGAATCCCGCTCTCGCGATGTCGCTGCTGGAGTCGCAGGAGCGCCCGGTCGATCTCGTCATCACCGACGTGAAGGCCGCGGAGGTTGCATCTGCGCTCGACGGCGTCGAGTTCGTGCGCCGGATCGCCGAGCGCAAGCTGGTTGGGCACATCATCATTGCTTCGGCGCTCGACGAGGCGATCATCCGCTCGGTCGAGGCAATGGCGCGCGGCTTCGGCATCGAGTTCGCGGGTCACGTTAAGCGCCCGATCAGCCCGAAAAGCCTGCGGCCGCTCATCGTGCGCCTGGTGGCGCGCCGGGCTGCGGCGCCGCTTTTGCGGCCGCGCTCGATCGTCGTCACCGGTGAGGATCTGCGTCACGCCATTGCCGACAAACAGTTCGTGCCGCATTTCCAGCCGCGTATCCGCCGATCGGACGGCGTCGTCACCGCGGCGGAAGCGCTGATCCGCTGGCGTCACCCGGACCGCGGCCTCGTGCCGCCGGGCGCCTTCATTCCCCTGGCCGACCGCAACGGGTTGATCGACGGCATCACCGATGTGGTTCTTGAGAAATCGATTGCCTGGTCACGGATCTGGCGCGAAGCCGGTATCGACATCGCCGTCTCGGTCAACCTGACCGAGAACGCGCTCAACCAGCCGGGCCTGCCGGAGCGGATCGCCGAACTGGCAAAGCAGCATGCAGTGCCGCACGACCGCATCGTTCTCGAAGTAACCGAGAGTGCCGCCATCACGGAAAGCGCTGCCTCGTTGGAAGCTTTGGCGCGTCTGCGCATCAAGGGATTCGGCCTTTCAATCGACGATTTCGGCACCGGCATGGGAACGCCTGAGCAATTGGCGCGGACACCTTTTACCGAAGTGAAGATCGACCAGGCCTTGGTGACCGGCGTGTTCGACCAGCCGCAATTCTTCAGCATGCTCGAATACTCTCTGAAGCTCGCCAAGCAACTGGGGCTGAAGACGGTGGCCGAAGGCGTCGAAAGCGCCGACGATTGGCAGCTCCTCAGCGATCTCGGCTGCGACGAGATGCAGGGCTATCATGTTGCCCGCCCGATGCCGGGTGAGGAAATAGAAGGCTGGGTGCAAGGCTGGCACCGCGAGGCGCTCTAGGCGCGCTCAGCCCGCCGCGCGGCACTCAGTTTTCTGCGTTCGAGGAATAGATCACGGCCATGATCGCTCCCTTGATGAAGGGGAGGAGACCCAGCGTCATGAAGAGCGTCACCGGCAGCCAGATCGCTGACTGCACCCAGGTGGGCGGATGCGCGTAGGTCTCGAGTGCCAGGAGGCCTGGCACGACGATGTGGCCGACGATGGCAATGGTGAAATAGGCAGGTGCGTCATCGGCGCGAAGCCGTTCGAACGGCAAGGCGCAATGACGACACTGATCCTCGATCGTCAGGTAACCTCGAAACATCGACCCTTCGCCGCAACGGGGGCATTTGCGGCACCATCCGCGCAGGAGGGAAGTGGTCCAACGCGCCGGCGTGTCCGACGAACTCATGTTTGCCGTCCTTAAACCTAGTAAAGCGCTAAACCATAGCGATGGCGCGACATGCTACCATGCGGCTGATTGTCACCCGCAAGCGGCGATCCGCTTCTGCGTTATCGCCTAACTATTTGATATTTAAGACTGTTTGAACGGGTGCCGACTTTCGAAGGCACGGGCCGCGTTGAGCACGGCCCTGTCCGCATAGAGCGGCCCGATGATCTGGAGGCCGATCGGCAGGCCGCCGGTGGTCAGGCCGCACGGCACCGAGATCGCCGGCTGGCGGGTAAGGTTGAAGGGATAGGTGAAGGGCGTCCAGTCGGACCATTGCCGGTGCGCCCGTTCGGCCGGGAAATCCTCGCCAGCGGCGAAGGCCGGAATTGGCATGGTCGGCGTCAGCAGCAGATCGTAGCGCGTGTGGAACTGGTTCATCGCCGTTCCCATCGCCTCGCGCGCCTTCACGGCAGCAAGATATCCGGCAAGGGTGATGCGACGGCCCATCTCCACGAAATTGCCGAGGCCCGGATCAAGCAGTTCATGCTTGGCGGCGGGAAACTGGTCAACCAGGAAGGCGGCGCCGCCGAACCAATGCGTCTTGAAGGTCTCGAGGCTCGGGTCCAGCACATGCGCGACCTCCTCGACCTTGGCGCCAAGGGCTTTGAACACATCGACCGCCTTGCGCACGGCGGCGGCCACTTCCGGATCGACCTCGGCCCCGGACAGGCTCGGCGAGTAGGCGATGCGCCAGCCGGCGATGTTGCCGTTGAGTGTTTCGTGATAGTCGGCGGCCTCGGCCGGCAGCGTGTAGCAATCGCGCGGATCGGGACGTGAGATGACGGAGAACATC
>CAZUAL010000347.1:1534-4178 GCA_964618305.1 uncultured Dongia sp. | reverse complement strand
CGCGGCCTCCGGCGTGACAGGCCGGCGCTCTAACCAACTGAGCTACACCCGCGCAAGATCGGATCGGAGCCGCTTTGTGCCCTCGTCCGTTCGGCGGGGCAGCATGTACTGCAATGCGCCAGTGGCTGTCAACACGCATCGGCACCGAAAATGTCTGATGCGGTGCAACACTTTGCCATGATGTTCGACTATCATTGCCGGATCGTCGCGACAAAGAGCAGGGTTTGTCATCGCCCGGCGTGTAAGATTGAGTGCGGCCGACCGGCCGCCGCCCGATTTCCGACCATCCGAGAAGGTGCCTGCCGCCCCGTTCTGCACCCCGCCCGCCGCCATTTTTGAGAATCGATTGTGCCGAAACGACGCTCCCACCTGCCCCGCATCCTGGCCGCCATCGCTTTCGCTGGCCTGGCCCTTGCCCTTTATTTCGGACGCGACCATCTGTCGAACAATTTGATCCCCGCGGGCCTGCTTCCTGCCTCCACCGCGGCCCCCGCTCCCGGCACCGCGCAGAAGACGCCGCCGGTGGCGGTCTATGTCGCGGCCGCCACTACCGAAACGCTCGTGCGGCAGTCGCGCTCGGTCGGTACGCTCACCGCCTCGGAAACCGTGACAATCAGCCCAGAGATCGCCGGCCGTGTCGTCAGCATCTCTGAGTCCCAGGGCGCCCAGGTTTCCAAAGGCGAAATCCTGGCCCAGCTCGACACCACCATCTATGAGGCGCAGGTCTCTGAAGCCGAAGCCAAGCGCAAGCTCTGGCGGGCCAATGCCGATCGGGCCACGAACCTGATGTCCAAGGGCGCCGGCACGCCCAAGGCGCTGGACGAAGCGGCCTCCGAACTTGGCGTTGCCGAAGCCGCGCTCAATCTTGCCAAGGCCAATCTCGCCAAGACCCGCATCGTTGCCCCCTTCGACGGCGTGCTCGGATTGCGGCAAGTGAGCACCGGCGAATATCTGTCGCCCGGACAAGCGATCTTCGCTCTCAGCCGGATCGATCCGCTCTACGTCGACTTCGCCATTCCCCAGACCGAACTCTCGGCGCTCACCCGGGGAACGCCGGTCAGCATCAGCACCGATGCATTTCCTGGCGAGCATTTCGCCGGCAAGATCCTCGCCATCGACCCGCAGCTCGATGCGTCGGCCCGCGCCGTTTCAGTACGCGCCGAGATCGACAATCCGCAGAACCGGCTAAAGCCGGGCCTCTTCATCGAGGTTGAAATCAGCGCCGGAAATGTCCCGGACGCCGTCATCGTGCCCGAGCAGGCCCTGGTCGCGCGCGGCGACCGCGTCTTCGTCTACACGGTCGAGGACAACAAGGCCAAGATGAAGCCCGTGAAGACCGGCCTCCGCTCCGCCGGCAAGGTTCAGATCGTCGAAGGAATCAAGGCCGGCGCGATCGTCGTGACCGACGGGCAGATCAAACTTCGGCCGGATGCCGACGTCGCCGTGACCCAGCCTTGAGGAACGGCCACCATGCAACTCCCTGAGCTTTGCATCCGCCGTCCGGTCTTTGCCACCGTGATCAATCTGGTGGTTCTGCTGATCGGCTTCATCGCCTACCAGCGCCTCACCGTCCGCGAATACCCCGATATCGACGAGCCGGTCGTCAGCGTCTCCACGACCTATCGCGGCGCCTCCGCCGAGATCATGGAACTCCAGGTGACGCAGGAGCTCGAAGAGAGTCTCTCCGGCATCGAAGGCATCGACTATATCAAGTCGGCGAGCCGCGCCGAATCATCCCGCATCAGCATCACCTTCCGCCCCAGCCGCGACATCGATTCCGCGGCAGCCGATGTGCGCGACCGGGTCTCCCGCGCCCGCGGCAAGCTGCCCGACGATGTCGAGGAACCGGTCATTGCCAAAGTCGAAGCCGACGCCCAGCCGATCATCTGGATGGCCTTCACGAGCGATGTCGATTCGTCCCTGCAGATCTCGGATTATGTCGACCGCTTCGTGAAGAACAAGCTGCAGACGTTGCCAGGCATTTCCGAGGTCCGCATATTCGGCGAACGCAAGCCGGCGATGCGGATCTGGCTGAAGCCGGAGCGCCTCGCCGCCTATCGCCTCACTGTTCAGAGTGTGGAAGATGCGCTTCGGGCGCAGAATATCGAAATGCCGGCCGGCACGATCGAAAGCCAGTCGCGCGAATTCTCCGTTCTTTCCGATACCGGCGTCACGACACCTGAGGAATTTGCCGCCCTCATCGTCAAGAAGAGCGACAAGGCACTGGTGCGCCTCGGGGACGTCGCCGATGTCGAACTCGGCGCCTATGACGATACCGTGCGCACGCGCATGAACGGCAAGACCGGCGTCTCTCTCGGCATCATCAAGCAATCGACCGCGAACCCGCTGGACGTGTCGGCGGCGATCCGCGCTGCCCTCCCCGCCATCCAAGCCACCCTGCCCAGCGGCATGAAGCTGGAAATGGCCTACGATTCCTCGACCTTCATCAAGACCTCGATCGAGAACGTCTATCATACGATCGGCGAGGCTGCGGTGCTGGTGCTGCTCGTCATTCTCTTCTTCCTGCGCTCCTTCCGCGCAACACTCATTCCGGTCGTCACCATCCCGCTGTCGCTGGTCGGTGCCTGCGCGATCATGTACGCGCTGGGCTTCACCTTGAACACGCTGACCATGCTCTCCTTCG
>CAZUAL010000347.1:0-1524 GCA_964618305.1 uncultured Dongia sp. | reverse complement strand
TCGTCGTCGACGACGCCATCGTCATGCTGGAGAACATCGTTCGCCACATCGAAGAGGGGCTTTCGCCACTTCAGGCGGCTTTGGTCGGCAGCAAGGAGATCGCCTTTGCCGTCCTTGCCATGACGATCACGCTGGCGGCCGTCTATGTGCCGGTGGCTCTGCAGAGCGGGCGCACGGGCAAGCTCTTCACCGAGTTTGCCCTGACGCTTGCCGGCGCCGTCCTCGTCTCCGGCTTCGTCGCCCTCACCTTGTCGCCGATGATGTGCGCGAAGTTTCTGCCGGACCGCGAACATGAGAAGCATGGCATCATCTATCGCACCATCGAGGGAGTGCTGGATGGGCTCACGCGCTCCTATGCTGCCTTACTGCGCGCGTGCCTTGCAGCGCGCTGGCTCGTCGTCGCCATTGCGCTGATCGTGGCCGGGTCGGCCTATTGGCTGGTCATCGGATTGAAGCAGGAGCTGACGCCGGTCGAGGATCGCGGCATCCTCTTCGCGTCCGTGACCGGACCGGAGGGGGCGACGCTCGACTATACGTCGAGCTACGTCGCCAAGATGGAGGGGATCTTCGCGAAGATTCCCGAACTCAACTCCTACTTCACCGTCACCGGCAACCAAAGCCCATCCCAGGCCATGGCGCCGGTCAGGCTGAAGCCTTGGGATGAGCGCATCCGCTCCTCAAAGGATATCGCCGCCGAGCTGCGCAAGCCGCTGTCGCAGCTCCCCGGTGTCAATGCCTTCGTCAACGTACCGCCCTCGCTGGGGCAAAGCCCGAACACGAAGGCCGCGGAACTGGTGGTCCTCAGCACGGGTTCCTATGAAGAACTGGATGAAGTCGTCCAGGCGATGCTCGATGCTGCTAGGGACGACCCGCGCCTTGCCAACCCTGATTCCGATCTCAAACTGTCGAAGCCGGAGATTCGCCTCACCGTCGATCGTGACAAGGCGGCCGATCTTGGTATCGGTGTCGACCATATCGGCACGACCATCGAATCGCTTCTTGCCGGCCGCGATGTCACGCGCTTCAAGCGCGAAGGACGGCAATATGATGTCGTGGTGAAGGTCGACGACCGGTCCCGCTCCACGCCCGATCAGGCAAAGCTGATCTATGTGCGTGCCGCCGGCGGTGCCATGGTGCCCTTGTCCAACCTTGTGACGCTACGTGAAACCGTGGCGCCAAAGGACCTCAACCGGTGGAACCAGCTGCGCGCCGCGACGATATCGGCCAACGCCGCGCCGGGCTATACGTCAGGCGATGCGCTGGCGGCCTTGCAGCAGATCGCCGACCGCACGCTGCCGAGCACGATGCAGGTCGATTATGCCGGCCAGTCGCGCGAATTGCGCAGTTCCACGCAGAGCGGCCTTACCGTCTTCATTCTGGCCTTGGCCTTCATCTATCTGGTGCTCTCGGCGCAATTCGAAAGCTTCCGCGATCCGTTCATCATCATGCTGACGGTCCCGCTGGCCATGACCGGCGCGCTGTTGGCGATGCACCTCACTGGCGGCACCTTGAACGTCTATAGCC
>CAZUAL010000346.1:0-4186 GCA_964618305.1 uncultured Dongia sp. | reverse complement strand
CCCGATGTTCGAGATCTTCGTGCGCTCGGAGATGTGGCGCAGGCGGTCGAAGTTCATGTTGGCGCCGCTGTTGATCGCGACCAGCGCGCCGCGCCGCACCGGGTTCGCACCGGCATAGGTCTTGAGCCCCGCCAGGGCCAGGGCGCCTGCCGGCTCGGCGATGACGCGCATGTCCTCGAAGATGTCTTTTACCGCCGCGCACATCTCGTCCGTATCAGCGAGAATAACGTCATCGAGGAGATCGGCGCAGATCCGATAGGTCTCCTGCCCCGCCTGACGCACGGCGACACCGTCGGCAAAGAGGCCGACACGATCCAGAATGACCCGCTCCCCACCGTCGATCGCGGCTTTCATCGACGCGGCATCGACCGGCTCGACCCCGATCACCTTGATCTCAGGCCGCAGGAACTTGACGTAGGAGGCAATACCGGCAGCCAGGCCGCCTCCGCCGATCGGCACGAAGATCGCCTCGATCGGGTCGGCGCGCTGCTGCAGGATTTCGACCCCGATCGTTCCCTGTCCGGCGATGACGTCCGGATCGTCGAAGGGATGAATGAAGCTCAAGCCTTGCTCTTCCTCGAGCACTTTGGCGTGGGCATAGGCGTCGTCGAACGTGTCGCCCTTCAGCACCACTTGCCCACCCCAATGCCGGACGGCGTCGATCTTGATCTGCGGCGTCGTGACCGGCATGACGATCACGGCGCTGAGGCCGAGCTTGTGCGCCGAAAGTGCGACACCCTGGGCATGGTTGCCGGCCGAGGCGCAAATGACGCCGCGCGTTTTTGCTTCCGGCGACAGGCGCGCGATGCGGTTGTAGGCACCGCGGATCTTGAAGGAGAAGATCGGCTGCAGGTCTTCCCGCTTCAGCAGGACGTCGCCCTTGAGCCGGGCGCCCAGACGCGGCATGGGCTCAAGCGGCGTCTGCTGCGCGATGTCATAGACGCGGGCGTCGAGAATACGGCGGACATAGTCGCTCAATTTCAGTCCACCCCGTCAGCGGACGCGTAGGTCGAGCGTGCCGACCTGGTCGACACCACCCGAAAGCACGTCACCGCGCGCGACGGCGCCGACACCGGCAGGAGTGCCGGAGAAGATCAAGTCCCCCGCGCACAAGGTGAAGAGACTGGACAGATAGCTGATCATTTCCGGCACTTTCCAGATCATCTGGTTGAGATCGCCTTGCTGGCGGAAGACATCGTTGACCTTGAGCCAGATTTTTCCTGATGCGGGGTGCCCGATCCGCGCCGCCGGCATGATTGCCGAACATGGCGCAGCATGCTCGAAGGCCTTGCCAACTTCCCAGGGCCGGCCGGCCTTCTTGGCCTCGGCCTGCAGGTCGCGCCGAGTCATGTCGAGCCCGACTGCGTAACCAAACACATGGCCAAGTGCCGCCTCCGGGGTGATGTCCTTACCGCCCGACTTCAGCGCAACCACCATCTCGATTTCATGGTGCACGTCCCGGCTGGCCGGCGGATAGGGAAAATCCTCGTCGGGCGGCAAGATGCTGTCCGGATTCTTCTGGAAGAAGAAGGGATCTTCGCGATCCGGGTCATGCCCCATCTCGATGGCGTGGTCGGCATAGTTCCGCCCGACACAATAGATCCGGTGAATCGGAAACCGAGCCGACTCTCCGACGATGGGCAGAGCCGGTGTCGGAGCCGGCGGAAAGATGAAGGAAGCGCTCATATAGCTCGTCTCGCCACGGAAAAGGACCGCTCGCTGGAAACATAGAGCGTGGGGCGCCAAACAGCCAGCCGCTGGACACCAGTTAGCGACGGTTCGACAGCTTTTCCCGGATTTCGGAGACCAGCTGGAACGAGCGCAATCTGGCCTGATGATCGAAAATTTGGCCTGTGACGATGATCTCATCCACTTTGGTCGTGTTGATGAAGTCCGCGAGCCCCGCCTCGACGGTCGCCGGCGCCCCCACGATCGCGTAGCGCAATGAATGTGCCACCATCGCGCGTTCCGCCGGCGACCAGAAATCGTCCAGGCTATCGCGCGGCGGCGGCACGGGCCCGGGGGTGCCTCGCCGCAAGTTGACGAATTGCTGCTGCAGCGAGGTGAAAAGGCGCTCCGCCTCGCGGTCCGTCTCCGCCGCGAAGACATTGAGCCCGGCCATGGCGTAGGGCCTCGGCCATTCGGGCGACGGCTTGTAGCCGGCGCGATAGATATCGAGCGCCTGCATCAGATAATCGGGGGCAAAGTGCGAGGCGAAGGCAAAAGGCAGCCCCATCTCCGCCGCGAGTTGGGCCGAGAAGAGGCTCGACCCCAGAAGCCAGATCGGGATATTGAGCCCGGCGCCGGGAACGGCCCGGATCTGCTGGCCCGGCTGAACGGGGGCGAACCAGGCCTGAAGCTCCGCCACATCCTGTGGGAAGCTGTCATCACTGCCCATGAGGTTACGCCGCAACGCCCTGGCGGTGCGCTGGTCCGTGCCGGGTGCCCTGCCGAGACCAAGATCGATGCGGCCGGGGAAGAGGGCTTCCAGCGTACCGAACTGCTCCGCAATGACGAGCGGCGCATGGTTCGGCAGCATGATCCCACCAGAACCAACCCTGATCGTCTTCGTCGCCGCGGCCACATGCGCGATGACGACCGATGTCGCCGCACTGGCAATACCGGGCATGTTGTGATGCTCGGCCATCCAATAGCGATGATAGCCCCAGGCTTCGGCATGGCGCGCAAGATCCGCCGAATTGTGAAAGGCATCCGCGGCCGTATGACCAAGTGTGATCGGCGACAGATCAAGAACGGAGAATGGGATCATCGGCCTTTCGCGTCCATATTGCATTGCACCTTGGCTACGATATCAGGCCACCGGCGAAATCGACCACGCACTTTAGGCAACGGCGCCCATGCCTCAGGCGCAAGGCCTTTCATCGATCGGGGACATTGGCCATTTCGGGTGCTAGACTGCGGCGACTCGAACATAGGCCCTTCAGGCAATTGGGGAAATGAAGCAGATCGAGGTCCGGCTGGCCGTGGTGCTCTATGGCGGCGTATCGCTCGCCGTCTATATCCATGGCGTCACGCGCGAAATCCTCAACCTCATCCGCGCGTCGAAACTCCTGCATGCCGAGCCGGACGACGCGAGCGCGGAGGCGCAGGACAGCACGGCGATCTATCTCGATCTCCTGAAGTCGCTGGCGCCTGACATCGATCTCCGCATTGTCATCGATCTCATCTCTGGTGCCTCGGCCGGCGGCATCAATGGTGTCATGCTGGCGCGTGCGATCGCCCATGACCTGCCGCTCGACCCGCATCGCGAATTGTGGCTGCAGAATGCGGACGTGACTCAGCTTTCGGAACCGGCCAGCCTTGTCAGCAGGTCGCTCAAGGCCGCGATGGGGCCGATGCTCGACCGCATCCTCATCCATCGCTTCGGCCAGCAGGTCGCCGAACCGGAGACGCTCGCCAAGGTCCGCCGCTTCGTCCAGGCGCGCTGGTTCACGCCGCCCTTCTCCGGCCCACGCTTTTCCGGCTGGATGCTTGACGCCTGCGACCGGATGGATGCCGCGGCGGGTAAGGGCACCAGCCTTTTGCCGCCGGGACACCGGCTCGACCTCTTCGTGACGGTCACCGACTATCGCGGCCACCGGCACCAGATCGCGCTCCATGATCCGCCGATCGTCGAAGAGACCGAGCATCGCCGTATCCTCGCCTTCACCTGCCGCCGTGCCTTGTCCGGCGAAATGCAGAGCGAATTCGGCCCTGGCCATGTTCCTTCCCTCGTCTTCGCGTCGCGTGCCACGGCATGTTTCCCGGGCGCCTTCGCACCGGCAACTGTCGCTGAGATGGACGACATTCTGGCGGAACGCGGGCGCTCCTGGCCCGGCCGAACCTCGCTCCTGGTCGACAAGATCGGTGTCGAGGACGATCTCGACCAGGCCGCCGCCAATCGGTACTTCATTGATGGCAGCGTGGTTATGAACAAGCCGTTTTCGCCGGTCATCAATGCGCTCGGCGATCGGCCTGCAAGCCGCGAGGTTGTTCGCCGCATCATCTATGTCGACCCCAATCCCCGCACCGACAGCCGCATCCGCTCCGGTCAAGGTGCGCCAGGGTTCTTCCGCACCATCCTCGCCGCGCTTGCCGTCATTCCGCGCAACGAGCCGATTGCCGACGATCTCCTCGGCATCGAAGCCTGGAATACCCGTGCACGGCGCATGGCCGAGATTCTGGC
>CAZUAL010000345.1:0-4211 GCA_964618305.1 uncultured Dongia sp. | reverse complement strand
ACCTTGCTCGGAAAGTAGGCGCCACAAAGTACGAGAGCTATTTGTCGGCCGTGGCATATGGCGAGCTTAAGAGGCCGTTCGAAGAAACCAGATTTTGGTTGGACGGTTCGTTGAAGGCGAGCGCGGCTGAGCAGGTCACTCTTCTCAAGCAGATATATCACCGTTCTCTGCCTTTCCGGAACTCGTCTTACGAAACCCTTCGTCGCATCATGCTTGTTGAGCAAACCGCGCAATACTCGATTCGAGCCAAGACTGGATGGGCAACCAGCACATATCCGCAAATTGGCTGGTATGTCGGGTATGTCGAGACTACCAAAGGAAACTGGTTCTTCGCCTTGAACCTCGATGTCAGAACTCAAAGCGAGTTGCCATTGCGCCAGAAGATCACGCGAGATGCGCTACATGCGAAAGGAATCATCTAATGACGCATAACCTTTCGTTCGAAGGGACGCTCCGCCCATCGGCGGCGCGCCCCTCAACTCCACGTTGTAACTCATAGCCCGTGCGCAAAGTTATCCCCTCTCCCGTGATCGCTGTCGTCGCAGAGATGACATCTCAGCGTGAGACGCATGCGTCGATGGACAATTTGTTTATGTATGCGGGTGCCCCAGGCGATCCCCCGGAAGGGAGCAAATGGGTAAAGGCTCAAGAGTGGCTACGTCGTGTAAACACAGACTGGTCAGTTCAACCACTCCAGGTTCTCGGCCGGCTCATCGAGGGTTACATGGAAGAGCTTCCGCCCGAGGGCAGCCCGTTTGACGACGCGCCGCCTCCCACCCAGACACCAGACCAAGAGAAGCTGATCAAGATTCTCGCGCGCTATGAGCTGCAATACGTCCGTGGCGGCTCGATCGTTGGAGCGCTCGGTATTCCATCCAGAACGCTTGAAGGGTTTGTCCGAGAGAGAGACATCGCCGCTCTGGAGCATGAATTCAACCGCGCGCTTGAGAACGTTGACGAAGACCCAAGAGAGGCCATTTCAGCCGCGAGCAATATTCTCGAAACTCTCTGCAAGGTGTACATCGAAGAACAGGGGCTCGAAATGCCTGCCAAGCAGGATCTCAAGCCTGTGTGGAATGTCGTTCGCAAAGACCTTGGCTTTGATCCAAGCCGAGTAGAAGATCAAGACCTCCAAACCATCCTCACAGGGTTGCTTGCACTCGTTGATGGAATTGGCGCGCTAAGAACCCACGCGAGTTCTGCCCACGGAGCGGGAAAGAAGTCATACAAGCTTGAATCTAGGCACTCACGCCTTGCGGTTCATTCTGCGCATACCGTGGCGCTGTTCGTTCTTGAATCGTGGGAGCGCAAGAAAAGATGAGTTCCAACCCGGCAGTCGAGCGTACTCCGCGCTTGCGGCGCTTCGCCGCTCACTGTTACGTTAGACATCTATGACGTGCATTCTTCGCGCTGGCGGGACAGACTTTGACGTTGATGGGTTCATCGCAAAGTCACCCCTTGTCGCTGACTCGCTTTGGCGCAAGGGAGAAAAGCGATTCCCGCGCAGCAAGACCAATGACGAGATTAACGGCTCCTCTGGTATCCGCGTGGTGGCGAGCGAAGCGGACTTCTCCGAGCTTTCGCAGCAGATTGAGGATGTAACCGTGTTTCTCCGGCGGAACGAAGAACCCATTAGAGCACTGGCTTCCTTTCCCGGCGTGGAGAGGACAGTTCTCGATTTCGGCGCCGAGATCTATCCACCTGGCTGGGCCTCATTCACGTTTCCACCCGAGTTGCTTCTGCTTGCCGGCTCTGTTGGCGTGTCGCTCTGCTTGTCGGTCTATCCTACTGACCCCGACGGAGAGGCCGATGCCTGACCTCTTGGCCAACACAGACCGCCTGCAAGGTGCGCTTGCTGGTTCTCTACGCGGCTTCGCCGCTCCGGCGGCCGGTTACCTCAAACGCCAGAGGTTTCCATGACGATTGCGCTCCTCCTCATCGACATCCAAAACGACTACTTCCCTGGTGGCGCGATGGAGGTTGTCGGCTCTCGAGCCGCTGCGTCTCAAGCCGCAACATTGCTTGCTGCTTTCCGTGCGAAATCATTGCCGGTCATCCATATTCAGCATATCGCCGCCCGTCCCGGTGCAACCTTTTTTCTCCCCAATACGGTTGGCGCTGAAATTTACCATTCCGTCTCGCCAATGCCCGGCGAGCCTGTGTTTCAAAAGCATTTTCCCAACAGCTTCCGAGAAACGCCCTTGCGGCAACATCTCGAAAAGGAGAACATCTCCCGCCTCGCGATCGCAGGAATGATGACGCACATGTGCATCGACACTACAACACGTGCGGCGGCTGATCTTGGGTTTGCCTGTTCTTTGGCCCATGATGCTTGTGCAACTCGGGCGCTTTCGTTCAACGGTACTCAAGTGACCGCCGAGAATGTTCAAGCTGCCTATCTGGCGGCGCTGAATGGTTTGTTTGCGCGAGTGGTTTCTTCCGGTGAATTGCTCACCGACCACTAACTCAAACGTAATGCCGCACGAGGCAATCGCCGTCTACCCCTCCGCACATCATGATCGAATACCGTCACAATTTCCCGCTGAACCCTACTGACGTCGCTCGCGTGTTCGACTCGTCGGGCATCACACGTCCAACGGAAGACATCCCACGCATCGCCAGAATGTTCGCCGCGTCGAATCTGGTCGTTTCCGCATGGGCGAATGGCGTTCTAGTCGGCGTGTGCCGCGCACTCACTGACTACAGCTATTGCTGCTACCTGTCCGACTTGGCGGTCGATAAAGCGTTTCAGAAGCACGGGATCGGCAAGGAACTCATAAGGCGGGTGCAAACCACCATCGGCGATGAGGTGTCCCTCATCCTGCTCTCCGCTCCAGGCGCTATGTCGTATTACCCATCCGTGGGCTTTTCAAAGGCGGAGAACGCCTTTGTCATCAGGAGAGTTAAGTGATGCCCAACCCGTCGGTCGTCCGGACCACCCGCAAGCCGGCGTTCGGGAAGCGCTGCACGACGAAAGTCAGCCGTGGCGGGACGCCACGACTGATGCGTTACTTGAACGGGTGGCGCAGGACGATGGTCTCTTCGCGGTCCGGCCCGGTCGAAATCATGTCCACCGGCACGCCGCAAAGCGCTTCCATGCGCTTGATGTAGTTCTGCGCGGTCTTCGGCAATCCTTCGAAGGTCTTCACGCCGACGGTGCTTTCCGTCCAGCCCGGCATCGACTCGTACACCGGCTCGCAACGCTCGAGGTCATCGGCGCCCACCGGCAGGATGTCGGTGAACTGGCCGTCGAGCTTGTAGCCGGTGCAGAGCTTCATTTCCTCGATGCCGTCGAGCACGTCGAGCTTCATCACGCACAGGCCGGAGACGCCGTTGATCTGGATGGAGCGCTTGAGCGCGGCGGCGTCGAACCAGCCGCAGCGACGCGCGCGGCCGGTAGTGGCACCGAACTCGTGGCCCTTGGTGGCCATGTGCTTGCCGATCGGGTCCTGCTTGTCGACGGCATCGTATAGCTCGGTCGGGAACGGGCCGCTGCCGACGCGCGTGGTGTAGGCCTTGGTGATGCCAAGCACATAGTGCAGCATGCCCGGGCCGATGCCGGCGCCGGTGGAGGCGCCGCCGGCGATGCAGTTCGACGACGTGACATAGGGATAGGTGCCGTGGTCGATGTCGAGCAGCGTACCCTGCGCGCCCTCGAACAGGATGTTGGCGCCGCCCTTGTGCGCTTCGTACAGCGAGCGCGGCACATCGGCGATCATCCTGGTCAGGCGCGGCGCCAGCGCCATGGCGCCGTCGAGCACCTTCTGGAAATCGACCGGATCGGCGCCGAGGAAATTCTTTAGCACGAAGTTGTGGTATTCGAGCACCTCGCCGAGCTTCTCGGCGAAACGCTTGGGCCGCAGCAGGTCCTGCACGCGCAGGCCGCGTCGGGCCACCTTGTCCTCGTAGGCCGGGCCGATGCCACGGCCGGTGGTGCCGATCTTCTTCGCGCCCTTGGCCGCCTCGCGCGCCATGTCGAGCGCCTGGTGATACGGCAGGATCAGCGGGCAGGCTTCGGAAATCCGCAACCGTGCATCGGCATCGACGCCGGCGGCCTTCAGTTCGTCGAGTTCCTTGACCAGCGCGTCCGGCGAGAGCACGACGCCGTTGCCGATGTAGCAGGTGACGCCCTCGCGAAGGATGCCGGACGGCACCAGATGCAGCACCGTCTTCTTGCCGCCGATGACCAGCGTGTGGCCGGCGTTGTGGCC
>CAZUAL010000344.1:0-4231 GCA_964618305.1 uncultured Dongia sp. | reverse complement strand
CGACACGAGCTGCGTTGGCGCTTTCGCCCGGGCTCGACCTGGAAAGGCCTAACGAATCGCTGCCGGACGAGCAGCGTCAGCGCCTGCTTGCCAGCAGCTTGCCGACAACGCATCGCCGAGTCGGCGATGACGACGAGAGCGACATCCCCTACTGACCAGCCTCCCCCACAGCCAGAAAGGCCATCGCCATGTTCCAGTTGGAATCCATCACCAGCGTGCGCGTGCTCGACGTGCGCGTGCTGTCGCAGAAAGACCGCAAGCCCGACGAGCAGCCGGGCGCGCAGCTCCTTCTACAGGCCACCCTCGGGGCTGGCGCGCTCGCCATGTTCGACGGCTTCCTGCCGTCGATGCTGTACCGCAAGGCCGCGCAGAAGGCGCAGGGCGAGATCGACGGCCTGGAGACTGCCGAGCTCACGAGCATCGGCGAGCACACGAAGCGGCTGCCGTGGGTCTACGAGCAGACCGGATGCGAGGTCGTCATCGACCTGGGCATGGGCGGCGCCCGCAGCAACATCACGCTCAGCGACTGCAAGGTGCACCGCGTGTCGATGCGCCCGGAGGCCAAGGGCGTCGTGCTGCAGTGGACGGTGGATGCGCCGGGCCTCACCGACACCACGCGCGGCAAGCTGACGGGCCTGAAGAGCACGGACATCAAGATGACCCTGACGGGCCCGGAGATCGACGACGACGCCCAGTCCGACATCGAAGAGGCGGCGGGCGGGCAGAGGTCCAAGCGCGCACTCGACGCGAGCGGCAAGAGCCCCCTCCCGAAGGGCGGCAGCTCCAAGGTCGTTTCGATGGCCGGCGGCTGACCCGGACGACGCGACACGCAACCCCGCCCGCCAACCGGATCCACGCAGATGCAACGGCCGCTGCTCAAGGCCTCGCAGGTGGCGTCGATGCTCGGCCTGAGCCGAGGCAAGGTGTACGACCTTGCGCGGGCCGGGAAGCTGCCGGCGTACCGGTTCGACGATGCGGTACGCTTCTCGCCGGACGACGTTGAGGGGTACCTCGAGCGATGCCGATCTACCCAGACAAGCGCACCGGGCGCTGGCGCTTCGACTTCGACCGCTACATCGGCGGCCGACGCGTTCGGAGGCGCCAGCTTCTCCCTGCCGGCTGGACGCGCGCCCAGGCCGAGGCGTTCGACCGCGCGCAAGGCGCGGCCCTGTACGCGCTCGCGACCGGCATCGCCAAGCCTCGGCATCTCATCGACGATGCTGTCGCTCGTTACAAGCGCGAGCGACTGCGAGACCTGAAGTCCTGCGACAACACGGAGCGGGAGCTCGAGGCCACTCGAGACTGGTGGACGGGCCGCCCGCTGCAGGACCTCCCGGCGATCTGCAGCGAGTACGCGGCAGACCAGCGCGGCGCGCTCTCCGCCGCGACGATCAAGAACCGTATCGCCTACCTCCGGGCCGCGTGCAGGTGGGTATGGAAGCGGCACGGATGGGGAGACTCCGACCCCGGCGCGCGCGTGGTGTCGCCCGTCGTGCGCAACGCGCGCGACGTGGTGGTGAGCCGGCGCGAGATGATCCTGCTGGCGCGCGCGTGCAGGCATCGCGGCGTGCGCGCGGTGATCCGCATCGCCTACTGGACCGGCATGCGGCTCGGCGAGATCCTGTCTGCCGAGCGCGCTCCCGGAGCGTTCGTGCTGCGCGACACCAAGAACGGCTCCCCGCGCATCGTCCCGGCGCTGCCGATCATCGCCAGCGCCTGCCGCATCCCGCCGCCGCGGCGTTCCGTGATCGCCTACTACTGGCCGCTCGCGCGCACGGCCTGCGGCCTCGAGCACGTGCACCTGCACGACCTGCGGCACAGCGCGGCGACGGCGATGGTCGACGCCGGAATCGACCTGGGGACGGTGGGCGCGGTGCTCGGCCACAAGTCCACCGCGACGACGCAGCGATATGCGCACCACGGCACGCGGCGCCTGGCGGAGGCCCTCGCGGCGATCAAGCGCAGGGCCTGACAGGCCAAGAAGTCCCCCACGGCCCCGCAAGAGAAACGCCCCACGAGTGGGGCGTTTTCATAGGTGGAGGCGCGAGCCGGAGTCGAACCGGCCTCTACGGATTTGCAATCACGGCCCGCCTACGTGAGCATGGTGCGCGACAAGGCGTGCACACAGGGAACGCGGCGCGCCCTGATCATGGCGACCGGCCAAGAAGTCCCCCACCGGTTTCGGCGGCCCCGCCGGCCACGGTCAGCGAGTCGTAGGCCTGCTCGCATGCGGCCCCGGCGGCGCCGCGCTCGTCGGCAACTTCAGCCAGGCGTCGAACGCGCTCGACGCACCGGCCGAGCACGTCGGCGAGCACTCCGGCGGCGTCGTCGGCTGCCGGGCTGCCAGCGGAAGGCGCGGGATCGCCGGCGGCCGCACGATCTCGGGCGGCGGCGAGTAGGGCGGCGACGCGCTGCTGCAGCCGACCAGCAGCAGCAGCAGCCACGACAGCGTCAGCGCGGGCGCGCTGCAGTTGAGCCTGGTACGCATCGACCACCTCCTGGTGCGCCGCGGCGCGGCGCTGCTCCTCGATCCTCGCCGCCTCCTGCGCGCGGGCAGCTGCCGCGGCGCGCACGAGGTCTGCCGCCTGCCACTCGGTGCGCACAGCCGCAGACCCCGCGCGATACCCCGCGCGCTCGCGGCCCTCACCCCAGCCGAGCAGCGCGCCGATCGCCACGATGGCGGCGGAGGCCAGCGCCAGCCAGCGCCAGGGCATCATGGGTAGAACACACGGCGGCCGCTGCGCGGCGGCACCGTCTGGACGTGCGCCCATCCCTTCGTCGCCGCCGGGTGCTCGAGCCACAGACCGAGGTCGCGCAGCACCGTGTCGGCGCTCGCGAGCAGCCAGTCGTCGAGGTCGCCGTCGGGGTCGTAGAGGTCGATGGCCTGGCAGGTGATGTGGCGGCTCTTCGGTGCGGCGCCGGGCGTGCGCTCGTTCACGTCGGCCGGGCGCCAGCCGCTGGTGACGATCGTCCCGGTGCGCGGGCTGTGCTCCAGCGTGACGCCGGCGCCCTTGGCGAGCACGAGCAGGGCGTTCGCCAGATCGACCGTGCGCCGGGCCTGCGCGCGCAGATCCGGGCCGAGCAGGTGGCCGTACTGCGAGTCGCGGCCCATCAGGTAGTGGCCGAGCTCGATCATGGCGCGCCCCCATCGCCATCGCCGCCGACAGCCGGCTGCGCCACGAGGCGCCCAACGAGGAACAGCAACCCGAGCAGCGCCGGCACGCGCGATGCAGGCACGCCCACCGCGTCGAGCACGGCCGCCTGCGCGTCTTCCGGCAGCGCGCCCCAGGCCACGGCCAGCGCCGCCACCTGCACGCTGAGCATGCGCCACGCGCGGCGCCACTGCGGGATCGGTCGGACTCGCATCACCACCTCCTACCTAGCCGTAGAGCACGCCGTCGATGCGCACGACGGCAGCGCCCATGTAGTGCTCGACGAAGCCCGCCGCCAGGGCCAGCGCCCGGAGTGGCTGCGCCGGGGCCTCGCGCGCCTCGTGCGCGCCGTAGCGGCGGCCCATGTCGAGCGGCACCCAGTGCGCGCCGCTGCGGGTGCGCCGCGCTGGCACCGAGAGCGGTCCATCTACGTCGCCGCGCCAGGGAAGCGCCTGAGCCACGCGTCCACCCTCTGGATCGCCAGATCCACGATCTGCAGATCCGTCAGCCCGGTCATCGGCGGCAGCCGCTCGGCCACCTGCAGCACGAGGTCGGCGCGGCGCGGCAGCCGCTCGGGCTGCGGCTTGGCGAGCTCGGTCGCCAGCCCGGTCTGCGCTGCGACCGCCTCGCGCATGGCCGTCGCCGTGTCGGCTTGGGCCGCGCCGTGCGCCTCGCTGGCGGCTGCGGCGCGCTGGCGCAGCAGCGTGTCGTTGATGAGCGCCACGCGGCGCAGGTAGATGTCCCAGGCCTGCCAGCCGGCATCCTCGGCCGGCGGCGCGGGCGGGGTGCCGATGAGGATGGGCTGCAGCAGCGCGGGCGGCTGCGGCGCCGGGGTGGGCGTCGGCGTCGGGAGGGGGTCTGAGCTGCCTGTCATGCCGTGGCCTCACTCGCGGTGCTTGTCGAGCGCCTGCTGCACCAGCAGCTCGAGCCGTTCGTTGGAGCGTCGGATGTCTGCGAGCGCGGCCTCCATCACGGCCATGCGCTCGGCGCTGCGGATGGCGTCGCGCTCTCGCTCGAGAGCCGACACGCGCTGGCCGAGCGCCTCGTCGGTGGCGACCTGGCCGCGCGCCCACCAGATG
>CAZUAL010000343.1:0-4237 GCA_964618305.1 uncultured Dongia sp. | reverse complement strand
AGTGGTCGACAAGTTCGTGATGCAGCTCGAGGCACAGCTGGCCGACCGCCACGTCAACATCGAACTCACCGATGCGGCCCGGAAGCATCTGGCCGAGATCGGTTTCGATCCGCTCTACGGCGCGCGGCCGCTTTCACGCACGATCCAGGAGCACATCAAGAAGCCGCTCGCCGAAGAGCTTCTGTTCGGCAAACTGGAAAAGGGCGGTACCGTCCGCGTCGATTTCGATACGGAGAAGAAGAAGCTCACCTTCAACATTGTCGAATCGAAATCAAGTCCGCGCGAAGAGACGGTCGAACCCGTCGAGGCGTAACGAATATCGGCAGGCCAGCCAGAACCCGCTTTCAGCCATACCCTGCCATTGACCCATCGCCCGGCTCCCTTGAGCCGGGCGATTTCTTGGCATAGGAGGCATGGATGAACGATTCATCAAAGATCACGAGTGCTGGTGTATTGCGCGACCTTTACGGCGAGCCGGTGCCGGCTTCCCTGGTAAAGGAGATGACGCACCTCACCGAACCCTATGCGGCCTTCATCAAGGCATCGCCCTTCGTAATCGTATCCACCGCGGGTGAGGAGGGGCTCGACGCCAGCCCACGCGGCGGGCCACCGGGTTTCGTCCGGATCGTCGATAAGAAGACGCTGATGCTGCCGGACCGCAGCGGCAATAACCGCGTCGATACGTTGAGCAACGTGGTCGGCGATCCGCGCGTGGCAATGCTGTTCCTCATTCCCGGGATCGGGGAAACGATGCGCGTCAACGGCCGTGCTGAGGTCTCCGTCGATCCCGATCTGCTGCAGAGCTTTGCCGATGCGAACGGCAAGGTCCCGCGTTCGGTTCTCGTGATCCGAATCGACCGCGCCTATGTCCATTGCTCGCAATCGCTCACGCGCTCGAAACTCTGGGACCCCACGGCGAAGGTCGACCGCGCATCGGTGCCCAGCATTGGCCAGATGCTGCAGGCCTGCAAATCCGATTTCGATGGTGCCGCCTACGACCGACGCCGTGAACAGGAAGGCGGACTCATTCCCGAGGACTGAATTCGTGGCGAAGCTGACTGCAATCTGACGTAATCCCGTTTCCGCGGGCATTCATCTCAGAAAGCTGTCTGTCAGTCGCCAGGGCTAGTCTTTGCACACGATCGCTGCGCGCGGTCGTGGCTGACAAGAGCCTGACATTCATCATCGGAGTTATCTCTTATGTCGACGACGAAATTGCGCGGCCTGTTGCTGGGCGCGGCGATCCTGGCTGCATCGAGCCTGCCTGCCCTGGCTGATGCCACGGTCAATGTCACCCTCACCGGCGAGGGTGGCGACAAGATGGGCATGGCGCTCGATCACGATTCGGTGCCAGCCGGCAAAGTCACCTTTGTGGTGAAGAACGATGCCATGGCAACCAACCACGAAATGGTCGTGGTGAAGCTGAAGAACAAGAACGATGAGATCCCGATGGTGAAGGGCAAGCATCGGGTGGATGAGGACAAGCTGAAGTCGATGGGCGAGGTCGAGGATCTCGAGCCCGGCAAGACCGGTGAGATGAGTGCAGATCTCGAAGCCGGCGACTACCTGCTGTTCTGCAATCTCAAGGGCCATTACGAAGCGGGCATGACGGCCCACTTCACGGTCACGAAGTAAGACGCTGACGGATTGTCGGCTCCTTCTACCGAAAGGCTAGGGGAGCCGAAATCGTCAGGCTTTCTTCTTGGCGGCCTTCTTCACGGCTTTCTTGGCCGTCTTCTTTGTGGCCGCCTTCTTGGCAGCCTTTTTCGGTTCAGCGATCTCGGCGGCCGGCTTCTTCGCTGTCTTTTTCGCAGCGGCCTTGGGCGCCGCCTTCTTCTTGCCTTTGCCGCCGCCGGCTGCTTCGCGCGCGGCGATAAGCTGCAAGGCTTCCTGAATCGTCACGGCGCCGGGCTCGATGGATTTGGGCAGCGTCGCGTTGATGGCGCCCATCTTCACATAGGGGCCATAGCGCCCCTCGTGCAGCGTCACCGTCTCGCCCGTATCCGGGTGCTTGCCGATCTCCTTGCCGGGTGCCGCCTGACGGCCGCCACGACCCTTGCTCTCCTGAGAGAGAAGCTCGATCGCCCGGTTCATGCCGATCGACAGCACGTCGTCATCCTTGGGGATCGATTTGAACTTGCCGTCGTGGTTGAGATAGGGGCCGAAGCGGCCGATTCCGGCGATGATCGGCTTGCCCGTTTCGGGATGGTTGCCGACGAGGCGCGGTAAACTGAGAAGCTTCTCGGCGATCTCAAGCGAGACGGCATTGGGGTCGAGGTCGCGGGTCAGCGACACGCGCTTGGGCTTGCCGCCATCTTCGCCTTCGCCGAGCTGGACATAGAAACCGTATGGCCCCTTGCGCAGCGTGATGCTCTTGCCGGCAGGATCCTTGCCGAGTTCGACCGGGCCGGCTGCCGCTGCCGCGATCTCTTCCTCAGTCTGAACCGCGAGCGGCTTGGTGTATTTGCATTCAGGATAGTTGCTGCAGCCGATAAAGGCGCCGTTCTTGGCGAGCTTGATGCCGAGCTCGCCCGCATTGCAGGCCGGGCAGGCACGCGGATTCTTGCCGTTGCCGAGATCGGGGAAGAAATGCGGCGCCAAGGCATCGTTGAGCGCGTCGATGACGACGGAACGCGTGCCGATGCCCTTGTCGAGGAAAGCGACCGCTTCCTGCATCGAGGGCAGCTTGCCATCGTTCTCGGCGGCGTCCTGATGAAGATGCGCGAAATCGTTCCAGAATTCGGCGAGCACATCCTTCCAGCGGGCGCGGCCGCCGGAGATATCGTCGAGCTTGGTCTCGAGGTCGGCCGTGAAGCCGTACTGGACGTAGCGGTCGAAGAAATTGCTGAGGAAGGTCGTCACCAGGCGGCCGCGATCCTCGGGGATGAGGCGCTTCTTCTCGATCCGCACATAGGCGCGGTCCTCGAGCGTCTGCAGGATCGACGTATAGGTCGACGGCCGGCCGATCCCAAGTTCCTCGAGGCGCTTGATGAGCGACGCTTCGGAATAGCGGGGCGGCGGCTGGGTGAAATGCTGCTCCGGCTTCACATCCTGCGACTTCACGCCGTCGCCTTGGCGGAGATTGGGCAGGCGCTTTCCGCTGTCGTCATCTTCCAGCGGATCGTCATGATCTTCCTGATAGAGCGTGAGGAATCCGTCAAAGGTGAGGACGGAGCCGGTCGTGCGCAGCGTCTGGCGGCAATCGCCTGAGACGATGTCGATCGCCACCTGGTCCAGCTCGGCCGATTCCATCTGGCTGGCGAGCGTGCGCTTCCAGATGAGTTCGTAGAGCTTGGCTTCCTCGTCGCGCAGGTATTTGCGCACCTGCTCGGGACGGCGAAAGAGGTCGGTCGGGCGGATCGCTTCGTGGGCTTCCTGAGCGTTTTTGGCCGCACTCTTATAGATGCGCGGGGCCGCCGGCAGGTATTTCTGGCCGTATTGCTCGCCAATGAGTTTGCGCCCGGCAACCACGGCTTCCTGGCTGAGGTTCACGCCGTCGGTACGCATATAGGTGATGAGGCCGACCGTCTCGCCATCAAGATCGATGCCCTCGTAGAGGCGCTGGGCGATCTTCATGGTATGGGCCGCGCCAAAACCCAGCTTGCGCGAGGCTTCCTGCTGCAGGGTCGAGGTGATGAAGGGCGGCGACGGGTTGCGGCGGACCGATTTCTTTTCGACCGCGCCCACCTTGAAAGGAGCGCCGGCCTGGACCGCGGCCACGGCGGCCTTGGCCGCTGCTTCATCGGCAATATCGAACTTGTCGAGCTTCTTGCCGTCGAGGTGCGTCAGGCGCGCGGCAAAGCTCTGGCCATCGGGGCCGGCGAAAACCGCCTCGATGGTCCAATATTCGCGGGGCTTGAACGCCTCGATCTCGGCTTCGCGCTCGCAGACGATGCGGAGCGCCACGGACTGGACGCGGCCCGCCGAGCGGCTGCCCGGCATCTTGCGCCACAGAATCGGAGAGAGGGTAAAGCCCACCAGATAATCGAGCGCCCGGCGCGCCAGATAAGCATCGACCAGCTCCTGGTCGATCTCGCGCGGGTTGGCGATGGCGTCGAGCACCGCCTTCTTGGTGATCTCGTTGAAGGCCACGCGGGCCATTTTGAGCTTGGCGAGGTTCTTCTTGCCCCGGAGTTCCTGCGCCAGGTGCCAGGAAATGGCTTCGCCTTCGCGGTCAGGGTCGGTGGCGAGGAGCAGCGTATCGGCCTGAGCGGCGACGCTGGCGATCTCTTTGATC
>CAZUAL010000342.1:0-4281 GCA_964618305.1 uncultured Dongia sp. | reverse complement strand
CTCGGTATAGAGCTTGCGGATATCGACGACATCCGGGCCGACTGTGCCCTTCAGCACGGGAAGCTCGAAGCCCTTGCCGCTTCGGCTATCCTTGGCGGAAATCGAGGCATAGGCTTTTGGGGCCGCCGGCTTAATGCCGCTGTCCTTCGTCTTCGACTTGGCCGCCGGCTTCGCCGACTTCACGGCCTTCTTGGATTTCGCCGCGATTGTGGATTTCTTGCTCGTCTTGACAGCCATATCGATTCCCTTCGTTCCCCTGCGATAGCGGATTGCGCGGGCCGCGCGGCCCGGTGAACCAGCTTCTGTGCTGCAGATGCTAATGTATATAAGGTTAACGGATAGTGACCCATCTGTCATCTGGCGAGAATATCCCTCGAAATTGAAATAATGCGTCCCGCTTCCCTTTGATCTGGCTGGGAAAACCACACACGCGGGGGCAGGGAGCAGCCTTCTCAAATCCGCCGAAAGGGCAGAGACTGAGCACATGCTAGAGGTCGAAAATCTCGTCTACGATTATCCCGGCCATCGGGCCCTCGACAGTGTCTCGCTCTATCTCGAGCGGGGGTCGATCACGGCCCTGGTCGGCCCGAACGGCGCCGGGAAGTCGACGCTGATGCGCCTTTGTGCTGGCCTCGAGCAGCCATTCTCGGGATCGGTGCGGCTAGATGGCGAGGATGTTCACGCCAATCCGCGCGGTGCCCACCGGCGCATGGGCTTTCTGCCCGATTTCTTCGGCCTCTATGACGAACTTTCCGTCGCGCAATGCCTGGAATATCGCGCAGCGACGCAAGGTGTCCCGGCTGCCCAGCGGCGGGCTGTGGTCGAACGTGTGGCCGAGCGTCTCGAAATCGCCGATCGGCTCCGCCAGAAGGCCGGCACGTTGTCACGCGGGCTCCGGCAGCGCCTGGCCATCGCCCAGGCCGTTCTGCACGAGCCGGCCTTCCTGATGCTCGATGAGCCGGCGTCCGGGCTCGACCCATCGGCCCGGATCGGGCTTTCCAACGTGCTGCGGACGCTGGCACGGGACGGCATGACCATCCTGGTCTCGTCGCACATCCTGGCTGAACTCGAGGATTATTCGACGCATATCCTGATGTTGAAGCAGGGGCAGGTGGTGGAGCACGCACCGCTGACGACGATGGGTGCCGTGACGGAGCGGCGGGTCGAGATCCGCCTCGACTTCGCGAGGCCGGTCGTGGAATTGCGCCGCCGCCTCATCGCCATCGGCACGATCGAGGTTGTCAGTTGCGGCCATGACGAAGCGATCGTGATGTCGGATCCTGATCCGGCGGCCCGGGCCGCCATGCTGAACGCGGTGATCGACGCCGGGCTGCCCCTGGCGTCATTCGCGCCGGAGCGGCGCAGCCTGCAGGATATCTACCTGGCGCGCATGAAAGCCGCGGCAGAGCGTCCGGCGCTTCGATTGGTGAAGCCGGAATGAGCGTCGAACTGAACCCGGAATTCCGCCGCAACCTCTGGCTCCATCTTGGCTGGCAGCGGATGATGGCCGCCTTCATCGTCGGCTTCACCATCGCCTATGCGATCTTCCTGCTGGGGGATATCTCGAAGCTATCTTACGCGGCCAACCTATTGCTCACGATCGTCCTTGGCATGTGGGGACCGCGCCGCGCGGCAGACACGCTGGCGGAGGAGGTTGCGAGCGGCACCTGGGAAATGCAGCGCATGTCAGGCCTATCCGCCTGGTCGATGACCTGGGGAAAGCTCATCGGCGGGTGCAGCTTCGTCTGGTATTGCGGCGCGCTGGCCATGGCCGTCTATGTTTTTGCGGGCTGGATCCTGGGTTTCCCGGATGGCCGCGCTGGAAACTTCTGGCTGGGGATCTATCTGCTCCTCATCGGTGCGGCGCTGGCGCATGTGGTGGCGCTTGGCACGGCGCTCATCCGCCTCCGTAAGACGGTCCAATACCGGCGGCTCACCATCACCCTGGCGCAGACCTGCGGTTTCGTCGTCTTCCTGGCGATCAGCGGGGGTGGGACGGCACCCGTGCTCGACCAGACGGATTTCAGCCCCGGCACCGCCTATGTCTACGAAATCGGCTTCTCCTGGCCCTTCATCCGGGCCGTTCTCGGAACCATTTTCGCTCTGTGGGCGATCGTCGGCGTTTTCCGCCTGATGCGGGCGGAGCTTCAGTACCGGGCTTGGCCCTGGCTATGGGCCCTGTTTATTGGCTTCGTTGCGGTGTTGGCCGCAGGTATTGCGCCATGGCCCGGTAGCGGTGGCGTGGGGACGGCATTACCGGTCTTCGCCGTGATGGTGGTGATGACCTACCTCTCAGCCCTGGCAGACCGGCGTGACCCGATCCGTTACCGGTCGGGCTGGCTCGCGTTGCGCCAGGGCGATATCAGCCGCGCGCTCGCGGAGCTGCCCTGGTGGATCATCAGTCTCACCGCGACGTTTCTTGCCCTCATCTTCGCCGTTCAGGCGATTGGCACCTCGCTCGACGGTTGGCCTACATCACTTTCCGCCCTGCTGCTGCGCATGCGACTCCTCAGCGTGAGTCACCTTGATGAAACGCTGGTTCTCGCGTCCTTGTTCATGTTGCGCGATCTGGGCGTCCTGCTTTGGCTCAGCTTTGGCTCCTGGCGCACGCGCGCGGATGTCACCTGGCTCGTCTATCTCGCGCTCGTCTACTGGCCGATCAGCATCATCCTGGTCTTTGCCGGCTACGGCACCTACATCACCTTGGTTCTGCCGGTGGCAAGTGACGATATCGTCTGGAGTTTCGCGCCCATCCTTCTCCAGCTGACCGTGCTTACCGTCTTTCTGCGGCAGGGCTGGCGGCAGGCGACACGCGCCGGCGTCGGTGGCTGACCTCTGCTACGGTCGGTGATGCCGACCGCGATTTGGGGCATGGACACTGGTCCTTTTTCCCTGTCATACTTGTGTGAAACAAAAAGCGCATAAAACGACAGGGTGGGGCTCAAAGCGTGACGAGGGCATCGGCACGTCCATATTGGCTATTGTCTCCAGCCATATTGTCACTGTCTTTGCTGATGGTGGCGCCGGTCGTGTTCGTGCTCATCTATTCCTTCTGGCTGCGCACAGCCGAAGGCCTCGACGTGCCCGCTTTCCAGGCCGGGAACTGGGTCAACTTCTTCACCGATAGTTTCTACTGGCTGGCGCTTTACAGCACGTTCAAGACGGCGCTCGTCACAACGCTCGTCTGCATCATTGTCGGCTATCCGACCGCCTATTATCTTGCGCGCGCCCAGATCAAGAACCGGGCGCTTCTGCTGATGTTCCTGCCCTTCTGGGTTTCCTACATCATCCGGACGATGTCCTGGATCAATGTTCTCGGCAAGAATGGATTTGTGAATGCCGTGTTGGTGTGGCTGGGTATCACCGACGAGCCGCTAAAGCTTCTTTACAACGATTTCTCTGTGATCATGGGCCTCGTCTACTTCCAACTGCCCTACATGATCATCAATGTTTATGTGAGCCTCGACGGGATCGACCGGAATCTGGAATCTGCCGCCCGCGTGTTGGGCTGCAATCAGTGGCAGAGCTTCTGGGAGGTGACACTGCCGCTTTCCCTGCCGGGGCTCGGTGCCGGATCACTGCTCTGCTTCGTGCTGGCGGCCGGATCCTATGTGACGCCGCGCCTCCTTGGCGGCACGGATACCTTGTTCTTCCCGGACCTCATATACGAGGCGATCATCTCGCAGCTCGACTGGCCCTTCGGCGCCGTGCTCTCGATTGTCATGCTGGTGGCGCTTGGTCTGGTGATCGCCGCCTACAACCACTTCATGAGCCTCTCCGACGTCTACCGGAGCTTCGCCCGATGAGTGCGGCGGCGGCACGGCAGCCGGGAGAAGGCGGCATCGGCTGGCAGGTTCTGCGGCTTTGTTCGATCGCCGTCTATGTCTTCATGTTTGCGCCGATCGTCGTTGTCATTCTGCTTGCTTTCAATTCATCCCGGAGTGGCGCCTTTCCCATGGAGGGCTTCAGTCTGCAATAGTTCGGCAAGCTCTTCGCCAACCAGTCAATCGTTGATGCGTTCAAGACATCCTTGGTTCTGGCTGGCACGTCGGCGGCGCTCGCCACCATTATCGGCGTCATGGCGGCTCTGGCACTGGTGCGCTACAGCTTCAAGGGCAAGGAAGGGATACAGACATTCCTTTCGCTTCCCCTGCTGATGCCGGAAGTGGTCATGGGCGTCGCCCTGCTGATGTTTCTGAAGTTCCTCAGCATGCCCAGGAGCTTTGCGGTGCTGCTCCTTGGGCACACAGTTCTATCCTTGCCCTATGTCGTGCTGGTGGT
>CAZUAL010000341.1:0-4281 GCA_964618305.1 uncultured Dongia sp. | reverse complement strand
ATCAACCAGTTCCTCAAGGCGTAAAGGACAAGGCCATGGCTGACCTTCGCTCGAATTTCGTCGGCATCAAGTCTCCCAACCCGTTCTGGCTGGCTTCGGCACCGCCGACCGACAAGGAATACAACGTGGTGCGCGCCTTCAAGGCGGGGTGGGGTGGCGTCGTGTGGAAGACGCTGGGCGAGGAAGGCCCGCCCATCGTCAACGTCAACGGCCCGCGTTACGGCGCGATCCACGGCGCCGACCGCCGCCTTCTCGGCCTCAACAACATCGAGCTCATCACCGATCGTCCGCTGGAAGTGAACCTCCAGGAGATAAAGAAGGTGAAGCGCGAATGGCCGGACCGCGCCATGATCGTGTCGATCATGGTCCCGTGCAACGAGGACAGCTGGAAGGCCATCCTGCCGCGCGTCGAGGAGACCGGCTGCGACGGCATCGAACTCAACTTCGGCTGCCCGCATGGCATGAGCGAGCGCGGCATGGGGGCCGCCGTCGGCCAGGTGCCGGAATACATCGAGATGGTTACCCGCTGGTGCAAGCAGTATTCGCGCATGCCGGTGATCGTGAAGCTCACGCCCAACATCACCGACATCCGCTATCCGGCGCGCGCCGCAAGGAAGGGCGGGGCGGATGCCGTGTCGCTCATCAACACCATCTCCTCCATCGTCTCCGTCGACCTCGACAATTTCGCGCCAGTGCCGACCATCGACGGCAAGGGCAGCCATGGCGGTTATTGCGGCCCGGCGGTGAAGCCCATCGCCCTCAACATGGTGGCGGAGATCGCGCGCGATCCGGCGACGCATGGCCTGCCGATCTCCGCGATCGGCGGCATCGGCACCTGGCGCGATGCGGCGGAATTCATCTCCATGTCCGCCGGCAATGTGCAGGTCTGCACCGCCGCCATGCATTACGGCTTCCGCATCGTCGAGGAGATGGCGAGCGGTTTGGCGAACTGGATGGACGAGAAGGGCTATCGCGGAATCGAGGATTTCCGGGGCAAGGCCGTGCCCAACGTGACCGACTGGCAGTATCTCAACATCAACTTCAAGACGATTGCCAAGATCGACCAGGAGGCGTGCATCCAATGCGGCCTCTGCCACATCGCCTGCGAGGATACGAGCCATCAGGCGATCGCCGCGAAACGCGTGCCCGATGGAAAGGGTGGGGGCAAGCGCCGCTATGAGGTGATCGACGAAGAATGCGTGGGGTGCAATCTCTGCTACCACGCCTGCCCGGTGCCGAACGTCATCACCATGGTGCCGCAGAATACGGGTAAGCCCTATCTCAACTGGACAGAGGACCCCCGCAATCCAATGCGCAAGAAGGCGGCTGAGTAACCGACCTCCCAACCTCCCACCGCACTGAAGCCGGCATTCATGCCGGCTTTTTTATTGCCGCCCCGTATTTCCCCCGAACGTTCCTTCGGTCACCGGGCCGGATATGCGCCTGTCATTCCGTCGCGGAAAATGTTCATATGAAATTAAGGAAGTTGAGGGAAATAACATCTAAAGACTGGGCTATCTCAATGCTGAGTGAAACACTCGGGTATTGAGGCGAATAGCCGGGTTGAAGAGTGATGGGTGCGTTCAAATCATGAACTATTCCAGCGAATTAGCGGCCAGCGAAACGACGGTGAACCGCTTCGCGACGTTCGAGGCCCTCCTGCCCCTGTGCCGCGACTGGCTGCATGCCGAAGGCGGTTTCGTGCCGAGTGTCGGCGGCAATCTGTTGGCGGCCCTGCTTTACTTCATGATGGGACTGGCGGTCGGGATCTATTTTTCCGCTTATGGGCTTTTCCCGGCGCCGATCTGGCTTCCATCCAGCATCGCCATCGTCGCCGCCATGCTGGGCGGGCGGCGCTTCTTTCCCGGAATTTTCCTCGGCTCGTTCCTCATCAACTATGCCTTTTTCGGCACGAGCCTCCATGTGGCGGTGCTGATCTCGCTCGGCAATGCGGGCGGGCCCATCTTTGCCGCCAACCTGCTGCGCCGCTGGCGGCCGGAGCCGGCGCTGTTTGCGAGCTTTGCCGGTGTCGTCGCCTTCATCATCTGCGCGGTCCTGATCCATCCGGCCATCACCGCCCTGGTCGGCACGCTGGCGCTCAATCTGGAAGGCCCCTGGAATTCGGCTGAATTGCTGAAGACCTGGACCAGCTGGTGGCTCTGCGACAGCGGCGGCACCTTGGCCTTTGCGCCTTGCCTCCTTCTGTGGCTCGGCCACGAACGGGCGCCGGAGGAAGCGCCGCGCGAACTGACGCCTCTCGACCGCTGGGTCTGGATCGGCGTTGCCTTCGTCGTCATCGGCCTGTTCGCGGCACCCCCCATGCCTTTCGCGCTGTTCTCGACGATCCCCTTCCTGCTGGTCGTGCCGCTGTCCTGGATCGCGCTCAACACCTCGCTCCGCGCCGCCTATACCCTGGTGTCGCTCGCCAGCGTCATCGCCATGGCGGCGACCGCAGCCGGCATCGGTCCCTTTCATGCGCCGGCCAGCATCAACCCGCTGCAGATGGCGGGCGAGCTCATCGTGCTGCTCACCATGACGGTCCTGACCATCGTCGCCCTCTTCCGCGAGCGGCGAGCGGCGGAAGCGGCGACCAGGGCCAAGAGCATGCTACTTGCTTCAGCGAGCCATGACCTCAAGACGCCGCTCAACGCCATCATCGGCTTTGCCGATCTGATGCGCCAGCCGAGCCGGCAGATGCTGAGCCTGGAACGCGTGCGCGACTATGCCAACGATATCCATGCCAGCGGCTCGCTGCTCCTCGGCATGATCGACGAGATCCTGGATCATGCCAAGATCGAAGCCGGCAAGCGCGAGATTGAGCCCGTCCTGATCGATGCCCGCGCCATCGCCGCCGCCTGCCTCGACCTGGTGGGAACCCGCGCCGAGGGGAAGAACCTCGCTCTGTCCATCAAGACCTTCGGCAGCGGCACGCTCTTCGCCGACGAATTGGCGCTGCGGCAGATCTTCCTCAACCTTCTGTCCAACGCCGTGAAATTCACCGAGCCCGGCGGCTCGGTCGAGGTGCGCCTCAGTTTCAATGCCGACGGCAGCGGTGTGATCGAGGTCGAGGATACCGGCATCGGCATGTCGGAAGCGGAGCTCGAGCGCGCCTTGATGCCCTTCGAGCAGGCGGGCAGCCGGCGCAACCGCCAAGGCGGCACGGGGCTGGGCCTCACCATTGTCGTGCGCCTTGCTGAAATGCATGGCGGCCGTTTCTCGATCAGCAGCGCGCCCGGCAGGGGCACCATCGTCAGGATCAGTTTCCCGGCACCGCTGGCTGCCTGATTCCTTCGCGCCCGCACAAAATTATTGCCGCCCTCTCCACTTTGTGGAAGGATTTCGCTCGCGAGTTTGATAGGCGGGCCGAGTCCTCGAACGAGTGACTGTCGCGCATCCGCACTTGCACCCGACCTTGCCGCGGTCACGCCATCGCCTGACCGCATTTCAGCAAAGGTCGCTGGGTGGGCTCGTAATCCCCTTGAGTACCAAAAGCATAATTGCGTCCAAAAATAAGAGCAGGAGAAGGCTATGATTCCGACCAACAGACGTACATTTCTGCATGGTACCGCGGCGCTCGCCGCCGTGACGGCCTTGCCGCGCCTGGCGCTCGCCGCCGACCCGATCAAGGTGGCGGCGATCTATACCGTGCCCATCGAACAGCAATGGGTGAGCCGCATCCACAAGGCGGCGACGGCCGCCAAGGAACGCGGCGATATCGAGTATGTGTTTTCCGAGAAGGTCTCCAACACCGATTACGAGCGCGTCATGCGTGAATATGCCGAAGCCGGGCATCAGCTCATCGTCGGCGAAGCCTTCGCGGTCGAGGATGCGGCGCGCGCCGTCGCCAAGGATTACCCGGGCACCGCTTTCCTCATCGGCTCGTCCTTCAAGCCGGACGCGGCGCTCCCTAATTTCGCGACCTTCGACAATTACATCCAGGACGCCTCGTACCTCACCGGCATGATCGCGGGGGCCATGACCAAGAGCGGCAATATCGGCATGGTCGGCGGCTATCCGATTCCCGAGGTCAACCGCCTGATGAATGCCTTCATGGCGGGTGTGAAGGAAGTGAAGCCGGACGTGAAGTTCCAGGTGGCCTTCATCGGCTCCTGGTTCGATCCGCCCAAGGCCAAGGAAACGGCACTGGCACAGATCGATGCCGGTGCGGATCTCCTTTACGCCGAACGCTTCGGCGTCTCGGATGCCGCCAAGGAGAAGGGTATCCTTGCCGTCGGCAATGTGATCGACACGCAGGCTGATTATCCCGACACCGTCGTTGCC
>CAZUAL010000340.1:0-4295 GCA_964618305.1 uncultured Dongia sp. | reverse complement strand
GCCGAAGCTGGGCGATGTAAGCGTCGCGACCACCAAGGCTCGTAGGAATCGCAACCGGAACCGGAAGCAAGCCAGCGTATTGAGTAGCGAAGAAAGCGGTGACGAATTCCGGGTCTGTATCGGCGACCAGCACGACCCGCGAGCCACGCTCAAGCCCAATTCCAGCGAATCGCTGCGCCAAGTCGAGCGCTCGGTCACGCAGTTCGGCATAGGTGAGAATCGTGGTGAGTTCGCCCTTCGCGGTGTAAAAGTTGAAACCGGTATCACCGCGGGCGGCATAGTCCAGTGCTTCCCAAAGCGTCGAGAAGTCGCTGCGGCGATGCTTAAGGTGGGTATTGGTCGTCGCGGTAGGCTTCAAGTTCATATCGTCCAGGTTTGCAAACGCTGCTTTGGAATCGGATTAATCTAGGCGCTGTGGGACCTTAGGTCGCAGATAGGCGAATTGCGCGACGGCCTTCCGACCCCTAGGATTTCGCGGTCCATAGCAAATGTCCGGACCTCGGACAAGGCATTGCGCATTGGGCGCTCAAGATGGACCATAGGTTGAGCGCGTCCTTTTTAGGGAAGTTGCCTAATGAAGACCTCGGATTTGGAGCTTTCGGCTTCGCAACGTTCGGGCAGTTCGGAACGTAAGGCTGGCTCGACTGGCCTCTTTGACTGGCTGCTTCCCAAGCCCAAAGCGAAGAAGCAGAAGTTCAAGGCTGGTACACCGCCGGTTGCGGCATCCGACGCCAAGACCAAGGTCAGCCAGTCGCTTGAGGACGTAATCAAGCTGCTGCGCGCCGACCGTGTCCGCCGCGTTGCCGTTCATAGCGACAAGGCATTCTTCGAGACATTCAAGTCCGCAGCCAGCGACTTTGATGCCTTCTGGATATCCACCGACATCATCAATGATCAGCCGGCCGGAGCAAGGCCCGTCGATACGCATTCGATTACGGACTGCGATGCCATCGTCGCCGGCGGCGCCGATGTGGCGACGAAATTTCGGTACTCTCTGCGCTTGGCCCATGCGCACGCGCCGACGACAGCCGTTCATTGGGTCGCCCAGAACTGGGAGTTCTGCGCCGGCACGGCCGCGGTCCCGCTTGAAATCGAAGATGTCGACGCGCTTGCGTTCAATCACTTCGAAGAATTCTTCGGCATCAAGGATCCCCTGCAATTCCGTTTTGAGATCATTGCCGAAGGGGAAATTCGGCGCACCTACCGGGTGCTTGGCCCCAGCGAGTCCATCAACCTCAATCTCAAGACCCTGATGCCGGATCGCAAGGGTGCCGTGTGCATGAAGGTCTTCGTGGCGCATCCGTTTCTGACACGCGGCCGGCACTATCGCTTCCGCATCTGCGGTGACGTCTTCTGGAAAGACAGCTTCACAATCATCCATGGTTCGCACCAGTTCTTCAAGAACCCCGACAAGGTACAGCCGTTCCGCCTGATCGATTCCGTCATCCGCGGTGGCGAAGTGATCATGACGGTTCCGAATTATGATCTGGACATGGGCGCCAACGACGAAGTGAAGATCGGAACCGGGGCTGGCAAGATGGCGCTGAAGCGTTCACGGACGCGACCGGTCGAGGAGGTGCATTTCAAGCGCGCGCCGGGCGAGTCGAAAGAGCGGAACTATTTCGCGGCTTCCTATGCCGGCTACGGCACGTCGTTCTGGTATGCGCTCGATGAAGGTTTCTCGAAGCATCCGGGCAAAGTGGGCTCGATCGCTGCCAACCACCTTTGCCGTGTCGGCGTCGACAACCGGGATGATGTCGTCTTCACACCAGATGAGAAGCGGATCGTCGAAGCGGCAGTGAAGTCTGGCTTCATGATTCATCCATGCTGCCTGCCGGTGACCCAGCCGAACAATCCACTGGAATTCGGTTTCAACTTCGATGCGTCGAATCCGCCGTTCGAGGATTACTGGCTGCGTTTCTACGACGCCAAAGGCGGGTTCGTAGGTGAGATGCGCTATCACAAGAATTTCGTCGGGCCAGCCTATATCGACGACGTGCTCGCAAACTGGGCAAACCCGCGCAAGAGCGACATCGTGATGGCCCTTGTGTGTCCGGATCATCTGAAGATCGGGCTGGCACCGCAGCGCCTGGTGACGACCTCGGACATGGCGGTTCGCCACCGAGTGACGGGTGATCAGGATTTCACGGAGTTCCAATCATCCTGGCGTAATGTCGGTGCGGATATTCCGACCTTGCCGCACTGGCTACATCCGTCTATCGGCATCATGGGGCGCACGAACCTTATCGGCCGCGTGCGGACCCGGGACAATTTCCGCACGGGCGTCTTTGTCGCCAATGCCAGCGGGAATCTCAAATACGACATGCCGGCCAAGGTGGAGTTGGCGGCCATCAACCACGAGGGTGAGCGGCTCAGTCACTTTGTAACGCTCCCTGCGTTCGGTTCAGATATTGTCTGGCTTGATGACGTCTTGCCTACTTTGCGTCAGCATCTGGGTTCGAGTGGGATCGCAACGTTGCAAGTGAAATCCGCCGATGCCGACCTAACAGCGCACGTCTTGGGGCTTGCGCCGAACGGCTCGGTCGGCTTGCAGCATCTCTGGGGGTATTGAGACAGCATGGCGCTTGGGGGTGAGGGAGTCTGGCGCGCGTTGGCGCCCCTTTCCCTCAAGGTCTGGCCATCCTTGTCGAATCCGGCATGGAACCTTGGCGCCGTCGCCGAGCGTCAGTTCGGCGACGCCCTAAATGTCTCAGTAAATCCGCTCCGGATAAGGCGCAAATTGGCCTCAACGGCCGTCGCCGACATCAAAGACCGTTTCCTGGTTGATGGTCTGTGCGATCTGCCGTCGGAACGGATTGAAGACCTTTATACATTCATGGATATGTCCGACATCGCCAAGTATGGCGATGATCTTCCCAAGACTCGGCTTTACCAGTGGCTGAAGGCGAGTTGGGCCGCTGGTCGGCCGGTTTATGGACGGGGGCGGAATTTCAACTCCGAGGAGAAGATCCTCGACTATTGCGGCGAATATCTGAACCTTTACCGCTCCATGGAGCGGGATGGGTACCGATATAGCGGAGATGACGAAATCTGCGTCGGTATCTGTGCCGACGGCGAGATCGTTCATATGCGGCGGGGAACGCATCGCATGGCGGCGGCACAAATACTTGAGTTGCCAAGCGTTTCCGCCCGGGTTACCCATGTTGACCGTACCTTTGCCCAGGAAGCGGTGCGCGCCGGCAACGGGGGCGTGCGGCAATGCCTGGAACGGGCGATAAAATCGGCGACGAGCTAGTCATTGCGCGACGTTTTCAAAATTCTCTTCCACAGCGGCTGGCGCCTGCAGGTGGTGATCCTGCTGGTGTTGCTGCTTTCCGGCATCCTCGAGATCGTGGGGATTGCCACCCTTTGGCCGATTGTCGGCCTCGTCGGTGGCGAAACCCATATGAAGTCACATGCGATTGATGAATATGTGCGTGCTGGCCTCGCCTGGTTCAATTTGCCGCTGAATATTGAGACCTTGCTTCTCATCGTGGTCGGTGCGGCGTCTATCTCCTTCCTTTTCGGCACGGCAGGTTCGGTCTTCGTCGGCAGATCCGTGGCTAATTTCGGGATCAGCGTCCGCTTGCAGTTGATCGATGCACTGGTGCACGCGAAGTGGAGCTATTTCGTGGCGCAACCGGTCGCCCGCTACACGGCCGCTATCAACTCGGATGCGGACCGAGCGGCTATCGCCTTCAAGGCATCGGCCTTGTGCGTGGTCGGGCTTATTCAAACGATCGTCCTCATGGCGATGGCCCTTTTCGTGTCATGGCCGTTCTTCCTGGGCGCCGTTGCGATCGTCGCCGTGCTTTGGCTCGGTGTCGGCAAATATATGCGGATGGCGAAGAAAGCGGGACGAGGCAAAACCCGCCACAATCTGGCCCTCCTGCATTCGGTAACCGACGCGCTCACCAACGTGAAGGCGCTGAAGGCAATGAACCGGCATGCCTTCATCGGTCAGACTTTTGCCGTCCATGTCGACCGGCTGCGTCGTGCGACCCAGGCAGAAACCTATAGCAGCAGTGCCGTTCGGGCGGTGCAGGAACCGCTTTTCACCATTCTAATTCTGGGTGGTCTTTACATCGGACACACGCTGCTTGGACTGGACTTGCGCGTGATGCTGGGGTCAACCCTGCTGCTGAAACGCGTTGCCGACTCAATCGGTTCCGTCCGTGCGAACTATCAGCGCGTGATCCTGGACCGGCCTTCCTTCTGGCAGTTGCAGGAACTGCTCAGCGAAGTGCGGGCCCATCGCGAGCTCCTTCATGGCGGTACGCTGCCAAGCCTACCGG
>CAZUAL010000339.1:0-4300 GCA_964618305.1 uncultured Dongia sp. | reverse complement strand
CCTTACGCCTCGCTCGATCCGCGCCAGACGGTCGGCGATTCGATTATGGAGCCGCTGCGGGTGCATGGCCTGCTGGACAGGGAGGCGGCGCGCGAGCGCGTCGCCTGGCTGCTGAAGCGCGTGGGGCTGCAGCCGGAGCATGCCTGGCGCTACCCCCACGCCTTTTCCGGCGGCCAGCGGCAGCGGATCTGCATTGCCCGCGCGCTGGCACTGAATCCGAAGGTGGTGATTGCCGATGAGTCGGTGTCGGCCCTGGATGTCTCCATTCGGGCGCAGATTATCAATCTGATGCTCGACCTGCAGCGCGAAATGGGCATCGCGTTTCTGTTTATTTCCCATGATATGGCGGTGGTGGAGCGCATCAGCCACCGCGTCGCGGCGATGCAGCTGGGGCAGATCGTCGAGACGGGACCGACCAGGTCCGTGCTTGGCAACCCGCAGCACGCCTATACGAAGAAGCTCTTGTCCGCCGTGCCGATTCCGGACCCCAAGCGCCGCCATTCCGAAGCCTGGCAGCGCGACCGCAAGCGCATCGAGGGCGAAGTGCCGAGCCCCTTTCGCCCGGTCGATTTCGAACCGCAATATGTGACCTTCCGCGACCTTGGCGGCGGGCATCTGGTGGCGGCGTGAGGGCGGGGGTCGGAAGATGGACATCTTACATTGTCATTCCCGCGAACGCGGGAATCCAAGCAGCCAGTCGCTCGGTCGATGGATCCCCGCGTTCGCGGGGATGACAAGGGCGCAGTGCAAGCGGGGCAGCAACCACTTAACCCCGGCGGCTTGACCCGGGCATGACGACAGAGAGAGATGGGGAGAGCTTTACCATGACCGAATATTGGCGCCTCAGCGCCCTGCAAGTCGTCGAACTTCTGAAGTCCGGCGCGGTGACCCCGCTCGATCTCATCGACGATGCGCTGGCGCGGATCGAGGCGGTCAACCCCAAGGTCAATGCCATGGTGACCCTGTGTGCCGACCGCGCGCGGGCGCATGCACAGCGGCTGATGGCAAAACCCGTCGCACAGCGTGGGCCGCTCGCCGGCCTGCCCATCGGCGTCAAGGAATTGAACGATGTTGCCGGGGTGCGCGTCACCTACGGCTCACCGATCTTCGCCGACAATGTGCCGGAAAAATCCGACATCATGGTCGAGCGGCTGGAAGAGAATGGCGCCATCGTGCTCGGCATGACCAACAGCCCCGAATTCGGTGCCGGCGGCAACACGTTCAACGAGGTGCATGGCGAAACCTACAATCCGTGGAACGTCGCGCTCAATGCCGGCGGTTCGTCGGGCGGTGCCGCCGTGGCGCTGGCGACCGGTGAGGTATGGCTGGCGACGGGATCGGACCTCGGCGGTTCCTTGCGCACACCCGCGGCTTTCTGCTCGGTCGTGGGCTTGCGGCCTTCGCCCGGCCGCGTGCCGTCGGGTCCGGGTGAGCTGCGCTTCGACACGCTGTCGGTCGATGGGCCGATGGCGCGGAACGTCACCGACACGGCCCTGTTCCTCGATGCGATGGCGGGCTGGAGCGAGGAAATCCCCATCTCCTTTCCGGCACCCTCCGAGCCATTCCTCACGACGGCGCAAAAGAAGCTGAAGCCTTCGCGCGTCGCCTTCTGCCTTGATCCGGCCGCCCTGCCGATTGAGGCGGAGGTGAAGTCGATCTGCCGCAAGGCGGTCGAGAAGATTGCCGGCGCCGGCATCGCAATCGAGGAGGCCTCGCCCGATTTCAGCGGTGTCGGCAACGCCTTCCAGACCCTGCGCGCGGTCGATTATGCGACCACGATGCGCCCGCTCCTCAACAAGCATCGCGACAAGCTGAAGGCCGAGGTGATCTGGAACGCGGAAAAGGGGCTCGGCCTGTCGGCGGAGGAGATCGGCAAGGCGCATCTCAGGCGCTCGCGCCTTTACGCCGACATGGTCCGTTTCTTCAAGAGCTATGACTTGCTGGTCCTGCCGGCAGCACCGATCCTGCCGCGCGACATCAAGGAACGCTGGCCACGGGAGATCGCCGGTGAGACGCTCGACAATTATGTCGAATGGCTGAAGCTCGCCGCCCTCATCACCATGACCTCGTGCCCGGCTTTGTCGCTCCCCTGCGGGTTCTCCGCCGACGGCCGCCCGATGGGCCTGATGGTCGTGGGCAAGCCCCGCGGCGAGGCCATGCTGCTTTCCCACGCGGCGCATTTCGAGGACATTCTGGGTGTGCGCGACGCGGTGCCGATCGAGCCCAGGGGGTAAGGGCCGGGTTTAAGGGCCGAAACCCGTTAACAATCTTGCGCGGCCCGTCCTTGAGGGGCCAGGGAGCGGTCGCTATAGTGCCGCCCGATTGTGCGGTGCGAAGCCTGAAGGCCGGCGCCGCACCTGGCTCTTTCAAATGGGTGAAGCATGGGCACGTCCTACGCGGATGAGTTGCGTGGCAAGTACGCCGATGAACTTGAAACGGGTATGTCGGCCATCTTTTCGAAGACCGTGACCGAGGCGGATATCGTTCTTTTTGCTGGGATTTCCGGCGATACGAACCCGGTCCATCTCGACGAGGCCTTCGCCAAGCCCACCATGTTCAAGGGCCGCATCGCCCATGGCATGCTGACGGCGGGCTTCATCTCCGCCGTGTTCGGCACCAAGCTGCCGGGGCCGGGCTGCATCTATCTGTCCCAGACCCTGAAGTTCAAGGCGCCGGTCCGCATCGGCGACACGGTCGTGGCGCGCTGCACGGTGACCGCCATCGACAAGGAAAAGGGCCGCGCGACCTTCGCGACCGTGGCCAGCGTCGGCGAGACGATGGTGCTCGAAGGCGAGGCGCAGCTGCTGGTCCCCAAAAGGCCGGCCTGATCCTGACCATGCGCCTGATCCGGCATATCGAGGACGTTCCGTTCGATGCCCATGGCGCCGTGGTGGCGCTGGGGAATTTCGACGGCGTGCATCTGGGGCACCAGGCGGTGATCGGCCAGGCGGCCGAGATCGCGCGTTCGAAGAAGGCGCCGCTGGCGGTGCTGACCTTCGAGCCGCACCCGAGGAGCTTCATGCGGCCCAATGATCCGCCGTTCCGCCTGACGCCCTTCCGCATCAAGACGCGGCATCTGCAGGCGCTCGGCGTCGATTTCGTCTTCGAGCTCGCCTTCGACGCGACGCTGATGGCGCGTTCGGCCGAGAATTTCGTGACCGACATCCTGGTGGGCGGGCTGCATATCGCGCATGTGGTGGTGGGTTACGATTTCTGCTTCGGCAAGGGGCGCGCCGGCAATGCCGCCCTCCTCACCGAATATGGCGGAAGGCATGGTTTCGGCGTCACCGCGGTCGCGGCGGCGAAGAGGGGCGACGGGCCTGCCTATTCATCGACCCTGGTGCGCGAGCAATTGCAGGCGGGCGATCCCAGAAGTGCCGCGGCAACTTTGGGGCGCCCCTGGGAGATCGAGGGCCGCGTCGAGCATGGCGATGCGCGCGGGCGGCAGCTGGGCTTTCCCACCGCCAATGTCGCCATCGGCGAATATCTCGAGCCCAAGCTCGGTGTCTACGCGGTGATGGCAAGCTTGGCAGACGCGGATGCACAGCGTTGGATCAAGGGTGTCGCCAATCTGGGCCGGCGCCCGACCGTGGGCGGCACGCGCGTGCAGCTGGAGACGCATCTGTTCGATTATGCGGGTGATCTCTACTGCAAGCATCTGCGCGTGGCCTTCATCGATTTCATCCGGCCCGAGATGAAGTTCGCCGGGCTCGATGCCCTGAAGGCGCAGATCGCCGCCGACAGCGACGCCGCGCGCAGGATACTGGCCGATTATCACGGCCCGCAGCCGGGAGCGCATCCCGGCAGCAAGCAGAATTGAACCGAACGGATTGAAGAAGAAGATGAGCGCCGACGCCAACAAGCCGGATTACAAGAACACCGTCTTCCTGCCGAAGACGGATTTTCCCATGCGCGGCGATTTGCCGAAGAAGGAACCGGCGATCCTCGATTCCTGGGTGAAGGACGATCTTTACGGCAAGCTCAGGAAGGCGTCGCAGGGGCGCGAGAAGTTCGTGCTCCATGACGGCCCGCCCTATGCCAACGGCAACATCCATATCGGCCACGCGCTCAACAAGATCCTCAAGGACGTCATCAACCGGTCGCAGCAGATGCTGGGGAAGGATGCGCCTTACGTCCCCGGCTGGGACTGCCATGGCCTGCCCATCGAATGGATGATCGAGGAGCAGTATAGGAAGGCCGGCAAGAACAAGGACGAAGTGGAGATCAACGAGTTCCGCCGCCAGTGCCGCGAATTCGCCGCCAAATGGATCGACGTACAGCGCGAGGACTTCAAGCGCCT
>CAZUAL010000338.1:0-4320 GCA_964618305.1 uncultured Dongia sp. | reverse complement strand
CCAGGTGGCCAATCTAGGAGGCGGCGTTCATTTGTCTGTGAACTGGTTCACAGCTGAGGCGCTGGGAGGCCGGCGCAAAACAGCCCGAGCCTGAAAGCTGAAACCATCGTGAGTTCCGCTGCACAACCAGTGTTTCTGCGCACTTCACGATGACAATCCCGCCAAGTCACACAATATCGATACAGTTTCTATACCATTGACATTGTTATCTTTTTCTCTTTGTCGATGTGGCCGTATCGAGTATCAAGTTTGTGGGGCGTAGAACATTCAGTTTGGAGACTGAAATGAGTCTACACCCACGCGGCGCTTTCAGCGCCGCTTTGCTTGCATCCACATTTTTGAGCGGACTTGCCGGATTCCTTCTATTGGAATCGCAATCGGCTTGGGCTGACTGTCAGCCCGGCAATGTCAGCGCCAACGGCGCCACCGTGCTTTGCACCGGCCCAGACACCGACGGCTTGTTCGTCAACGGCTTCACCAATACCACGGTAAACATCCAGGACGGCGCCATTCTCAGCCAAGTTCCCGGTGGGACGCCAGCCATCATGAACAATACAAGTAACAGCGCCATCAACGCCTTCGGCAACAGCCAGATTGTTGGCACCGGTGTGTCTGGCTTGGGCATCGACATCGATGGCCCTCAGAACACAGTCACATTGAATGACAGCAGCAGGGTCAGCGCCGATGGCCTCAACGCCGTTGGCGCTCTTCTCAGCGGCAATTCCAATACCATCACCCTCAATGACCGCAGCAGCATAACCACCGCTGGAAACAATGCCTTTGGCATCTTTGCCAGCGGCAACGACGAAAGAGTTACGCTGAACGGCAGCAGCAATATCAGCACAGCCGGGATAGGCGCCTCTGGTGTCTTTATCACAGGCAACACTGGCGTCTTCACCTTCAACGACAACGCGACCATCAACACTCTTGGCGGCGGCGCCAACGGCGTACAAGTGACTGGCAATAGCAACACGATTACTGTCGACGGAACTGCCTCAATAAGCACCATCAGCAATAGCTCTGCGGGGATCAATATCAACGGCAACAACAATACAGTCACGCTCGATGGCAACGCCGCCATCAGCACGGCTGGCGTCAGTAGCAGAGGGATCCTCGTCTCCGGCTCCAACACCGTCATTGTAAATGACGGCGCCACTGTCTCCACTTCCAATGACAGCGCCAACGCCATTGAATTGCTGAGCGGCTCCAACACGCTGATCAATCACGGCAAGGTCAGCAGCACCAGTACCCTGGCCAATGCCGTGTCCGGCAACAATGCTGGAAATGATACGATCATCAATACCGGTGTTCTCTTTAGTCGCAGCGGCACTTCCATCAGCCTTCAAGGCGGCAACGACTCGGTAACGCTGGGCACTGGCTCGGACATTACCGGTATCATTGATGGCGGCGCCGGCGTTGATGGCCTAACCCTGACCGGCTCGGGCAGCGAGGACGATCTCTTCTCCAACTTTGAAACCCTGACCATGGACGGCGGAGATTGGAGCCTATCCGCGAACAGCAGTTTTGGCACTTTCATCAACGTGGTGCATGGGCGGCTCGGCATCAATGGCATCATCAGCAGCGCCGGCGGCACACAGGTGGATGCGGCGGGCATTCTTGGCGGATCGGGAAGGTTGAACAGCAATGTGATCAACTTCGGCACCATCGCACCTGGAAATTCAGTCGGCACGCTCAACATTGTCGGTACACTTACACAGGCTGGTGGGGGCTTTGAGGTCGAATTCGACCGGTCCGGCATTGACCGCACCAATGTGAGTGGAACTGTGACGCTGAGCGATTTTCCGCAAGTCGAGGTAAAGGGACTCAATGGAGCCGGCGGCGCCAATGGCGTCTTCCTGCATTCTGACGCGGCAATTTTGGGCACCATCGGAAAAGCCGAATTCGCGGGCAATGGCGCCGCCACGCTGATTCAGGGCGCAACAGACCTCAGCCTGATCGCCGTGGACGGCAGCCAGATCGTGGCGGGGAACTTCGCTGCGCTACAGACCGGGCTGGATTACCTGGATACCGTCAATCGTGCCCAGCTTGACCAGAATGCCAGATGTATGGGCAACGAATGCCGCATTGATGGTACCAAGCGCCTTTGGGCGCGGGGCTTTGGCCGCTTTGGCAGCGAGGGGGCCGAGGATGGCAACCAGGCTTTTGACTATCGCAATGCCGGCGCGGCACTGGGTGGCGATATCGAGGTGCTGGATGGCTTCACCATTGGCGGCAGCCTGGGCTACGCCAACACGAGATCCGAGGTCGTACACGACGACGCCGAGTCTGAGGCCGATGGTGAGTTCGCTGCTCTCTATGCCACCTTTGAAATCGGAGATTTCTTCATCACCGGCACGGCCAGCGGCGGCCTCCAACAGTTCGACCTCGAGCGCAAGGTGGCGACGGCGAGCGATACCGAAGCCGCCACGGCGGAAACCGATGGTCTGCTTTTTGGCGGCTCGCTGCAGGCCGGACTTCATCTCGACTTTCCCCAGGGCTGGCGCCTGACACCAATGGCAGGCGTGAGCTATCAGCACCAGTCGGTTGAGGGATATCGGGAACAAGGTGCTGGAGATGGCGCTGTGGAAATTGGCGATCAGGACAGTGACGCCATTCGCGCCAACGCTCAGATCAATTTGGCGCGGACCATCGCCTATGACAGCTTCGACCTCGTCCCCCATATCCGGGCCGGGATCGCGGGGCAGTTCAATTTTGGCGACGATGTCGCCGGCGCTTTCAGCAATGGAGCAGACTTCACTCTGGCCCAGCAGGAGGGTAGCCGCGCCATCGGATTGGCTGGCGCCGGTATGGATATCAGCTTCGAGAACGGCGTCACTCTCAACGTCGACTATGACGGACAGTTCTCAGGGGATGGAGAGGAGCATGCCGTGATCGTCGGCGCCGCTTTCAAATGGTAACTGCTGGGCTCAGTTCGCGGGACCCTATGTCACACCGCGATCAAGGCCGCCGCGATGCGGCGGCCTTCGGCCATCAGCACGTTGAAGGTGCGCGCGGCGGCGGCGGTGTCCATCGGCTCTATGACGATGCCCTGTGCCCGGAGTTCGGCGCGGAGGTCCTTGGGCACCATGGCAAGGCGCGGTCCGCAGCCCAGCAGGAGCAAGTCGATCTCGCCGGCGGCGGCACCCGCCGCAACCGGCGCCAGGGCGCCCAATGACAGACCCGCCATCTCGCGGACATCCCAGGCAAGGGTTCGCGTCGGAAACACCAGCACGGAGCTTTCATAGACCGTGCCGGTGATGCGAAAGCGGCCGTCGCCGTAGCCTTCGACGATCTGGCGGCCGACGGGGATGAGCGGCGTGATATCCATCTTGAGCCCTCCCGCGGTACCGGCGCGCGGCGCCTTCCAGCGGATTACGCGCCTTGGGCGCTGGTACCGGCTGCTTTGCCCTTGTCCGACCCGATGTTGCGTAGGTTCATGTAGAGCAGCATCGGCGAGGCGACGCAGATGGTCGAATAGGTGCCGATGACGATGCCCCAGATCATGGCGATCGAGAAGCCGCGCATTCCTTCACCGCCCCAAACCGCGAGTGCGATGACCGAAAGCAGCGTCAGGCCGGAAGTCACCGTGGTTCGCGCCAGCGTCTCGTTGAGCGCCTGGTTGATGAGTTGTGTGAGCGGCATCGTCTTGAAGCGCCGCAGATCGTAGCGGATGCGGTCATAGATGACGACCGTATCGTTCACCGAATAGCCGGCGATGGTGAGGACCGCGGCCACGGTGGTGAGGTTGAATTCCATGCCGGTCAACGCGAAGAAGCCGACCGTGGTCACGCAATCATGGAACAGGGCCAGCACGGCATTGACGCCGAACTGCCATTCATAGCGGAACCAGATATAGGCCATGATGCCGAGCATCGCGAAGATCGAGGCCCAGACGGCGCTCGACTTCAGCTCATCGCCGACCTTTGGTCCCACCGTCTCGGTGCGGCGGTACTGCCAATCGGCACCCAGCGTCTCCTTCACCTTGGCAACGGCAGCCTGGGTCGCCACCTCGCCGCCCGCCTGCTGCGGGATGCGGATGAGGACAATGTCGGGCGCGCCGAATTCCTGGAGCGAAATGTCGCCAAGTTCCAGATTGTCGAGCGTCGAGCGCATGGTGGCGAGGTCGGCCTGAGCCGTCGGCGCCTTCACTTCCATGATGACGCCGCCGGCGAAATCGATGCCGAAATTGAGGCCTTTGGTGAAGACCAGCGCGAACGATCCCAGCACCATGATGACCGAAATGATGAAGGTCAGCTTGTGCGGCCACATGAAGTTGATCTTGGTGCCGTGCGGAACGATGTGAAGCGGCTTGAACATTTT
>CAZUAL010000337.1:4008-4336 GCA_964618305.1 uncultured Dongia sp. | reverse complement strand
GCTTCTCGTTGGATTTGACATCCCACAGCCGGCACGAATCCGGGGAAATCTCGTCGGCGACGATGATCCGCATCATCTCGTTTTCGAACAGCCGCCCGCACTCCATCTTGAAGTCGACGAGGCGGATGCCGATGCCGAGGAAAAGCCCGGTCAGGAAGTCGTTGACGCGGATAGCCAGCGCCATGATGTCGTCGATCTCCTGCGGCGTAGCCCAGCCAAAGGCGGTGATGTGCTCTTCAGACACCATGGGGTCGTTGAGCTGGTCGTTCTTGTAGTAGAACTCGATGATCGAGCGCGGCAACTGGGTACCTTCCACGATGCCGATGCG
>CAZUAL010000337.1:304-3998 GCA_964618305.1 uncultured Dongia sp. | reverse complement strand
GAGGCGCTGTGACAGTGAGCCCGCGGCCACGTTCCGCACCACGACCTCCAGCGGCACGATCTCAACCTCGCGAATCAGTTGTTCGCGCATGTTGAGGCGGCGAATGAAGTGGGTCGGCACGCCGATGTCGTTGAGGTGCTGAAACAGGTACTCGGAAATCCTGTTGTTCAGGACGCCCTTGCCCTCAATGATCTGATGCTTCTTGGCGTTGAAAGCGGTCGCATCGTCCTTGAAATGCTGGATCAGGGTGCCCGGCTCGGGGCCTTCGTAAAGCACCTTGGCCTTGCCTTCGTAAATGCGTCGCCGACGGCTCATTGGGACGTACCGTGTTTTGTTGAAATCCATCGATTTGGTGTGCTCCGGATGACAAGGACTGAAGACCCACGACGGAGCTGCCGTGCGGGCCCGGAAACCTGAATCGACCAACCGAAACAGAACAGGAACCGAGCCTCGGGGGCAACCTAACCGATTGGCCTATCCAGCACAATCGACCCGGCTCGGAGCGGTCGAGTTATACCGGGGCGATTGAGGGTTAATTCCGCCGATTTGCCTGCGGCTTAAAGGCTTGTTGTTCCGCCTCAATCCGATACTTATGTAGGCAGCCGACGGGGTCGCCGCAATGCGAGACCCCTGGTTCAAACCGGCAGGGGATCGGAACTGCGACATGACGACATTCGACAAGCGCGAAGAGGGTTTTGAGAAGAAATTCGCCCTCGACGAGGAACTGAAATTCAAGGCGGAGGCCCGCCGCAACAAGCTTCTCGGTCAATGGGCCGCCGAGAAGCTCGGCATGACCGGAGACGCGGCCGCCGCCTATGCCAAGGAAGTGGTTGCAGCCGACTTCGAGGAAGCCGGCGAAGCCGATGTGCTCCGCAAGGTACTCGGCGATCTCACCAAGAAAGGTGTGGCGGTATCGGAAGCCGACGTGCGGGCGAAGATGGCTGAACTCATGAAGGTCGCCGTCGATCAGGTGAAGGCCGGGCAGTAAGACTGCCGCCCTTTTTCCTGGACGATCCATTCGTCCTTTTCGGCCGGCCCACCTTGTGGCCGGCCGATTTCGTTTCGGCATACCCTTCCCGGATGAACTCCAGCAGCCGTTGCGACGCCGCGCTCAGGAAGCCGCCCCGGCGGGTGACGGCAACAACATCCTGGCTGGCCTGGAGATCGTCGACCCGGATGGTCGCGAGCGATCTGAAGCGCAGTTCATCGGCCGCATGACTCTGCGACAGCAGCGCGATGCCAAGACCGGCCTCGACCAGTCGTTTCTGAGCCGTCAGGCTGTCGACCGGCGTCCAGGCGATCTCGCCAAGTCCGTGGGTCAGAAACAGCGAAAAGACATGCGAGGCGGAAATTTCGCGGCGGCCGGGGATTTCAGGGAACGCGATCCATTGCTCATCCCGCAGATCGGCAAGCTGCGCGATGCGCCCGCCGGCCAGCGGATGATCGAGGCCGCAGACAACCTGCAACGGCTCGCTGGCAAGACGCTCGTGATCGAGATCGCGCAGTCTGTCGACGTCATAACGAAGGCCGATGGTGGCCTCGCCGCGGCTGACCAAGTTGCTTACCTCCGCGCTTGTCGCCATCCGCAGCCCAAGCTCGACCTTCGGATGCGCACGCGCGAAACGCTTGAGGATCTGCGAGAGCTGACTGCCCGCCAGCGTGCCGACCACCGCCAGCGAGACCGGCCCCGCGCCCTGCTGTGTCAGCTCGCGGATCGCATTCTCCGCGTCCTGGGCAGCCGCAACGGCACGCTCGGCGTAAGGCACCATCACGCGGCCAGCATCGCTCAGGAGGGTGCGGCCGGCCACGCGCTCGAACAGAGGCACGCCGAGTTCGTCTTCCAGCAGCGCAATACGCCGCGAGATCGCCGGCTGTGAACGATGCAGCGCTCGTGCCGCCTGGGAGACGCCTCCCTGGCGATGGATCATGAGGAAAGTTCGGAGCGCCTCGCTGTCCATTCCGGCATCCATGCAAAATACTGATGGTTATGCAAAGAATAACAAATTTGGCTGATACATAAAACAGGACTATCGCCGCTTCCGTCACCCTGACGGAGAGCCCGATGCCAACCCAACTTGAAAAAGCCAAGACGTTCCGAGCCCTTCACGAGCGGCCCGGTGCCTTCATCATCCCCAATCCCTGGGACGTCGGCACTGCACGCCTGCTCGCCTCACTGGGCTTCGAGGCATTGGCCACCACCAGTCTTGGCCTCGCCAACACGCTTGGCCGCGACGCACCGGGCCTTGCAGAAATCATCGACAATTGCAGGGCTATCGCAGAAGCCACCGATCTGCCGATCAATGCCGACCTGGAGAATTGCGGGGCCGACGAACCGAAGCTCGCGGCTGAAGCCATTCGCCTCGCGGCGGAGGCCGGCGTCGTCGGCGCTTCAATCGAGGACAAGAGCAAGGACAGTCACAAGCCGATCTACGATTTCACGCTGGCGGTCGAACGGGTACAGGCAGCCGTCGAAGTCGCACGTTCGCTACCCTTCCCCTTCACACTGACGGCCCGCGCGGAGAATTTCCTCTACGGCCGCAAGGATGTCGACGACACCATCAAGCGACTTCAGGCCTTCGAAGCTGTCGGTGCCGATGTCCTCTATGCGCCGGGTCTTTACGATCTCGCCACCATCAAGACGGTGGTCTCGGCGCTGAACAAGCCGTTCAACCTGGTGATGGGCTTTGCAGATCCTACACTCACCGTTCCGCAATTGTCGGCGGCGGGCGTCAAGCGCATCAGCGTCGGCGGCGCGATGGCGCGGGTTGCGCTGGCGGCATTCCTGAAAGCGGCTCACGAGATGAGGGAGAGCGGCGCCTTCACATTCATCCGTGAAATGGCGCCGATGAAGGAAGTGCGCGAGGACTTTGCGAAGGGGGCGGCGAAGAGCTCAAGCTGACGGTCGTTCCGGGGCATGCAAAGCATGACCCCAGATGCGCCATTGCGCATCGGCGAGCCCCGAGATTCCGGATCGCCGCTGTGCGGCGTCCGGAATGACTTGCCAACCGATCCTCATCCCTCCTTGAAGCCGTACTCCGGCACGTTGCCGCTGGCGCCATAATATTTGTACGGCAGGAACTTGCCGGACATGGTGATCTTGACGCGGTCGCCCTTGGGATTGGGCAGGCGCTCCATCACGAAATCGAAATCGATCGCCGACATGATGCCGTCGCCGAACTCTTCTTCGATCAGCGCCTTCCAGGCCGGCCCATTGACCATCACCATCTCATAGAAGCGGTAGATCAGGGGATCGGTCGGCGGCATCGGCGTGCCGGTGCCGCGCATCGGAATCTCGTTGAGCATCGCGATTTCGGCCTTCGACAAGCCGAACAACTCGCCCGCATTGGCAGCCTGCGGCTTGGTCAGCTTCATCTGGCCGAGGATGGCGCCGACAATCAGGACTTCGGAATAGCCGCCGATCTTGTCGCAGATGTGTTTCCAGCTCCAGCCCTTCTCGCGCTTGATGTCGAGCAGCTTTTCGGTGAGATCGGATCGTTTCATGACGCTCTTCCTTTCGTGAAATCAGCGCGCGATGGCTTGCGTGGAATTGGCGTCGACCGCCCGCGGCGATGCGACGATGGCGGGCTCGGTCAGTCCCGGACGGACCACCGGAACGTTGCGCGGGTCGTGGCCCGGGTTCTCGGCAACGAAGGTCTTGCTGCGGCTGACCAGGAAATCCACGATGTGGTTGCGC
>CAZUAL010000337.1:0-294 GCA_964618305.1 uncultured Dongia sp. | reverse complement strand
AGATCGATACGCCCGCGATCCTTCGGCAGCGGGTTCTCGACGATCTCCGCCAGCACCGCGCCGGGGCCGTTGGTCATCAGGAAGATCTTGTCGGCGAGATAGATCGCCTCATCCACGTCGTGGGTGATCATGAAGGCGGTCTGTCCGGTCTCCAGGCAGATGCGCCGCACTTCGTCCTGAAGCGTGCCGCGGGTGAGCGCATCGAGCGCCGAAAACGGCTCGTCCATCAGCATGATCTTCGGCGTGATCGACAGGGCGCGGGCGATGCCGACCCGCTGCTTCATGCCGCCGGAC
>CAZUAL010000336.1:0-4336 GCA_964618305.1 uncultured Dongia sp. | reverse complement strand
CTTAAGAGCAGAGTTGGCGGTGGAGACGGAATCCGATGTCGAAACGCAGGCCAGCGTGGGCCAGGCTCGCGTGACCCGAACCCGCACCAAAGTGGCACCACGGTCCTGGCCATCGCGATTTTGGCCATCGCGATTTTGGGAGGTCCTGCGCGGGCGGGGCGAGATCGTCCGCTGCGGTCCGGCGCCAGCCCTGCAGACGCCGCTCGACGCCCTTGAGGCCGTTATCGTCGATACCGAGACGACTGGGCTCAATGTCCGCACGGACCGGATTCTCTCCGCCGCAGGCTTTCGTCTGGCCGCCGGCACGCTCGGCACGAGCCCGGCATTCGACCGGCTGATCGACCCGGGCCGGCCGATCCCCGCCTCCTCCAGTGCTATTCATGGCATCACGGACGAGATGGTGCGGGGTGCTGGCGGGTTTGCCGAACACTGGCCGGAGATCCAGCAGCATCTCGAGGTCGGACTCATTGTCGGGCATCAGATCTTCTTCGATCTTGCTATCCTTGCACGCGAGGTGCGCCGCCTGGGTGGGCGGCTGCAACCACCCGCGGCGCTCGACACGGCACTGCTCTATGCCGGCCTTCATCCCGGCCAGCGCCACCGCGATCTTACCCCCTGCTGCGCCGCGTTCGGCATCGAAATTCATGGCCGCCACACGGCGAAAGGCGATGCGGCGGCGACGGGCGCTCTTTTCCTCAAGCTAATCCCGCTGTTGAAGGCGCACGGCATCAATACCCTCGGCGAGGCCTTGGCCTTCGAGCGCGCCACGATGCTGCATCATCCCAGACCTCGGCGCTGGTAAGGGCGGGCGCCATGAACCACGATATCCTTCACCGCATCGACGCCTTCGCCTATCGCAACCGTCTGGCCGAGGTGATGCGCGCGCCGGTCTTCACGATCGCTGCCGATGCGCCGCTGACCCAAGCAGCCTCGCTTATGGCGGAGAAACGGATCGGGGCTCTTGCCGTGCTCGATGCGCAGAAGCGGCCGCTGGGCCTCGTCACCGACCGCGACATCGCGCACGCGGCGGCAAGTCCCCAATCATTGGCGCGGCCCGTCGCTGAGGTGATGGTGCGCGACGTGGCGACCCTGCCCCCGGATGCCTTCATCTTCGAAGCCTTGACCGAGTTGCGGCGGCACCAGACCCGTCATCTGGTCGTGACCGAGTCGGCGACGGGTGCGGCGCTCGGCATCGTCAGCATGAGCGCGCTCCTGCGCCTCAGGGCCGACGATGCGCTGCTGCTCTCGGCCGACGCGGAAGCGGCGCCCGACGCGCAGAGCCTTAAAGACGTGGTCGAGACCCTGCCGCGTCTCGCCAAATCGCTGCTGGCCGAAGGTGTCCCAGCGCGCCAGATCGCTGGCGCCCTTGCCGCCGTCATCCGCGATGTCTATGCGCGTGTCGCCGAACTGGCGGAAGGCCTCACGACGAAGGCGCTTGGCCCAGCGCCGGCCAGTTGGTGCTTCCTGGTCCTAGGCTCGGCCGGGCGCGGCGAAAGCCTCCTTGCCGCCGATCAGGACCATGCCCTGATCCATGCAGGTGCGACCGATGACGGTCCCTGGTTCGAGACCTCCGGGCGGCACTGCTCGGATATTCTCGATGAGATTGGCATCCCCTATTGCCGCGGCGACGTGATGGCCAGTAACCGCGAGTGCCGCCACAATCTCGACGGCTGGAAGAAGCGCATCGAACTCTGGGTCGCAAGCGATGATGAGGTGGCGCTGCTCAATGCCGACATTTTCTTCGACTTCCGCCCGGTCTATGGCGAGATGAAGCTTGCGGCTGACCTGCGTATCCTTGCCGGCGAGATCGGCCGGCAGCGCACCTTCCTGAAGCGGCTTGCCAGCACGATCGGGCAGATCGAGCCGCCGCTCAATTTTTTCGGCGGCATGAAGACCAAGGCCGGCCGCGTCAACGTCAAGCGTGGGGCCTTGCTGCCCATCGTTTCCGGTGCACGGGTACTCGCTCTAAGCCTCGGGCTCACGGCGCTGGAAAGTGCCGCGCGCTGGGAGGCGGCTGCCAAGGCCGGACGGGTCAGCGCCGACGATCTTGCCCGCATCGCCGACACGCACGACATGGCGCTCCGCCTGACGCTCGCCCAGCAGATCGCCGATATCGAGCAGGGGCGGGAGCCCGGCCCCTATGTCGAGGTGAAACGGCTCCTGGAGTTCGACCAGGAACGCCTCAAGAGCGGTCTCAAGATCGCCTCGGTCATCGACCTCATCGTCCGCTACGCGCTCGACTGACCGGCCCTGGGCTGAGCCCTGGGCTGATACCGCCCGCGTGACGGGGCGCACAGGCCGGTCGGGGCTGTTCTCGCGCTTTCCACATCCCCGGTCCTGACTTCTCCTTGCCAAGTCCCTGATTCCGCCACATTTCGGGCCTTCTTCCGCCTTGCCTTCCAGCGATCAAGGGGGCGTCGGCCGAACCAACCCTGCGCGTGAGCGCGGTCACTGCGCCGGCGCGGGTGAAAGCCCAGATTAGATCCAAGTCGTAACACCAACCCCAAGGCCGGGATGCCGAGGGGCGGAATTCTAGGGGACCTAAATGCTCGACAGCTTCATGACCGTCAGTGCGCGTCTGACACTTTTCTCCCTCTTCGTCCTGATGCTGGCCTTGGCCGGCCAGAGCGCGTGATCCGGGAGGATGGACATCATGACCAATGCCATGCCGACCGGCCGGGTATTCCTGAAGCTGACCATCGCCGCCGAGGCGCTGATCGCCGCCTCCATCCTGTGGCTGGCCCTGAGCTCCGACCTGCTCGGCTGAGCCCGCTTGCGCGGACGCGGATAGACGGGCTCTAATCGGCGGAAAGATATCCGCCGCCGAAGGTGCCCCGACCCATGCCGAGCCAATTTGAATCCGATCCGCTGCGAATCTTCGGCGCGGCACCCAGTGCTGATGAGATCGAGGAGATCGGCAGTCGCGTCCTTGCCAGCCTGCCACCTGAATTCCTCGCCCAATGCGGCACCATCGCTCTCCGGGTCGAGGAATTCGCCGATGAAGAGACGCTGGCCGAGATGGATGTCGACGATCCCTTCGAGCTTGCTGGCCTCTATCGCGGCGTGCCGCTGACGGAGCGCAGCGCGGACGATCCCGCCGCGATCGACATCGTCTTCCTCTACCGCCGCCCCATTCTCGACTGGTGGGCGGAGGAAGGCGATACGCTGGAACATCTCATCCGCCACCTCGTCGTCCACGAGATCGGCCATCATTTCGGCTTCTCCGACGAAGCGATGGAAGCGGTGGAGAATATGGCGGAGTAGTACCGGTTCCAGCGGCCCCCCACCCAACCCTCCCCCCTGAAGGTGGGAGGGCTCATTGATCCATCGCGCGCGCTCCAAAACCTCCCACCTTCAAGGGGGGGTAGGAGGGGGGCTGCAAACGATTGCCGCTACCCCAGTATCTTCGCGTGGTGCCGCAGATGGTCGGCGACGAAGGTCTGGATGAAGTAATAGCCGTGATCATAGCCATCGTGGCGGCGGAGTGTCAGGCTCTGGCCTGAAGCTTTTGCCGCCGCTTCCAGCGCCTGCGGATGAAGCTGCAGCGAAAGGAACTGGTCCGCCCCGCCCTGGTCGACCAGGATCGTCGCCGGATGGGCCTTCTTCTTCATCAGCTCGCTTGCATCATAGGCGGCCCAGGCCGCGCGGTCGGCGCCGAGATAGCCGGTGAAGGCCTTCTCGCCCCAGGGGCAGTTCATCGGGTTGGCGATCGGCGCGAAAGCCGAGACCGATTTGAAGAGGCTGGGGTTGCGCAGGCCGCACACCAGAGCCCCATGCCCGCCCATCGAATGGCCGAAGATCCCGGCGCGGTCCATATCGACCTGAAAGACGGTGCTGATGAGGGCGGGGAGTTCCTGTGTCACATAGGCGTACATGCGCCAATGCGCCTTCCACGGCGCTTCAGTCGCATCGACATAGAAGCCGGCGCCGATGCCGAAATCCCAATTCTCGGCCTGGCCGGGGAAATCCGTGCCGCGCGGCGAGGTATCCGGCGCCACCAGGGCAATTCCCAGTTCAGCGGCGAGGCGCTGTGCCCCGGCCTTGATCATGAAAGTCTCTTCCGTGCAGGTGAGGCCCGCCAGATAGAAGAGCACCGGCACGCGCCCCTTGTCGGCGGCGGGCGGCAGGTAGATGGAGAATTTCATCGGCAGGCCGATCTCGCGGCTGTCATGGCGCGCGAATATCTGTGTGCCGCCGAAGCAATGGTGGCGCGAAAGCTCGCTCACCGCCTGCACCTGCGCGCTCATCAGTAGAGCACCACGCCGCGGATCGACGAACCTGCCTTCATCAGATCGAAGCCCTTGTTGATGTCGGAAAGCGGCATCGTGTGGGTGAT
>CAZUAL010000335.1:0-4345 GCA_964618305.1 uncultured Dongia sp. | reverse complement strand
GAGATCGACGCCGAAGAGGTTGGTGTCCTTCAGCGTCACATGGTCGAGCTTGGCGCCCGCCACCTTGGCATGATCGAGCCTGGCGCCGGTGAGGTCGGAATTGGAGAGGTTGGCGCCGGAGAGGTCGGCGCCCTTCAACTGTGTGCCCGACAGATCGGCGCCGATCATCTCCGCGTTGCGCAGATTGGCGCCGGACAGATCGGCATTGCGGATGACGGCACCGTTGATCTTGGCGCGTTCCAGATTGGCGCCGCTCAAGGTCAGCTGGTTCATGTCCGACTTGTCGCGCAGCGACTTGGCGCCGCCATCGACCAGCAGATTGCCGCTGCGCAAATCGGCGCCGGAGAGCTGCGCCTTGGTGAAATTGGCGCCGGCCAGCTGGGCGCCGCGCAAATTCGCTTCCTCGCAATTGGCGCCGGAAAGGTCGGTGCCGGAAAGATCGGCGCCGTAGAGATCGGCCCCGTTGAGGTCGGCGCCGGAGAGGTCGCAATTGACGAGGCGCGCCCCCACCATCTTCGCCTTGGCAAGGTTGACGCCGCGCAGGGACACGCCTTCGAGATTGAACTTCGACAGATCGACGCGCTGCCCGCCCTTCTGCTTCGCCAGCCACAGGCGGTGCGAGGCCAGGGCCCCCCAGAGCTCGTCGACCGATTGAATGGTGTCGTTCGGCATCTCGGTCAATCGATGGAGAGGATGAGGGCGAGCTTGTCCTCGAACCGGGTGATGGACTTCTTCGCCCGCTTGGCCACGGGAATCTTGGAGCGGATGCAATGGGTGAGCAGCAGCGCGCCCAAGGTCTCGCTCTTCAAGTCGAGATTGCGGCCGTTCGGATTCTCGCCGCCCTTCACCGTCACGGTGACATGCAGGCCGTCATCGTCAAGGATGGCGATACGGCCTAGGCTTTCCTTCTCACCAATCTTATCGGTCGTGATCAGATATTGCAGGATCGCCGTCGCCAGCTCGTCCATGGTGAAGACCAGGCGCCGCCACTCCGAGATCATTTGTAATCCGTCCCCAGGAATAAAGATCGCACTTCGCACGGTAGCCTGTGTTGATTGCAAAGGGAAGTATCCGGGACCGCTTCTTCAATAATCGATGGCGGAATTATCTGCCGTGCTGGCGCCGCATCCAGGCGGCGACCGGTTCCCACACCGCATTTGCTGCACTGCGGCCGACCATCATGCCGATATGGCCGGCATTGGGGACGAGCTCGTCGACGAAGCGCAGGCGGCGGCTCAGGCCGTGCGAGCTTCCCGGCGGCACGATGCGGTCGCTGCTGGGGATGACGTTGAAGACCGGCCGGTCGAGTGCTGCCGGATCGACCACCTGGCCGGCGACGCGCCATTTCAGATTCTGCGTCGCGTTGGTGCCGTACCAATCGACCAGGCATTCGCGCGCCACGGGGGCGGCGAGACTGACGCCGTCATTGAGCCAGTCTTCCAGTGCCACGAAGCGGCGGGCGCCATGGCTTCCCTGATCGAGCGTGCCGAAATGCTGGAACTTGCGCAGCACCTGGAAGGGATCGAGCCCGCTGAAGAAAGCCTGCAGCATGTCGACCGGCAATTCGCCGAGGATCTGCAGCACGGGTTCGAGCTGACGGCCGATCTGGCCCATCATGATGGCGTGCGGGGCGTTCTCGGCGTGGAAGTCCCAGGGTGTCGCAAGGCAGATGAGCCCGGCGATCTCCGCCTGGCGCCGCAGCGAAAGGCTGAGGGCGAGATCGCCGCCCATGCAATAGCCGATGATGAAGACCGGCCCGCCGGGTTCGCGCTTCACGGCGTCGAGCGCTTGTTCCAGCCTGCCCGCGATATAGTCGCTCAAGGTGAAGCTGCGCTCGAGATAGCCGGGTCCGTCCCAATCGACGACGAAGGGATCGAAGCCGTGCGCGGCAAGCCAGCGCAGGAACGAGGCATCCGTTTCGAGATCGAGCACATGGAAGCGGTTGACGAGGGACGGGATCACCAGCACGCGCGGGCGGCCGGCATCGCGCTGGCCCTTGGTACGGTAATCGCGGAGCTTCGTCGTGCCCTGGTCCCAGAGGATGGGCGCTTCCGGCACGTCGCGTTCGAAGGCGTGTTTGCGGTAGGCCTCGATACCGGTGAGAAGCTGGCCGAAGCGGCGGCGGCCTTCAGCCTGCAGCGCCGCCACCAGCGCCGCCGGATCCGTCGCCCTGATCCGGGGCATCAACTCGGCGAGGCTATTTCGGAGCGCTTCGCGGCTTGGCCGACTTCCCTCCAGCGGCTGGCTTTCGCTTGCCGCCGGATTGCTCGGCGAGTTCGCCAAGGCGGCGCTCAATGCCGGCAAGGCGAAGGCGGAGTTCATCCAGGTCGTTGCCGCGAGGCTCAGATGCTGAGGCAGCGGTCGCGGCCCCAGGCGCGGCAGCCGGCGCCGACGGTTTGCTTGCGGCTGGTTGGGCGGCTCGTTCAGTGGGTCTTTCTGGGCTGGCATCCGATGTTCCCTTCCACCAATCCTGCGACGCCCAATTCTGGCTCATCTTGATCCAGGCCTGGGCCAGGTCGCCGCCCATCTGTTCATGGCCCGCTCCCATCTGGCCCATTCCCATTTGGCCCATCCCCATCTGGCCCATCTGGGAGAGCCACATGCCGGGAAGCGGCAGGGCCGCCATGAGACGCGCTGCCTGGGCGGCGATGTCCGGGTTCGCGGCCATGGCGCCGATCTGGTCCTGCCACAGGTCGAGGAGACGGCGCGCCAATTCCTCGGGCCCCGGTGTATCGGTGCCCCGGGTATCGGCACCCTGGGCGTTGGTACCCTGGGCCGCGTCTCCGCCTTGCTTTCCCGTTCCATCAGTCATTTAGCCAATATACAGGGTGGCGGAGCCATGGCCAACCCAGCCATTGCTGCTAGTGCGAAATAACGTTTTTGCTGCGGTTTCGCGTTGCAGCGACCGCATTGCCATATGCCCCCGCTCTAGTGCTATGCTGCAGCAAAGCAGCGGGAATTGTTTCCGATAATCCGCTGCACCGCGCCAAGGTCCGGGGCCGGGAGGCGGCTCACCGGGGCGGGCGCCAAGAAAGTTCATGCCGAAGAGTCTTACCGCAGGGGAGTACATGATGGCTGTGCCAGGTGACCAGATGAAGGGCGACCAAGCGAAAGCCGGTGACAAGCAGGCGCCGGTCCGGATCAAGAAGTACGCCAACCGCCGGCTCTACAACACGGCGACCAGTTCCTACGTGACATTGGACTATCTGGCGCAGATGGTGCGCGAGGGGCTCGATTTCACGGTCGAGGATGCGAAATCCGGCGAGGACATCACCCGCTCGGTGCTGACCCAGATCATCGTCGAGGAAGAGTCGAAGGGGCAGAACATGCTGCCCATCAACTTCCTGCGCCAGCTCATCAGCCTTTACGGCGACAATCTGCAATTCCTGGTGCCGGGTTATCTCGAAAAGACGATGGAGAGCTTCTCCACCAACCAGGAGCAGATCCGGCAGTACATGAAGGACAATTTCGCCAACGTCCTGCCGCTCGACCGGCTCGAGGAAATGTCGAAGCAGAACATGGCCTTCTTCCAGCAGGCGATGAGCATGTGGAACCCCTTCAAGGTGGGTGCCACCGGCCCAACGCCGCCCACCAGCGAGGCGAAGGCCGAAGGTGCGCCCAAGAGCGGCGGGACCGAGGAGCTCTCGGATCTGAAGGCGCAGATGCAGGCCCTGCAGAAGCAGCTGGAACAGCTCAGCAAGGCCGGCCAGAAAGCGGATTGACGATCGGATTCCCGTCATGGCCGGACAATCGGCCGTGACGGGAAGCGATCCGGGTAGAACAGACATGCGCGCGACCATCAACGGGACCGAGCTTTTCTTCACGACAGCCGGTCACGACAGCAAGCCGGCCCTCATCCTCAACCACTCGCTGGCGACCAGCCATGAAATGTGGGGCTTGCAGCTGCCTCTCTTCGCGCGGCACTTCCGCGTCGTGGCATTCGACATGCGCGGGCATGGGGCGAGTGCTGCACCGAACGGCGCCTATAGCCTCGATCAGCTGGCGGACGATGTGGTGGGTCTGGCCGATCACCTGGGCATCAAGCGTTTCCATTTTCTGGGCCTCTCGATCGGCGGGATGATTGGGCAGAATCTGGGTTTCCGCCATGGCAGCCGCCTGGAGAAGCTCATCCTGTCCAGCACCGTGATGGGGGAGACCGGCCCCGAGGGCGCCAAGATGTGGCACGACCGGATCGCGTCCGTGCGCGAGAAGGGGACGGCCAGCCAGATAGACGGCACGATGGCGCGCTGGCTGTCGGCTGAATTCCAGAAAGCGGCGCCACATATCGCGCAATGGATTCGCGACCTCATCGCGGCAACCCCCGTTGCCGGATATGCCGGCTGCG
>CAZUAL010000334.1:0-4375 GCA_964618305.1 uncultured Dongia sp. | reverse complement strand
GTCAGATAGAGGCGCCGGTTGGAGAAAAGCTCGGCGAACCCCTTGTCGATCCCGGCGATCGGGTTCCAGTTGAAGGCGACTTTCTTTGCCGGCACAGGTGTGCGCCCGATCCCGAAGCTTGCCAGTGAGCCGACGATCGCGACCGAGAGCAACACCAGCCCCATCCCCACTGGCGAATAGCCAAGCGACTGATAGAGCTGCCCGCCGAGCTGCGTGCCGATGATGATCGCCAGGAAGGTGCTCATCTCGATGAGCGCATTGCCGCGCGAGAGATCAGATTCAGGCAGCAATTCCGGCAGGGATGAATATTTGGCGGGACTGAAGAACGTCGAATGGGTTGCCATGAGGAACATGACACCCATCATCATGGTGAGGTCGGCTCGCATGAAGGCGACAAGCCCGACCAGCATGGCCACTATTTCGAAGGATTTGGTCGCAATCAGGACCGAGCGTTTGGAGAACTTGTCGGCAAGCTGCCCCGCATAGCCGGAAAAGAGCAGATAGGGCGCCACGAACAGGCCTGCGATGATCGAAATGTATGTGTTGGCGCTAAGGCCGTCCGGCTGGCGGGATGCCAAATCGATGGCCAGGAATGTGACCGTGAATCGGTAGAGATTGTCGTTCAGCGCGCCGAGGAACTGGGTCACCAACATCCAGGCGAAACCCGAATCTATGATCAGCCTTAGGTAGGAGCGGTCGTTCATGTAGCTTTCCCCTTGTCCTGACAACAAAATCGGGGTGAGGCAGGTACAAGTCAAGCGAGCCGATGCGAGGCCTGTTCACATTCCTTGGGCGAGGCTAGAGTGCCGTCATCATGACCAAGAAAACGATCATCAAGACCACCTGCCCCCGTGATTGCTATGACGCTTGCGGCATTGCAATCGTCAAATCCGATGACGGCCGGGTCAAGGTACTGGGCGACCCGGAACATGCGGTGAGCCGTGGCGCCCTCTGCGGCAAGTGTGCCATCGCCTATAACGGCGCCTATCTCGACCCATCAGCCCGCCTCAAAAGTCCGTTGCGCCGGACCGGTCCCAAGGGTTCAGGCCGTTTCGAAGCCATCGGTTGGGACGAGGCGATCGGTCTGATCGCCGGGCGGCTGAAGACGATCGTCGCCCAAAGCGGGCCAGAAGCCATCTGGCAGACCCATTATACCGGCACCTGTTCGGCCATGGCCGGCGGGTTCCCTCAGCGCTTTTTCCACCGGCTCGGCGCCAGCGAGGTGGACCCGGACAGCATCTGCAACGCCGCCGGCCATGCCGCTCTCCACTATCTCTATGGCACGTCGACCGACGGTTTCGACCCGCGTACCGCCAAGGATGCCAGTTGTATCTTAGTCTGGGGTGCCAACCCTTCCGCCTCGGCACCCCACCGGCACAAGCATTGGCTGGGTGGGTCGAAGGCGTCGGTCATCGTGGTCGACCCCGTCCGGCATGAAACCGCCGCCGCCGCCGACCTGCATCTTCAGCCCTTTCCAGGGAGCGATGCGGCCTTGGCCTACGGGCTCCTTCATGTCCTCAAGGCCGAAAAGCGGATCGACGAAGCCTTCATCAAGGCGCACACGATCGGCTGGGACGAACTGGCACCGACTATCGCGCGGGCCGACCCGGCCTGGACAGAGGCCGAGACCGGCATCCCCGCTGCCGATATTGTCTCTGCTGCGAAAATCTATGGCGCCGGCCCGTCGCTGCTATGGATGGGCCAGGGCCTGCAGCGGCAACCCCAAGGCGGCAACGTCTTTCGTGCCGTCGGCATGCTTCCAGCCGCAACGGGTAACTTCGCCAAGCCCGGTGCCGGCCTCCTCTATCTCAACGGTGGCGCCCGCCGCGGCATCGACGGTGACTATCTGGAAGCGCCGCATCTGCGCCGGAACGAGCGCCAGACAATCAGCCACATGGACCTTGTCGGGTTGCTGGGCGACCCCGCCCGCGCCCAGGCCCTCTTCACCTGGAATATCAACATCGCCGCCTCGAACCCGCGCCAACAGGCTTTGCGCGCGGCCCTTGCCCGGGACGATCTCTTCCATGTCGCCATTGATCTATTTCCGACCGACACGGTCGACATGGCCGACATCATCCTGCCGGCGGCGTCGTTCCTGGAATTCGACGATCTGATCCTCTCCTATTTCGACCTGACGATCTCGGCCCAAGCCGCCGCCCTGCCGGCAATGGGTCAATCCCTGCCGAACCAGGAAATCTTCCGCCGGTTGGCAAGGGCGATGGAGTTTGCGGAACCCGAATTGTTCGAAAGCGATGCCGATATCCTCGACAATCTCTGCCGCCAGGTCGGGGTTGAGAGTTTTGCTCGCCTGAAGACCAAGGGAACCGTCGAGCGCTGGCCCGAGCCTGTCGTGCAGTTTCCCGACCTGCGCTTTGCGACACCGTCGGGCAAGATCGAATTCGCGAGCAATGCCGCCGAAGCAGATGGGTATCCGCGCATTCCCAGCGCCGTTTCGGACCCGCATCCTGAAGGGGCGCGCCTGAGGCTGCTCTCGCCGGCATCGCGCTGGCTGATGAACAGCTCCTATCACAACGACCCGGGCATCGCCGCCAAGCTGGGGCCGGAGCATGTGACGCTCCACCCGGATGACGCGGCCGCGCGAGGGGTCGTAAACGGCGCGCGCGTGCGGGTCAGCAACGCCACGGCCAGCATCGAGATGGTCGCCGATGTGGCACCGATCGTGCCCCGCGGCGTGGCGTTGGCTGCCAAGAGCCGCTGGCCGAAGCTGATCCCGGGCGGCCTCAGCGTCAACGCCCTCAATCCCGGCACGAAGAGCGATATGGCGGAAAGCTCAAGCGTGCACGGGGTCGAGGTCGAGATCGCGGCGATCTGATCAGATCTTCACGCGCTCGTTCTTGGGGTCGTAGAGAGGCTGCAGGCTGACCTTGGCCGTATAGCGCTGGCAGGCGATTTCCAACTCGTACGTCCCGCTCAGCACGTCTTCGGCGCTGACGCCGTTCTGCGGGTCGCGCACATAGCCAATGCCGATATTGAGCCCCAGCGTATAGCCGTATCCGCCGGAGGCCAGCCACCCCACCTGCTTGCCATTGCGGAAGATCGTCTCGCGACCGAGCAGCACGACGCTCTGATCGGCGACAGTGAAACAGGCCAGCAGTTTGGGGAGCTTCTTTTGTGCCCCACCCTTCTCCAGCTGCGCGACCAGTGCCTCACGCCCCATGAACGGCACGTTTTTCTTCATCTTCACCGCCCAGCCCATGCCGGCCTCGAGCGGGGAATGATCCGGCGTGATATCGGACGACCAGGCGCGATAGAACTTCTCGAGGCGCAGGCTCTCGATCGCGCGGTAGCCGGCATTGGCAACGCCGTGCTTCTCACCCGCCGCCCAGAGAGCATCATAGACGGCAACCATCGCCTCGACCGGGATGTGGAGTTCCCACCCCAGTTCACCGACATAGGTGACACGGAGCGCCCGCACCATGGCTCCGGCGATGGCGATTTCCTGCGCCGTGCCGAAGGGGAAGGCGGCGTTCGAAACGTCACTCGCCGTCACGGCAGCCAGGACGTCCCGCGCCTTGGGGCCCATCAAGGAGAGCACGCCATAGCCCGACGTGACGTCGATCAGCCGGGCATCGAGGCCCGCCGGGATATGCGAGGAAATCCAGTGGAAATCATGCGTCGCATAGCCCGTGCCGGTGACGATGTAATAGGCATCCTCGGCGACGCGCGTGACGGTCAGGTCACATTCGATGCCGCCGCGTTGATTGAGCATCTGCGTGTAGATGATGCTGCCGGGCTTCTTGGCGACGTCGTTGCTGGCGATCCAGCTGAGCGCCGCCTCGGCGTCGCGCCCGACGAGCATGAATTTGGCAAAGGATGTCTGATCGATGAGCACCACGCGCTCGCGCGCTGCCTTGTGCTCGTTGCCGACATGGTCGAACCAGTTCTGCCGCTCGTAGGAATAGACGTCCTTCGGCTCGACACCCTTGGGCGCGAACCAATTGGGCCGCTCCCAGCCGAGCTTCCAGCCGAACACGGCGCCCTGATCCTTGAGCTTCCGGTAGAGCGGCGAGACGCGGACCGGCCGCACGCTCTCCAGCTCCTCATGCGGCCAGGCCATCGAATAATGATGAGCGTAGGCTTCGAGCGTGCGGGTCAGCACCCAGTTCTTGTCGCGATGAACGGAACCGAACCGGCGGATATCGACCGGCCACAGATCCATCGGCGCCTCACCACCGGCCACCCATTCCGCCAGAGCCCGGCCGGCGCCGCCGCCCGAGGCGATGCCGAACGCATTGAAACCGGCGCCGACGAAGAAGTTATTCACTTCCGGCGCTTCGCCCAGGATGAAGTTTCCATCCGGCGTGAAGCTCTCCGGCCCGTTGATCATCTGCTTGACGCCGGCCTTCTCCAGCGC